>NZ_CP025030.1:3977865-4283855 GCF_002812705.1 Achromobacter spanius | reverse complement strand
AGCGCCGCCCAATAATTGTCCGTGGTTGTGCTGGGGAACCGGAACGAGAGTCCGATTACGGCGACGCGCTTAGCCATGCAATGTCCTTCTCCGGCGGGCTTCGACTGTTCCCTGCGACCGTTCTTTGAATAAAGAACATGCGGGCGATCATAGGAACAATATGATTTCTGCTGAATGATATTAAGTAATTCCGCACGCGGTATTGATGCCGGAATGTCTACTGTGGCGACGAATCAACTTGGAATTTAGGGGTTTACCTGCATCGATTTTGAATTCCCCACGATTGCTGCGCGCTAGCATATCAATCGCCTGTAACTTGTCTGGCGCAAGATTAATCAAGAAGCTTCTAATATCAACAAACCATAGGAAAGTTCGCTAAGTAACCATATCATTTGAAAAATATCGGTAAAAGAACGATAAAAGCCCCTAAGTCGCAAAATCAGAGATTGGCGACTTAAGGGCTGAAAAGCGTTGGGAAGGAAAAACGGGGAATTAAGTCAGATGACGTAATTCAGAACATTCCGCAGATGGGAACAGGTGGGATACGCGGGGCGGGGGTGGTAATACGCCAGGCGGCGCGTCGACGCAGTGCGGCGAATATTTTTAGGCCGTCAGGCCAATCCGCCAAACCACTTTCGGCATTAATGTGCCCGGCCCCGGAAAGGACCACGATGCGGCTGCCCCAATCTTCGGCAAAGGCGCGGGCGCGCTCGAGGGCGCAATAGGGGTCGTCGTCGCTGGCAACGACCACGCTCTGAAAGGGCAACGACTGGCGGGAAATGGGCGCGAAGCCGCGCAGGCAAGCCGGCGCGTCGGGCCGTTCGACGTCGGCGGGTGCCACCAGCAGGGCGCCGGCCACTTTGGCGCGCAAGGGGACGGGCAGGCAAGCGGTGATAAGGCAGCCCAGGCTATGGGCAACGATCAGCACCGGAGCGCGCGCCCGGTCGACTTCGCCCGCCAGCGTGGACACCCATTGCGCGGGCTCCGGATTTTCCCAGTCGCGCTGTTCGATGCGCACGGCATGAGGCAGCACGCTGACCCAGCGCGATTGCCAGTGTTCGGGTCCGGAGTTTTTCCATCCGGGGACGATGATCGGTTGGAGTCTCATGGCGGCCATGATGCCGCGCAGCGTTAGTAACTCAAACGAATAAATCGTCTATTGCATATGCCTCTTGGGATATAACGCGACGCGCCTGCAAGAGGCGGCACCGGCGGCGCGCCGAGGGGCGGAACTCGGGCCGGATGGGCTCCAAAAGCGGGGTTTTTTCAGTGTATGCTTGCCGTGCAAAAGCACCGTAGCGGGGCGTGATCATACGTACTTCCGGCGTCCGCCCGATACGAAAACCAACGATTACAAGCAACTAGAGGAGTCCACTCATGAAGCCAACATTTCGTCTGACCCCGGTCATTGCGGCGCTTGGCGTTGCCGCCGGCCTGACGTTTGCCGCGGGAGCCCACGCGCAAACCATCAAGATCGGTGTAGTCGGCCCCACGACGGGCGCCGTTACCCAATACGGCGACATGGTCCGTGAAGGCGTGGACACCGCCATTGAACGCATCAATGCCGCGGGCGGCGTGAACGGCAAGAAGCTGGAAGCGGTGGTGATCGACGACGGCTGCGAGCCCAAGCAAGGCCCGGTTGCGGCGAACCGCGTCGTCAACAGCAAGATCGGTTTCGTGGTGGGTCACGTGTGCTCGGGCGCAACCATTGCCGCCGCCGACATCTACAACAACGAAGGCGTGGTGATGGTGACCCCGTCGGCCACGGCGCCGGCAGTCACGGACGGCAAGAACTACGAGTTCATCTTCCGCACGATCGGCCGCGACGACCAGCAAGGCCCCGCCGCTGCCCAGTTCATCCTGGAAAAAATCAAGCCGAAGAAGGCTGCCGTGCTACACGACAAGCAGTCGTACGGACAGGGCATCGCCACGGCAGTCAAGAATGACCTGGAAAAGGGCGGCGTGCCTGTCGCTATCTTTGAAGGCGTGAACGCCGGGGACAGCGACTATTCGGCCGTGATCACCAAGCTGAAGGCGCAAGGCGTCGACTTCGTCTACTACGGTGGCTACCACCCCGAAATGGGCCTGCTGCTGCGCCAGGCGGCCGAGCAGGGCGTGAAGGCGAAGTGGATGGGTCCGGAAGGCACGGGCAACCCCGACATCAACGCCATTGCCGGCGACGCCGTTGAAGGCATGCTGCTGACCTTGCCGGCCGACTTTACCCAGAACGCCGCCAACGCCGACATCGTGAAGGCCTTTGAAGCCAAGAAGCGCAACGCCAGCGGCGCCTTCCAGATGACGGCCTACGCGGCCACCCAGGTCATCGCCGACGGCATCAAGGGCGCGGGCAGCGATGACCCGACCAAGGTTGCCAAGTACCTGCATGCCAATTCCTTCGACACGCCGATCGGCAAGGTGTCGTGGAACAAGCAGGGTGACCTCACGAACTTCAAGTTCGACGTGTTCACCTGGCACAAGGACGGTTCCAAGACCGTCTACAAGTAATGCAGTGACGGTAATGCAGTGACACGGTGGCGCGCTTGCACGCCGCCGGCTGCATGTGAATCGGGCCGCAAGCCAATGACATGGCTTGCGGCCCGATTCTTTTGCCTGGCACCCGCACCAGGCGATCGCCGTGGCGGGTTTATGGCTTATGGCTTACGGTTTAGAGACCCTGCACCCGGCGACCCGATTCGGCGTCGAACCAATGCAGCGGATGGCGGCCGTCCGGGCCGACATTGACGCGATCGCCCACCTTGGCCGAGGCCTCCGACAACTGGCGCGTCGTGCAGCGCACCACCAGCGTGCTCTTGCCGCAGCGGCAATGAACCAGTTGTTCCGAACCCAGCGTTTCGACCATTTCAACTTCGGCCGGCACGCCTTGCGTGTTCAGCAGCATGTGCTCGGGGCGCATGCCCATGATGATCTTGCGGCCGCGTACTTGGGACGGCACTTGCAGCGGCGAGATTTCCAGCGCCATGCCGTCGGTCGTCTGCACGGTGCCGTCGCCGGCCACCTGCACTTCCATCAGGTTCATCGGGGGCGAGCCGATGAAGCCGGCCACGAAGGTCGAGGCGGGCTTTTCAAAGACTTCCATGGGGGTTCCGATCTGCTCGGGCACGCCTTGGTACATGACGATCATGCGATGCGCCAGCGTCATGGCTTCGACCTGATCGTGCGTTACGTACAGGCTGGTGGTGCCCAGGCGACGATGCAGCTTCATGATTTCAAGGCGCATCGCCACGCGCAGCTTGGCGTCCAGGTTCGACAAGGGTTCGTCGAACAGGAACACCTTGGGTTCACGCACGATGGCGCGGCCCATGGCCACACGCTGGCGCTGGCCGCCGGACAGCGCGCGCGGGCGGCGGTCCAGCAGGTGGCCCAGTTCCAGGATCTGCGCCGCGATGTCCACGCGCTTTTTGATCTCGTCCTTGGAGAACTTGCGGATCTTCAAGCCATAGGCCATGTTTTCAAACACGGTCATGTGCGGGTAGAGCGCGTAGTTCTGGAACACCATCGCGATGTCGCGTTCGGCGGGTTCCAGCGTGTTGACGACCTTATCGTCGATCACGATGTCGCCGCTGGTCACGGATTCCAGGCCGGCGACCATGCGCATCAGCGTGGACTTGCCGCAGCCGGACGGCCCGACGATGACGATGAATTCACCGTCTTTCACATCCATGTCGATGCCATGAATGACCGGCACGTTGCCGGCATAGGTTTTCTTGACGTTACGGAAGCTGAGAGTAGCCATGTTTATTCGTGTTCGGAGTCGTGTTCGGGTGGGTGCGGGTGGGCAAGCGTCACTTTTCAGTGTCGACCAGACCCTTGACGAACCATTTCTGCATCAGGATGACGACCAGCGCCGGCGGAATCATGGCCAGCATGGCGGTGGCCATGGTGATGTTCCATTCGGTCACGCTGTCGCCGCCGCTGATCATCCGCTTGATGCCGATGACGACGGGGTACATGTCTTCCTGCGTGGTGATGAGCAGGGGCCACAGGTATTGGTTCCAGCCGTAGATGAACTGGATCACGAACAGGGCGGCGATGCTGGTCTTGGACAACGGCAGCAGCACGTCGAAGAAGAACCTCACCGGGCCCGCGCCATCGATGCGCGCGGCCTCGATGAGCTCGTCTGGAACCGTCAGGAAGAACTGGCGGAACAGGAAGGTGGCGGTGGCCGAGGCGATCAGCGGCAAGGTCAGGCCGGCGTAGCTGTTGAGCATGCCCAGGTCTGCCACGACCTTGTAGGTCGGCGCAATCCGGACTTCGACGGGCAGCATGAGCGTGACGAAGATCATCCAGAAAAAGAACATGCGGCCGGGGAAGCGGAAATACACCACCGCGAAAGCTGACAGCAGCGAGATCGCGATCTTGCCGATGGAAATCGACAGCGCCATGATCAGGCTGACGTACATCATGCGGCCGACGGGGGCGCCCGACGAACCGCCGGACGAGCCGCCAAACAGCGCCTGCATGTAGTTTTCGACAAAGTGCGGACCGGGGATCAGCGACATCGGCGCTTGCGCCACTTCCTGAGCGGTCTGGGTAGACGCGACGAAAGTGATGTAGAGCGGAAATGCCACCATCGCCACGCCGCAAAGCAGAATGACGTGGGCCAGAATATCCAGCCAGGGACGGCGTTCAACCATTGTTATTAGCCTCGAACAAAATCAATACTGCACTTTGCGGTCGACGTACCGGAACTGTACGACCGTCAAGGCAACCACAATGAACATCAGGATCACGGACTGGGCCGCGGACGAACCCAGATCCAGCCCACGGAAGCCGTCGCTGTACACCTTGTAGACCAGGATCGAGGTCGCCGTGCCAGGACCGCCTTGCGTCGTGGTGTCCACGATGGCGAAGGTATCGAAGAAGGCATAGATGATGTTGACGACCAGCAGGAAGAACGAGGTGGGCGACAGCAGCGGGAACACAATGGTCCAGAAGCGGCGCGCCGGGCTGGCGCCGTCGATGGCGGCGGCTTCGATAAGCGAACGCGGAATAGATTGCAGGCCCGCCAGGAAGAACAGAAAGTTGTACGAGATCTGCTTCCAGACGGCGGCGGCCAGCACCAGCATCATGGCCTGGTTGCCGTCCAGGCGCGGGTTCCAGTCGACGCCGGTGTTGCGCAGCGCCACGGCCAGGATGCCCACGGAAGGCGAGAACATGAACAGCCACAGCACGCCGACGACGGCGGGCGCCACGGCGTAGGGCCAGATCAGAAGGGTCTTGTACATCCCTGCGCCGCGAATCACGCGGTCGGCCATGACGGCCAGCAGCAAGGACACGCCCAGACCCACGACAGCCACCAGTATCGAAAAGACAGCGGTGACGCGGAAGGAATCGAGGTAAGCCTGTTGCGAGAACAGTTCCATGAAGTTGTCGAGTCCGACGAACTCGGACGACAGGCCGAAGGCATCTTCAAGCCGCATGGACTGCCACATGGCTTGTCCGGCGGGCAGGAAAAAGAAGACCACGGTAATGATTAACTGCGGCAACAGCAGCAGATAGGGCAGGGTCTTATGCCCAAAGACAACGCGTTTTTCCATAGGGGGTACCCAAGGTACAGAAAAGCGGCGGTTGGATTAACCGCCGCTTGAAACCGCTTTCATAAAAATACGATAGGCTTAAAGCCCCAAGAAAACCAGGGCTTTAAGCCTTGCGCTCGTATCCGGATTGGCCGTTAAGTCATTGACACGCAAGAGAAATGCCGTGACGCAATCACCCGACGGAATCCCGGAAAGGGCGCTACTTTACACTCTTCTCGAACTTTTCCAGCAACTCGTTGCCACGCTTGACGATGTTGTCGGCGCCGTCCTTGGCTGCAACCTTGCCGGACACGATGCGTTCGATTTCAGCGTCTTCGATTTCACGGATCTGCGGCAGGAAGCCCAGGCGCAGGCCACGCGATTGTGCGGTGGTTTCCACGTTCAACTGCTTCACGCCGACTTCGGTGCCCGGATTCTTGTCGTAGAAGCCTTCTTTCTTGGTCAGCTCGTAAGCCGCCTTGGTGACCGGCACGTAGCCGGTCTGCTGGTGCCAGCGCGCGGCGATTTCAGGCGAGGCCAGGAATTGGAAGAAGGCGGTCACGCCCTTGTAGACTTCCGGCTTCTTGTTGGCGAAGACCCACAGGGATGCGCCACCAATGATGGTGTTCTGCGGCGCGCCCTTCACGTCGGCGTAGTAAGGCAGGGTCGAGGTGCCGAATTCGAACTTGGCGTTCTTGGCGATGTTGGCGCGCAGGCCGGACGAGCCGGTGATCATGGCGCACTTGCCGCTGATGAACAGCGAGTTCGGCTCGTCGCCGCGGCCGCCGTACATGAAGATGCCTTCCTTGCCCAGCTTGGCCAGGTTTTCCAGGTGGCGTACGTGCAGCGGAGTGTTGATGGCGATGCGGGCGTCCAGGCCACCGAAACCGTTGTCCTTGGTGGCGTAAGGCACGTTATGCCAGGCCGAGAACGTTTCCAGTTGGGTCCACGACGGCCACGAGGTGGTGTAGCCACATTCCTGGCCCGCGGCCTTCAGCTTCTGGCCGGCGGCGGCCAGCTCTTCCCAGGTCTTGGGGGGATTGTCGGCGTCCAGGCCTGCCTTCTTGAAGGCGTCCTTGTTGTAGTAGAAAACCACGGTCGAGCTGTTGAAGGGCATCGACACCAGCTTGCCGTCCGGCGACGAGTAGTAGCCGGCCACGGCGCCGATGAACGCCTTCGGATCGATCGGGTTGCCGGCTTCTTCCGACATCTGCTGCACCGGCTTGATGGCGCCCTTGGCGTACATCATGGTGGCGGTGCCCACTTCGAACACTTGCAGGATGTCCGGGGCGTTGCCGGCGCGGAACGCGGCGATGCCGGCATTCATGGATTCGCCGTAGTTGCCTTTGTAGATCGCCTTGACCTGGTAGTCAGGGTTCTTCTTGTTGAAATCTTCGACCAGGCCATTGACGCGGTCGCCCAGGGCGCCTTCCATCGAATGCCAGAACTGGATTTCGGTGGCGGCATGCGCGGACGCGCCCGCGAACGCGGCCATGACGGCGGCGAAGGTTAAAGCAATACGGTGGGATCGCATGATGAGGTTGCTCCTGATGGGCGTGTTGTGACCGGGTTGTCCGGACACGGAAAACACGACACCTTATGAATTGTTTGTGACAAAACCGTGACTTTCACATCACTGCAAACGCCTGTCAAATTGTGCGTTTCAGGCGCGAACGAACATTTTCTTTTTTTTCCCCAGCGGATCCGACCGACTACAATGCCGCCCTATGAAAAACGAACTTTCGATTGCGTTCATTGGCGGCGGCAATATGGCGGCCGCTTTGGCCTCCGGTCTGGCTGGCAAAGTATGCCCCGCCGAGAGCATCCATGTCATTGACATAAATAAGGATAGCCACGCGGCCTGGCAGGCGCGTGGCATGACGACCGCTGTGGCTCCGGACGAAGCCCTGGCCCGGTGCCGCGTTTGGGTGTTCGCGGTCAAGCCACAGAACATGAAAGATGTTGTGGCGTCCGCGCGTCAGTGGCTGCAAGACGACACCTTGGTGGTAAGCGTGGCGGCGGGAATCCGCGCGGACACGCTGGCGGGCTGGCTGGGATCCCCTGACGCACCGTTCAAGCGCCTGGTGCGCTGCATGCCCAATACGCCCGCACTGGTGGGCGCGGGCGTGACCGGCCTGGCTGCGCTGGATGGCGTCAGCGAACCCGATCGCGCATTGGCGGCGAGCCTCTTGGAAAGCGTGGGGCAGGTGGTGTGGGTGGCGGACGACGCCGCGCTGGATGGCGTGACGGCATTGTCCGGCAGCGGCCCGGCGTATGTGTTCCTGTTTCTTGAGGCCCTGGTGGCGGGCGGCGTGAAGGTCGGCTTGACCGAGGCGCAGGCCAAGCAACTGGCCTTGGGCACGCTTGCGGGCGCGACCCAGCTCGCGACCGAATCGTCAGACCCCTTGTCGGTGCTGCGCGAGCGGGTCACGTCCAAGGGCGGTACCACGGCCGCGGCGCTGGCTGCCTTTGACGCGGCAGGGTTTGCCGGCATCGTGGAAGACGCCATGGCCGCCGCGGCGCGCCGTTCGCGCGAGCTGGCCGAGGAATTCGGGCAATGACCAAGGCAAGCCAGCTCTTTCCGCCGATGAGTCGTGCGCAGTTCGGCATTGCCGTGCTGTGCATGTTGCTGGTGGTGGTGGGCTCGAACATTCTGGTGCAGGTGCCGCTTAACGATTGGTTGACGTGGGGCGGCCTGTCATACCCCGTCGCCTTTCTCGTTACCGACGTGTTGAACCGGCGCTTCGGGCCGTCGGCCGCGCGCCGCGTCGTCTGGTTCGGCTTTGCGGCGGCGTTGGTGGTGTCGTTCTGGGTGGCGTCGCCGCGTATTGCACTGGCGTCGGGCCTGGCTTATATCTGCGCGCAGTTGGTGGATATCCAGGTCTTTGACCGTTTGCGTGACCAACGCTGGTGGCGCGCGCCGCTGGTATCGGGCGTGCTGGGCGCGGTGTTGGACACCGCTGTGTTCTTCAGCGTGGCCTTCGCGGCCACTGGCGCGCCCTGGACAACCTGGTTGCTGGGCGACCTGGCGGTCAAGCTCGTCGTCAACATCAGCATGCTGGCGCCGTTCCGGGCGCTGATGTGGAACCTGGCCAAGCCGGCCAACGCCTGACGCTGGATACGGAAAAGGACGCGCATCGTGGCGAGGTAATCGCCCGATGCGCGCTTTTTTTTTGGCAGTGGATTATGCGGAATTCATTAACCCAATAATCATTAATCGTAAGTCCGGCGTAAGCACTGTATTTAAATGCGTATTCGAACAGTGTATTAATGATTTTTCATATATCGGTTGGCGCACAAATGCATCAAGTGTGCCAGTCGGAACCGAAGGCAAATTCAGCAAATTTCCCGTATTTTCATGGGTTTGCAAAGCTGATGCGTCACGATTAAAGGTTTGCCGGGAAATATTGGGGATTACACGCAGTGACAGTATGTCGGCTTGCTCCCAGAATACCGCCCACACCGTGTTTTTGCCCAAGAAGCCGGCGACGCGAGATACGGATGGCGGGGTATCCACCCGACAAGCCGTTTCAATCAGAGCCGCTCAAAACCTCGCTGGAGAACTCCGCATGAAGTTTCTGAATCGCCTTACCCCGGTAGCCATGGCGCTTGGGGCACTTGCCTTGGCGGGCGCCGCACACGCCGCCGACACCATCAAGATTGGCATTCCCCAGCCCATGACCGGCCCCAACACCCAATATGGCGACCAGATCCAGGCCGGCGCCTTGACCGCCATCGAGACCATCAACGCCAAGGGCGGCGTCAAGGGCAAGAAGCTTGAACCTATCCTGATCGACGACGGCTGCGAACCCAAGCAGGCTGTTCCGGCCGCCAACCGCGTGGTCAACTCCGGCGCCAAGTTCGCCGTGGCCCATGCTTGCTCGGGCGTCACCGTGGCCGCCGTGAAGGTGTACGAGGAAGAGGGCATTGTCGGCATCACCCCGGGCGCCACGTCGCCGCTGGTGACCGACACCATCAAGCCGCATTTCTTCTTCCGCACCATTGGCCGCGACGACCAGCAAGGTCCGTACGCCGCCAACTACATTGCCAAGACCCTCAAGCCCAAGAACGTCGCCATCCTGCACGACAAGCAAACCTACGGCTCGGGGGTCGCCACCCAGGTCAAGGACGCGCTGGCCAAGCAGAACGTCAATGTGTCGCTGTTTGAAGGCATCAACGTTGGCGATAGCGACTACTCGGCCATCATCACCAAGCTGAAGTCCGCGGGCGTGGACCTGGTTTACTTCGGCGGCTACCACCCCGAACTGGGCCTGCTGCTGCGCCAATCGCGTGAACAAGGCCTGAAGGTGCAGTTCATGGGTCCGGAAGGCACTGCCAACCAGGATCTGGTGGCCATTGCCGGTCCGGCCATCGAGGGCCTGCTGGTCACGCTGCCGGCTGACTTCACCAAGCTGCCGGGCAACGAAGGCATCGTGAAGGCCTTCAAGGACGCCAAGCGCGATCCGGACGGCGCCTTCCAGATGCCGGCCTATGCCGCCGTGCAAATCCTGGTCGACAGCATCAACGCCGTGGGCGAAGACCCCGCCAAGGTCGCGGACTACATGCACAAGACCACCTTCAACACCGGCATCGGCAAGGTCGAATACGACGCCAAGGGCGATTTGAAGAACTTCGAATTTGCCGTCTACAAGTGGGATAAGGACGGTAAAAAGACCCAGCTGTAAACTCGCGATCCGCCGGCGCGGTGCCGGCGTGTAGGGCCTGTTGTCTTCGTTGTGCCGTAATCCGCGTAGCGAAGCGCCAAAAGCGCTGTGCGGCCGGCAAGCGGTGACCACAGGCCCTTAGAAAAACCGCCCAGGTTTCCGGCTCCGGGTCTCTCCACCGGGGCCGGAACCATTTGGAGCATTAGATAATGTCTGACCTCATACCCCAACTTACCCAGCAATTCTTCAACGGATTGTCCCTGGGCGCGATCTACGCGTTGATCGCCATCGGCTACACAATGGTCTACGGCATCATCGGGATGATCAACTTCGCCCACGGCGAAATCTATATGATCGGCGCCTATGTGGGCCTGGTCACCTTGACGGCCATCGGCACCAATAGCGGTTTGCCGATGCCATTCATCATTGCCT
The DNA here is from genome assembly GCF_002812705.1 of Achromobacter spanius. Taxonomy (NCBI): domain Bacteria; kingdom Pseudomonadati; phylum Pseudomonadota; class Betaproteobacteria; order Burkholderiales; family Alcaligenaceae; genus Achromobacter; species Achromobacter spanius. The sequence continues at coordinate 4,273,222 of NZ_CP025030.1, read as the reverse complement.
CCATGTTGCTCGTGGCCATTGCCGTGACCGGCGTGTATGGCTTTTCGGTCGAGCGGGTTGCCTATCGGCCCGTGCGAGGCAGCCCCCGCCTGGTGGCGCTGATCTCGGCGATCGGTATGTCGATCTTCCTGCAGAACTGGGTGGCCCTGGGCCAAGGCGCGCGCGACATGGCCGTGCCCTCGCTGGTATCCGGCGCCGTCCAGTTCCACATGGGATCCGACTTCGACGTGACGGTGCCGTATTCGCGCATCATGATCATCGTGGTGACGGTGGTGCTGATGATCGGCCTGACGCTGTTCATCAAGTATTCCCGCATGGGCCGCGCCTCGCGCGCCTGCTCGCAAGACATGCACATGGCCAATCTGCTGGGCATCGACACCAACCGCGTGATCTCGTTCACGTTCGTGATGGGTGCCATCCTGGCGGCGGTGGGCGGCGTGCTGATCGCCATCACCATCGGCAAGCTGAATCCCTTCATCGGCTTCCTGGCCGGCATCAAGGCTTTTACGGCGGCGGTGCTGGGCGGCATCGGCAGCATCCCCGGCGCGATGCTGGGCGGCGTGCTGCTGGGCTTGGCCGAGACCTTTGCGGCTGCGTATATCTCGTCGCAGTACAAGGACATCGTGGCGTTCTCGCTGCTGGTCCTGATTCTGCTGTTCCGTCCCACCGGGCTGCTGGGCAAACCTGAGGTGGAAAAAGTCTGATGTCTAAGAACAATCTTAAAAACGCCACGATGGCGGCCGTGCTGACGGCGGTGATCGTTACGCCGGTGTTTGGCCTGCAACTGATTCGTCAGGGCGCGCGCACATCGATGGAACCGAACTGGGGGCTGGTGGCGCTTGCCGCGGCCGTGGTGTTCGCCTTCCAGATGCTGCGGCCCTGGATCGCCGCGCCGTTCCGCAAACTGAAAACGGCGCTGCCGACCTTGCCGGCGGCGCCCGCCAAGACCCACAAGGGGCTGATGCTGTTGCTGCTGGCGATAGCGGTGGTGTGGCCATTCTTCTCAGGCCGCAGCTCGGTCGACATTGCCACGCTGGTGCTGATCTACGTGATGCTGGGCCTGGGCCTGAACATCGTGGTGGGTTTTGCCGGCTTGCTGGACTTGGGCTTTGTCGGCTTCTATGCGGTGGGCGCGTACACGTACGCGCTGCTGTATCACTGGGGCGGCTGGAGCTTCTGGGAAGCGCTGCCGTTTTCGGGCGCGATGGCGGCCTTGTTCGGTTTCGTGCTGGGCTTTCCGGTGCTGCGGCTGCGGGGCGACTATCTGGCTATCGTGACCTTGGGCTTTGGCGAAATGATCCGCCTGCTGCTCATCAACCTGAACACGCTGACGGGTGGCCCGGACGGCATTTCCGGTATTCCCAAGCCCACGGTGTTCGGTTTGGAAATGTCGCGCCGTGCCAGTACGGAAGGCGGCACGACGTTCCATGACTTCTTCGGGCTGACCTTCAACAACCAGCACATGGTGATCTATCTGTATCTGATGGCCTTGCTGCTGGCGCTGATTACGCTTGCCGTGTCCACGCGCCTGATCCGCATGCCGGTCGGCCGCGCCTGGGAAGCGTTGCGCGAAGATGAAATCGCATGCCGCTCGCTGGGGCTGAACCCCACGCGCATCAAGCTGTCGGCGTTCACGCTGGGCGCCACGTTCGCCGGTTTTGGCGGCGCGTTCTTCGCAGCGCGTCAGGGCATGGTGAACCCGGAGTCGTTTACCTTCATTGAATCGGCGCTGATTCTGGCCATTGTGGTTCTGGGCGGCATGGGTTCGCAGGTGGGCGTGATTCTGGCGGCCATCTTGCTGACCGTCTTGCCCGAGCTGGCGCGCGAGTTCGCCGAATACCGGATGCTGATGTTCGGTCTGGTGATGGTGTTGATGATGATGTGGCGTCCGCAGGGGTTGTTGCCCATGAAGCGTCCCCACGTGGAGCTGTCTAAATGAGCGAGGCATTGCTGAAAGTATCCGGACTCACCATGCGGTTCGGCGGCCTGTTGGCCGTGGACAGCGTGGGGTTCGAGGTTAAATCCGACGAGGTGTTCGCCATCATCGGCCCCAACGGGGCCGGCAAGACCACGGTGTTCAATTGCGTGGGCGGCTTCTATGCGCCCACCGCGGGCGAAATCATCATGGACGGCAAGCCGATCAACGGTTTGCCCAGCCACAAGGTGGCCCGCCACGGGCTGGTGCGCACCTTCCAGAACGTGCGGCTGTTCAAGCAGTTGACCGTCCTGGAAAACCTGTTGGTGGCCCAGCACACCCAGGTGGAATCCCGGCTGCTGCCCGGCCTGTTGAAGCTCAAGGGCTATCGACAGTCGGAAGCCGATGCGCTGGCGCGTGCGGCGCAGTGGCTGGATTTCATGGGGCTGCGTGAGTTTGCCAACCGCGAGGCCGGCAACCTGGCCTACGGGCACCAGCGCCGCCTGGAAATCGCGCGCTGCATGATCACCAAGCCGCGCCTGCTGATGCTTGACGAGCCGGCAGCCGGCCTGAACCCGCAGGAAAAGCGCGATCTGCAAGCGCTGATCGACCAGCTTCGGCGCGAATTCGGCGTGGCCGTGCTGCTGATCGAGCACGACATGAGCCTGATCATGGGCATTTCCGACCGTATCCTCGTCATGGAACACGGCAAGCCCATCACGACGGGCACCCCCGATGCGGTGCGCAACGACGAGCGCGTGATCAAAGCGTACCTGGGGGAGGAATGATGCTTAAGCTGGAAAACATACACACGTACTACGGCGCCATTCAGGCATTGAACGGCGTGTCGGTGGAAGTGAACCAGGGCGAAATCGTGACGCTGATCGGCGCCAATGGCGCCGGCAAGACAACGCTATTGATGACGGTGTGCGGCAACCCTCGGGCGCGTGAAGGCAAGATCACGTTTGATGGCGAAGACATCACCCAGAAGGACACGCACCACATCATGCGCAGTGGCATCGCCATTTCGCCTGAAGGCCGGCGGGTGTTCAAAGACCTGACGGTTGCCGAAAACCTGATGATGGGCGGCTTCTTCTCGAAGCGCTCGGAGATCGAGGCGGGCATCGACCACGTCTATGGCTTGTTCCCGCGCTTGAAAGAGCGCGCGGCGCAACGCGCGGGGTTGATGTCGGGCGGCGAACAGCAGATGCTGGCCATCGGCCGCGCGCTGATGACTCGGCCGCGCTTGTTGTTGCTGGACGAACCCACCTTGGGCCTGGCGCCGCTGGTGATCGCGCAGATCTTCGACATCATCCGCGAGATCCGCGAGCAGGGCGTGACGGTGTTCCTGGTGGAACAGAACGCGAACAAGGCGCTGGGCGTGGCCGATCGCGGTTATGTGCTGGAAAACGGTCGCGTTGTGTTGCAAGACACGGGCGCCAATTTGCTGGTCAACGATCAAGTCCGCAAGGCCTACCTGGGCGGATAAGCACTACGTTGACGGCTTCCCCGCGAAGGGAAATTCGGGCGCATCGGAAGATGCGCTTTTTTTTTGCCTTCGCGCGGGGTTGCGCGTCGCCGTTCAGGCGGCGATGCGTTGCTTGGCCAGGTCCGCTTCGTAATGTGCGATGGCCGCGCGGGCCAGCGCGTCGATCGAATCCGTGAGCGTCACGCCCAGGCTGGGGCGCAGCGCATGCGGCACCGCCAGCGGCAGTTCGGTGCAGCCCAGCACCACGGCGTCGGCGCCGCGCGCCTTCAGGCGGGCAATGCACTCGGCGGCGGGGGCGAAGGCTTCTTCCAGGCGGTTGCCCTTGACGGCGCGTATGGACCCCATGCAGTAGCGTTCGACCTCGTCGTCGTCGGGCACGAGGCACTCGTAGCCTTGCGCCTGAAGGTGCTTTTGGTACAAGCCCAGTTTCAGCGTGGCGGCCGTGCCCATCAGGCCGATGCGGCCAAGTGGCAGGCCAAGGCGGCGCAGGTCGTCGATGACCGCTTCAATGATGTGCAGCACCGGCACGCCCGTGCTGGCCGCGATGTCGGCGTACCAGAGATGGGCCGTGTTGCACGGGATGGCGATCAGTTGCGCGCCGGCTTCCTCAAGAAAGCGCACGCCTTGAACCATATGGGGCAGGGGGCTTTCGCCGCCGGCCATATAGGCGCTGGAGCGGTCGGGAATGCGGGGATCGTTGCGCAACAAGGTGGGGATGTGTTGCTGGTCAATCGCGGCGGGCGTCAGCGCCGCCAGGCGTAGGGCAAAGGCCGCGCCGGCCATGGGCCCCATTCCGCCCAATACACCCAGGTAGCAGCCCTGGGAAAACGTGTTCACTTTATGTACTCCGAACTGATGCATCACCGGGCGTCAATACGTGGCCCGGGCGTTGCGTGCTGGTTTGTTCCCCGTCCCAGACCTGCTTGCCGTTGACCCACACCGCGTGGATGCCCTGGCTTGCCTGAATGGGAGCTGAAAACGTCGCCGTATCCGTCACGGTGGCGGGGTCGAACAGCACCAGGTCAGCATGATAACCCTGGCGCAGCAGGCCGCGCCCGGCGATGCCATATTGGTCAGCCGCCAGGCCGGTCATCTTGTGGATGGCCGCTTCCAAGGACAGCAGTTGCTGTTCGCGCACCATCGTGCGCAACACATTGGTGAAGGTACCCCATTGGCGTGGGTGCGGGTGAGGGTCAAAGGGCAGTCCGTCAGAGCCGACCATCGTCAGCGGATGCGCGAAGATGCGTTTGACGTCGGTGGGGTCCATCAGAAAGTAGATGGCGCCGGCGGGCGCCAGGCGGGCGACGGCGGCCTCGTCGTCCAGGCCCAGCTCTTGCATGACCTCGGCGAAGTCGCGGCCGGTGGCCTCGGGGTAGCCTTTGGACCACGTGATCATTGTGCGGCTGGCCAGCCGCGCGCGGTCCAGCCGCAGCATGGTGGACGTGGCGGGGTAGGGGTGGCAGTCCAGGCAGACGGGTTGGCTGGCGGCGGCGCGGTTGATCAGGTCCAGCGTTTCGCGGGTGCGGCCGTGGTTGCGTTCGCCGGCCAGCTTGTGGTGCGAGAACACCACGCGGCAATCGAGTTCGCGGCCAATCAGCAGCGCCTCTTCCATGGCGGGCACGATGTGATCGGCCTCGTCGCGCAGGTGGGTGGCGTACAGGCCGGGGCGGCCCACTTGCTTGGCTGCCTTCAAGGGCAGGCAAACGTCGATGATTTCATCGGTGGGCGCGGCGCTGGCGGGCGGGTAGAAGGTGCCGGTGGATACGCCGAAGGCGCCCGCGTCCAGCGCTTCTTGCAGCAGGCCACGCATGGCGGCGCGTTCGATGTCGTTGGCGGCGCGCGAGGTATCGTCCATCACGGCCACCCGCAAGGTGGTGTGACCCACCAGCGGAATCACGTTGACCGCGGCGGGCGTGCTGCGCAGCGCGTCCATCCAGGCGCGGAACGTGGCAAAGCGGAACAGCTCGGCGGGGCCAAGCAGGTCCAGCGGCTGCGGAATGTTGTCGCGCTGAAGCGGCGCGAGGCTGATGCCGCAGTTGCCGGTGACGACAGTGGTGATGCCTTGCGACACCTTGGGCAGCATGTCGGGATGCGCCAGCAGATAGCCGTCATCGTGGGTGTGGGAATCAATGAAGCCGGGCGCCAGCACCTGACCGCGCCCGTCTATCACCGGCACGCCCGTGGGGTGGGCAAAGCTGCCCACCGCCACGATGCGCTCACCCAGCACGGCCAGGTCGCCCGGCTGGGCGGGGCCGCCCGAGCCGTCGATAAGCGTGGCGCCCGCCACGATGAAGTCAGCCTGCAAGGTGGGCAAGGTCATGAGTGCTTAGTCCAGCTTTTCGATGCCAGCGGTGTCGATGATCTTTTTCCACTTGGCGGTTTCGCGATCAATCAATTGCTTGAATTCCTGCGGCGAGCCGGTGGCGGGTTCAGCGCCCAGCGTGGCCAGGCCGGTACGCACTTCGGGAGCTTGCAGTGCTTTCTGGATGGCGGCGTTCAGCGTGGTCACCACTTCCGGCGGCGTGCCCTTGGGGGCGACAACACCGCCCCAGGCCACGGTTTCATAACCCTTCAAGCCGGATTCATCCAGCGTGGGCACGTCGGGCATCAGCGCCAGGCGCTTCAGGCTGCTGACGCCAATGGCGCGCACCTTGCCGCTGGCAACCAGCGGCGCGGCTTCCGAGGTGTTGACGAACAGGTAGTCCAGGCGGCCGCCCAGCAGGTCCTGGATGGCGGCGGGGCCGCCGTTGTACGGGATGAACATGACGTCCACCTTGGCCATGCTCTTGAAGAGTTCACCGCCCATGTGGCCGGTGGTGCCCACGCCCGATGCGCCGTAGGACAGGCGGCCGGGTTCCTTCTTGGCGCGGTCGATCAGGTCTTGCACGCTTTTGACGGGCGATTCGGCCGGCACGATCAGCGCGTTGTACAGGTCGAACATATGCGCGACCGGGGTCAGGTCCTGGTCCACGTCATAGGGCAGGCGCTTGAACAGCGAGCGGTTCACGGCCAGCGTGTTGATGTTGCCGTAGCCCACGGTGTAGCCGTCGGCGGCGGCGCGCTTGATCAGCGAGATGCCGATGTTGCCGGCCGCGCCCGGGCGGTTTTCAATCACCATCGTGGCGCCGGTGTCTTTGGCGATTTGCGTGGTGATCAGGCGCGACAGCACATCGGGCGAACCGCCCGCGGCCGAGGGCACCACGAAGGTGATGGGCTTGTCGGGATAGGTGCCGGCGGCCGAGGCGGTGCCGATCAGGGCGGCGCTGAGCGCCAGCGCGGATACGCTGCGGAAGAAGGTGCGATGCATGGTGGTATTCCCCTTGTTTTGTTGTGGTGACGGGCGCAGATTACACCCGCGTTGCGGCACTGCATCATCGAAAAATGTGGCAATCCTATAATCCGCCGTTATTGGTCAAGGGGAATAAAAGTGGATGTAGAAGGCTATGCGGATGAGGTCGGTCCCAGCGCGGGGCGCCCGCTGAACCTGCGTCAGATCGAGGTTTTTCGGGCCATCATGATGTCGGGGTCCATCAGCAGCGCGGGGCGCATGCTGCATGTGTCGCAGCCCGCTGTCAGCCGGGTGCTGGCGTTGACGGAAAGCCGCCTGGGCTATCGCTTGTTCGAACGGGTCAAGAGCCGTTTGTCGCCCACGGCCGAGGCGCGCCGGCTGTATGCCGAGGTGGAGCTGGTGTATGGCGGCATCCAGCGCGTGAACGATCTGGCCGCCAGCCTGGGGCAGTCCGGCGCGGGCATGTTGAAGATCGTGGCCAGCGCCAGCTTCGGGCAGCGCTTGATTCCGATGGCGCTTGAGCGCTTTCGCGGCCGCAACGCGGGTGCGCGGGTGGACTACCGCAGCGTCACGTTCGATGAGTTGGCGGCGTACTTCTTGTCGGGGCAGGCGGATATCGGCATTTCGATGCAGCCGCCCGATCACCCCAACCTGACGTCCGTGCGCCTGGCGCAGGTGCCCGTGGTGTGCGTGATGCCGCCGGCCCATCCCCTGGCCAGCCACAAGGTGGTGCAGCCCGAGGATTTCTCGTCCGCCGCCTGGATCGGCTACCCCCGCGACACGCCATTGGGACGCGCGCTGCAACCGTTTTTTGGCGACGGGCCGCGCCATGCCGCGGCGATCGAAGTGCATTCACCGGTCACCGCGTGTTCGTTCGTGCAGCAAGGCCTGGGGCCGGCGCTGGTGGACACCTGGTGCGTATCGACCGAACAGTCGGCGCATATGGTGTTGCGGCCCATCGCGCCCGAAGCCAGTGTCGAGGTGTGGGCCACGTATTCGAACCTGAGCGCGCCGCCATTGCTGGCGCGGCGGTTTCTGGCGGCAGTGAAGAAGACGCTGGAAGGGGAAGCAGATGCGGGCTGAGCCTGGGCTAGTTCGCCAGTAGGCTTCCCCCCGTTTGGCTTACCCGCTTTACAGCCCTTCGGCCTTCAGCGCGGCCTGGACGCCCTTGTCGGCTTCCATGCGCTTTTCGAATGCCGCCAGATTGTCTTGACCGGCAAGGTCCACTTCCTTGGCGCGCGCCCAGCGCAGCACCACGTACAGATAGGCGTCCGCGATGGAGGGCGCGTCGCCCGCCAGGTACGACTTGCCCGCCAGTTGCGCATCGATTTGCGAGAACAGCTTGGTCAGCAGCTTGGAGGCCGAGCCGGCCAGTTCCTTCTGCGCGCCTTCGTCGCCCAGGAAGCGGGACGCGCCGAAGATCATCGAGAACGTCTTGTGGATGTCGGAATTGATGAAGCCCAGCCAGCGGCGCACTTCCGCCCGCGAGCGCGCGCTGCCATCGCCCAGCAGTTTGCTTTGCGGCGCCTGTTCGGCAATGTATTCCAGGATGGCGACGTTCTGCGTCAGGGTCCAGTCGCCATCGGTCAACGCGGGCACGGCGCCCAGCGGATTCACCTTCAGAAATTCAGGGGCCTTGAGCGCTTCACGGCTGAGCTGGTGCGTTTCGTAGGGCTGGCCGACCCACTCAAGAACAATGTGGGAAGCGAGCGAGCACGCGCCGGGCATGTAGTACAGTTTCATGCGATGGGGTCTCCGGAAAGGAAGAACGGGAGGCTCCCGTCCCTGGGCGCTATGGTACGCCACCCGCTGGGCGCTTCGCGCCAGCTTGTCATAGCCGCCGCCCCCGCATTCAGCCCTTTGCCGCCGGAGATGTCCATGCAGTCACGCACCGCCGCGAGCACGCGCGCGATCTCACTTTTTTCGGTTTCAACGCTGCTCATGGCGGGCGCCATGGTATTGGCCAAGCCTGCACATGCATCCCAGGAACCGCCTTCCGTGGCCGCGCGTGTGACGCCGGTGGTGGGTGGCCTGGACCATCCCTGGGCCATGGCGTTCCTGCCTGACGGTGGAATGTTGATCACGGAACGGCCCGGCACGCTGCGTTTGCTGCGTACGCCGGGCGGCTTGTCCAAGCCGCTGTCCGGGGTGCCGAAGGTGGCCGCGCGCGGGCAGGGCGGCTTGCTGGATGTGGCGCTGTCGCCGGACTTCGCGAAGGACCGGTACGTGTATCTGTCGTATGCCGAATCCGATGGCGACAAGAGCGGTACGGCGGTTGGCCGGGGCAGGCTGTCGGACGATGCCAGCGGCCTGGAAGATTTCAAGGTGCTGTTCCGGCAAATGCCGAAGTTGTCGTCCGGCCTGCATTTCGGTTCGCGCCTGGTGTTCGACGGCAAGGGCCATCTTTTCATTGCGCTGGGTGAAAACAACCAGCGTCCCACCGCGCAGGATCTGGACAAATTGCAAGGCAAGGTCGTGCGCCTGAAGCTTGATGGCTCGGTGCCCGAGGACAACCCCTTCGTGGGCAAGGCCGGCGCGCGGCCCGAGATCTGGTCCTACGGCCATCGCAACCCGCAGGGCATGGCGATCAACCCCTGGTCGGGTGATCTTTGGGAAAACGAACACGGCCCCCGTGGCGGCGACGAAATCAACCTGGTTCAGCCGGGCAAGAACTATGGCTGGCCATTGGCCACGCATGGCATCAACTATTCGGGCCTGCGCATCCCCGAGGCCAAGGGAGAAACCGCGCCGGGCACGGAACCGCCGCTGTTCTGGTGGGCAAAGTCGCCCGCCATCAGCGGCATGGCTTTCTACGATGCCGACCGTTTTCCGGCTTGGAAGAATTCGGTATTCATCGGCGCCTTGGGCAATCAGAACCTGATCCGCCTGACGCTGGACGGCAACCGTGTCGTGGGCCAGGAATGGCTGCTGGTGGACCGCAAGAGCCGGATACGCGACGTGCGGCAAGGGCCGGACGGCTATGTGTATGTGCTGACTGACGCCTCGCCCGGCCAATTGCTGCGGGTAGCGCCGGTGCAATCTGGAGGGTAAGCGATGAAGACCTACGAGTTGATCGGATCGGCCGGGTGCGGGTCGGCCATTGTCGAGATGGCGCTGGTGCTGGCCAACGTGCCGCATACGTTGACGGACGTGCCCTATCTGAAGCCCGGCCCCGAACGCGACCGCCTGCTGCAACTGAACCCCTTGGGGCAGGTGCCGACGCTGATCACGCCCGAAGGCGAGGTCATGACAGAAAGCGCGGCGATGATTCTGCACCTGAACGACGTGGCGCCGCAGGCCGGCTTGGCGCCATCAGCCGACAAGCCTGAACGCGCGTATTTTCTGAATGTGCTGATGCGCCTGGTCGGCGCGGTGTACCCCACGTTCACGTACGGCGATATTCCGTCGCAATGGGCGGGCGAGGGCGCGGCGGCTGACTTGCTGCGCGAGCGCGTGCATACCCGGCGCGCGGAGCTATGGAAGGAACTTGAGCAGCAGGCCGGGTCGCCCCACATGTTGGGCCGGCGGTTTTCCGCGTTGGACCTGTATGTGACTGTCATGACGCGGTGGCGTCCAGGGGCTGCGTGGTTCCAGGCGGAATGCCCGGCCTTGGCGGCGGTGGCGCGCGAGGCGGCGCTGGAACCGAATGTGGCGCGGGTATTGCGCCGCAATTTCCCCGCGCCGACTGAATAGCCGGACTCAAAGGGCGCAACGCCCGGGCCGCGGCGTTATGACTTGCCGCGGCGCTTGCTCTTTGCGCGGGCCTCGCGCACGGCGATGTACACACCGCTACCCGCGATGAAGAGCGCACCCAGATAGGCATAGGCGTCGGGCGCTTCACGCCAGAAAATCCAGCCCAGTATCGTGGCCCAGATCAGGCCGGTGTAGTCGAACGGCGCCACGACCGAGGCAGGGCCAATCCGAAAGCCCTGCGTGATCAACGCCAGCCCCAGCGTGCTGAATAGCGCGATGCCGCCGAAGTAAGGCAGATGCTCGACGGTGGGCGTCTGCCATACCCAGGGCAAGCCCACCGCGCTGCACAGCAATTGCCCCAGCACGATGTAGAACGTGGTCGTCAACATGCCTTCGCCCCGGCTGATGCCGCGCGCGGTGATCATCATCACTGCGTAAAGCAGGGCCGTGGTCAGGGGATACAGCGTGGCCGCCTGAAATGCCGCCGAGCCCGGGCGCACCACGATCAGCACGCCGACAAAACCGGCCAGCACGGCCAGCCAGCGCTTGCCGTCCACACGCTCTTTCAGGATCAGCACCGACAGCGCCGTCACGAACAGCGGCGCCGCGAAGGCGATGGCGGTGGCTTCAGCCAAGGGCAGCGCGCGCAGGCCCAGATAAAAGCAACAGGCCGACACGACGTTGATGGCGCCGCGCACCAGATGCAGCCCGGGATGCGTGGTGCGCAGCACACGCCGGCCGCCCAGCCACAAGGCCAGCGCCGTCACGAAAGGCAGCGCGATCAGTGCGCGCAGGAACAGGATTTGAAGCGGGTTGTAGTGCTCGCCCAGCCATTTGGCGTTGGCGTCGCTAAGCGTCAGAAAAAAGATGCCGCCCACCACACAGGCGATGCCTGCGAAGGCGGAGTGGTCCCGGGCGGCGGGCAATACAGATGAGGAAGACATCGGAAACCTGCAAGGGCGGCGGTTCCTGCCGCCGTGGGGAAAGGAGACGTGCGAACGATGTGATGAGGGTCAGCCCTGGGCGCGGTAGGCCGCCAGCGCGACCATGGCCCAGGCGGCCAGGAAGGCGGTTCCGCCTAAGGGGGTAACCGCGCCCAGCCAGTGCACGCCCGTCAGCGACAGCGTGTACAAGCTGCCTGAGAACAGGACGATGCCCACAAACATCACCACGCCGGCGGCGGACAGCAAGGGCGAACCGAAGCGGGCGCCCAGCAGTGCGATGACGAACAGGCCCAGCGCGTGGATCAGGTGATACAGCACGCCCGTCTGCCAGACGGACAGCAGCTCTGGCGTCAGCATGCGCTTGAGGCCATGCGCGCCGAAAGCGCCCGCGCCTACCGCCACCATGAGATTCAACGCCGCAAGTATCGTCAACTGCCGGTCCGTCATTGCCAGTCCTTGTAAGTGATCGTGTGTAACGCCGCCTATGATATGCCCAATTCCGGTGCAGGCCGGGGCGAACAGGCGTGGCTTTGCGGCTTGCGGCGGGATTTCCAAACGGGATATCATAAATTCTGTTTGGAACATATAGTCAGGAGCGCATGATGACCATCGCCATTCCCGGAAAATCGGCAGACAAGCGCGGCGCTGCCGCCACCCGCCCGCCTCGCCGCGCAACGGCGCGCGCCAAGCAGTTGTTCCAGGAGCTGGTGGACAGCCCGCTAAGCGATATGGCGCGCGACGTGCGCCGGGGCCTGCCCGCGCAGATGGTGGACGACGCGGCCGATTTCCTGCAAGTGCCCAAGTCCGAAATCATGGCCATCACCGAGGTCAAGGCCGCATCGCTGTCGCGCTGGACCCGGGAAGGGCAGATGCTGCCGCTGGGCGAATCCGACCGGCTGGCGCGCGTGGCCCGCGTAGCGCGCGTGGCGCGTCAGGTGCTGGGCAGCGACGACGAGGCCGTGCAGTGGCTGAACACGCCCGTGCCTGCGTTGGGCAACGTCAAGCCGTTGTCCTTGCTGACCTCGGACGCCAGCAGCCGCATCGTTGAAGACACCCTGGCCCGGGCGGCCGCCGGCGTGTACGCATGAGCGATTTCATTTCCCTGTGGCGCATCGGCACCACGGCCGGCACGTACCGCGCCGATGACTTGAGCGGCGCGGGGGCGGCGGCGGTGGGCGGGCGCTACAACAGCCCGGGCACGGCGGTGGTGTATACGTCACCCAGCGTGGCGTTGGCGGTGCTGGAAACCGTGGTGCATTTTGCCGTGCGGGCCTCCGAACAAGCCAATCGCTATCTGATTGAAGTGGCCGTGCCGCGCGCCATCCATGATGCCCGCCAGGTGTTGACGGTGAACCAGTTGCAGCGCGATTTCCCGTTCTGGGAGGCGGTGCCGTTTGCCGAAGCTTCACAGGCGGTGGGCGACAACTGGGTGGAATCCGGCGTGTCGGCGCTGCTTGAATTGCCCAGCGCCATCGTGCCTTATCGTGGCGTGCCCGATTGCAACCTGCTGATCAATCCGGCGCATCCGGATGCGGAACATATCGTGGTGGTGCGGCGCGAACGGTTTGTGTACGACCCGCGCTTGAAAGCCGCATGAACAAGAAAAGGGGAGCCGACAAGGCTCCCCTTTGTTTCGCCTGACCAGGTTTCAAGCAGTGGTCAGTACCGCACGGCCCACTACCTTGCCCGCCCGCAGCGCGGCCAATACGCTGTCGGCCTCGGCCAGCGCGTGGCGGTGCACCGGCATGGGCGGCACCTTGCCCGCGCGCACCAATTCCATCAATTCCTGCAATTCCGCCAGGTTGCCGACGTAGCTGCCGATGATGGACATGGCCTTCATGGGAATCAACGCGATCGGCCATGACGAGGCCCCGCCAAAGAGGCCGACGATGATGAGTTTGCCGCCCTTGGTCAGGAAGTCGAACGCCAGCGAGGTGGTGGCGGGCGCGCCGACCAGGTCGATCGCGGCCTGAACCGGCTTGCCGCCCGCGGCTTTGATGATCTGCTGCGCGGCGTCCGGCGCGGCGCCGTCGATGGCGGCCAGCGCGCCGGCTTCCAACGCGGCTGCGCGCTTGGCGGGGTCGATGTCGACCACGATGGCGCCCGCGCCACCCAATGCCTTGATCAGCGTCAGGCTCATCAGCCCCAGGCCGCCCGCGCCGAAGATCACCACGGGATGTTCGCGGTAGATGTCCGCGCCGATCTTCTTCAGCGCGGAATACGTGGTCAGGCCCGAGCAGGCGTACGGCGCGATCTGCGCGGGGTCAAGGTCGCCGATGTCGATCAGGTATTTGGGATGGGGCACCAGGATGTGGTCGGCGTAGCCGCCCGCGCGATGCACGCCCAGGCAGGCGGGCGCGCTGCAATGGTTTTCCATGCCGGCCAGGCAAGGCGTGCATTTGCCGCAGCCGATCCACGGATACACCAGGTAGTTCTTGTCGTTGGACAGGCCTTGCGCGTCCGGCCCGGCCGACACCACGCTGCCTACCGTTTCGTGGCCCATCGTCAACGGCAGCGACACGCCGCGGTCTTTGAGCGCCAGGGTGCGGCCCTGGCCCAGGTCGTAGCCGCCTTCCCACAAGTGGATATCGCTGTGGCAGACGCCCGCGGCGCGCACTTTCAACAGCACCTGTGTCCCTTGGGGGGTAGGCGTGGGCTGCTCCATTTCCTGCAAGGGCTCGCGGAAGTTGACGACGCAATAGCACTTCATGGGGATGTCTCCGTTTGGGGTTGTTATAGCCAGCAGCCTACACCCACGCGCCGTGGCGCGATATTCACTTTTTGATCAGGGGGCATTCGCTGTCGGCCAACGACACGAACACCTTGTCGCCCGGCACCGTGGACAAGATGCGGTAGAAGTCGCCCGGGTACTTGGATTCGGCGGGCTTTTTCACTTCAACCAGATACAGGTCCATGATGACGCGGCCGTCCTCGGGGCGGATGCGGGCATTCTTGATGAGCTTGGTGGTGATGGGCAATTCACGCATCTTCTTATTGACCGCTTCGCCCTCGAAGGTGCCGGCCGCCTGCGCGGCTTGCAGGTAATGCGTGGTGGCCACATAGCTCAGCGCCTGCACGATGGACGGCGGGCGCGTCACGCCCATCTTCTGTTGCCAGCGTTTGGTCCAGGCGCGGGTGTCTTCGTCGGCGTCCCAGTAAAACCCGGTGGGAAAGGTCAGGCCCTGCGCCACGGGCAGGCCCATGGCCTGGACGTCGTTGATGAAGGTCAGGAAGGTCAACAAGCGCTGCTTGCCGCCGGTCAGGCCGAATTCCTGTGCTTGCTTGATCAGGTTGACAAGGTCACCCCCGGCGCTCGCCAGGCCCACCACTTCTGCCTTCGAGGCCTGCGCTTGCAGCAGGAACGAGGCGAAGTCCAGGGCGCCCAGCGGATGGCGCGTGCTGCCCAGCACCTTGCCGCCCGCTTCTTGCACGAAACGGGTGGCATTGCTTTCCAGCGATTTGCCGAATACGTAATCGGTGGTGATGAAGTACCAGGACTTGCCGCCGGCTTGCACCACGCTTTTCACGACGGCGTTCGACAGGGCGTAGGTGTCGGGCGCCCACTGCGTGCTGAGCGAGCTGCATTGCTTGCCGCTGAAGTCGCCCGCAAAGCCGCCGCTGATCAACGCCGTGCCGCCTTTTTCCCGGGCAACGCCTTGCGCGGCCAGCCCGGCCGAACTGGCGCCGCCGTCCACCACGGCAACCAGGCCTTGCGTGTCGAACCAGCGCCGCACCAGCGCCGAGGCCACGTCCGCCTTGTTCTGGTTGTCGGCGCCCACCACTTCCACGGTCTTGCCCGCCACCTTGCCGCCGAAGTCCTCGACGGCCATGCGCACCGACATCTCGGAACCTTGTCCGCCTAAATCCGAGTAGATGCCCGATCGGTCATTGGATACGCCCAGGCGCACCACATCCGATTGAGCTTGCGCCGCGCAGGCGGCCATCGTGGCGGCCGAGGCCGCCAACAGGGGTTTGATACGCATCTGTCTGTCTCCCCGGCCCGCAAACGAGCCGATTGTTTGAGTTCTTGGTGATGACGCGGAACCGCCGAGGGGGCAGCCGGAATCCTGCCGGCTGAAGTGGAATTCTTGTATGTGAAATTAAATTCCTGTGCAAGAATTTAGGTTCGCCCATATGAAAAGTCAACATAGTGGATTACCTAGCAGATTCGTCGTTTTTGCTCAGGTAGCGCCGCGAAAAAGGTCGCCACCATGGAAGTGAAGCTTGTCGCCCGAACGTTGGATCTGATCGAACTTTTTGCGCAGGCGCGGCGGCCGATGCCGCTGACCGAACTGGCCCAGGGCTTGGGCGCGCCTATGTCCAGTTGTCTGGCGCTGGTGCGCACGCTGGTTGCGCGCGGCTATTTGTATGAGGTGCGGCGGCGCGGCGGTTATTACCCCACCGCGCGCCTGCAAGCGCTAAGCGCGTTGATCCAGTCTGGCGACCCCTGGCTGGAGCATGTCCGCCCGCATTTGCTGGCCTTGCGCGATGCGGCCAATGAAACCGTCATGCTGGGCAAGATCCAGGACGGCGCCGTGGTGTTTCTGGACGTGGTGGAATCCACGCAACCCGTGCACTACGCGGCGCGACCGGGAGAGCGGCGGCCCTTGCACACCAGCGCGGTGGCCAAGGCGGTGCTGGCGCGGTTGCCGGCAGCGGAACGGGACAGTGTATTGGCGGCCGCTGACTACACCCGACATACCGAGCGCACACTGACCACGCGCGAGGCCTTGCTGGCCGAGGTGGCGCGGGTAGAGGCGCAGGGTTGGGCGGCGAACGTGGGCGAAAGCGTGGCGGACCTGACCGGCCTGGCCGTGGCGCTGGATTTGGGCGGGGAATGGTACGCGCTATGCATGGCCGGGCCGACGCCGCGCGTGTGGGAAGCGCGGGATCGGAACCTGGCGCATTTGCAGAATGCCGCACAAGCCATCCGGCGCGCCCGCGAGGGGTAGCCGGTATTCAAGGGCCAGGCGCAAAGGCGAAAGCGCCGAAGCGCTCAACTGCCCCGGCGCATCAACGTGGATTTGCCGAACAGGCTTTCGATCAGGTCCACGGCCACTTCCGCCGTCTTGTTGCGCTCGTCCAGCGCGGGGTTCAGTTCCACCACGTCCAGCGAGCGCATCAAGCCCGTGTCGGCAATCATTTCCATGCACAACTGCGCTTCGCGGTAGGTGGGGCCGCCGGGTACGGTGGTGCCCACTCCGGGCGCGATGCCGGGGTCCAGGAAGTCCACATCGAAGCTCACATGCAGGTGCGTGTCCGCATCCAGGCCCGCCAGCGCGGCGTCCATCGTGGCGCGCATGCCCATTTCATCCAGATAGCGCATATCGAACACTTCCAGTCCCGCTTCGTGGACCAGCCGCTTTTCCCCCTGGTCCACGCTGCGGATGCCGATCTGGCGTACCCAGCCGGGTTCGATGTCGGGCGTCTGTCCAGACATGCCGGTAATTTCGGCGGGGCCGTAGCCGCACAGGCAGGCCACGGGCATGCCATGGATATTGCCGGTGGGGGTAAGCGCATGGGTGTTGAAGTCCGCATGCGCGTCCAGCCACAGCACGCGCAGCTTCTTGCCGGCTTCGCGGCAATGGCGCGCCACGGCGCTGATGGAGCCGATGCCCTGGCAATGATCGCCGCCCAGCAGGATGGGTAAACGGCCCTGGCTGAGTTCGGCGTAGACGGCGTCATGCACGGCCTGATTCCACGCGGCAACTTCCGCCAGATGGCGATAGCCATTGTGGGGCGGCAGCCAAGGGTTGGCGGGGCCGTAGAGGTTGCCACGGTCTATCACTTCAAACCCCTGCGCTTCGATCACGGGACCCAGGTCCGCCACGCGCAAGGCTTCCGGGCCCATCGACGCGCCGCGAGCGCCCGCGCCGATATCCGTGGGCGCGCCGATCAGGGAAATTTGGGTAGGCAAGGCAACAGGGTTCTGCACGCGGCGGGCTCCGGTGGGGTTCATCATTGGGCGGATAGTACCCCGGCCGTTTGCTTACGTGCTGGGTCAATCTGTTTGCGTATGTGGCAGCGGTCTGTCGTCCCATGCCGTCCGGTATCGCCGCGCGCAGCCATCGCCATTGCGCAACAATGGCTATTGCCGGGCACACCGCCAAGCTGCTGCACAATAGCGGCTGCGCGCCGAGTCAGCCCCCCCCTTTGCCGGGGCGCCGATGGTTTGCGCGCACTGGCTTTCATTCCCTTTGGATGGCTTTCATGCACTTGCATTCGTTGTTTTCCACCCTGACGCGCGGCGCGGCCGTGCTGGCCCTGAGCGTGGCGGCTTGCGCCACGGCCACCGCGCAAGACAAGCCCTTGCGCATTGGCGTGATTGCCAGCGTGGCCAACGAAGCCACCGAACAAGCCATTGCCCAGGCCAAGAAAGAAGGCCTGGATGTGCAGTTGGTGGAATTCAATGATTGGGTGTTGCCCAATATCGCCGTGGCCGATGGCTCGGTCGACGCCAATTTCTTTCAGCACGAGCCCTTTCTGCAGCTATTCAACCAGCGCCGGGGCGCGAACCTGACCCCCATCGCCTATGGTTATTCCACCACCATCGGCCTGTTTTCCAAGAAGCTGAAGAAGGGCGATACGGTGCCGGACGGCGCGACCATCGCCGTGCCCAATGACCCGGTCAACACGGGCCGCGCCTTGCTGCTGCTGGAATCGATCGGGCTGATCAAGCTGAAGCCCGGCGTGGCCCACCAGGCCACGCTGCAAGACGTGGTGTCCAACCCCAAGAAGCTGAAGTTCGTGCAGATCGAAGGCTCGCAATCGGCGCGCACCTTTGATGACGTGACGGCGTCGGTCACCTACACCACCTTTGCCAAGCAGGCCGGCCTGAACGAAAAGGATGGGTTGGCGTTCGACAACACCGACCCCGCCAGCATCCGCCGCTACGCCATCCGCTGGGTGACCACGCCCGACAAGGCGCAAGACCCGCGCTTGCTGAAGTTCATTGCCATCTATCAGAACTCGCCCGAGGTCAAAACGACCTTGAAGCGTTTGTACGGCGACCTGATCACGTTCCCCTGGTAGTCCAGAAGGGACGTTACGCCGCCGCCTCGCGCCGTTCGGCGCGGCGGCCGTTCAAGCGCCAATGCAGGCCCAGCGCGGCCAGGCCCACGACGGCCGACGCGCACACGCCCAAGGCTTCAAAGCCCGCATGTGTGTACAGCGTGCCGGCGACCGCCGTGCCCACGCTGGCGCCCAGATACGTCGTGCAGGTATTCAAACCCAGCACCGCGCCACGTTCATCGGGCCGTGCGCGCGATAGCAGCAACACCAGCAGGTTCAGGCTGATCTGTGACGCGGCGCCCCACAGCACGGCAATGGCCAGTACCGCCGCCAAGGCGTGCGTAGCGGGCAACAACACCAGATACACCGTGGCAATGGTCGCCAAGGCCAGCGGCAAGGCACGCCGCGGCCCCAGGCGTTCAATCAGCGGCGCGCCGGCAAACCCCGCCAGCATGAAGCCCGCGCCATAAGCGAAGGCGATGAAGCCCACCTTGCCGGCGCTTAGCGCCAACAGCGTGCGAACGTGGTCGGCCAGGAAGGCGTAGACGCCGTAGAACGCGGACGAGAACGCCAGGCACGCCAGCAGCAGCACGGGCACGTCGCGATAGGAAAGCGGAGCAAGCAAGCGCGACAGGCGCAGCGGCGCGGGATTTTCCGCGCGGCGTTCCGGCAGCTTGCGTAGGCCGAGCAGTGCAATCGTGGCGCACAGGGCCAGGGTGCCGTAGGTAGCGCGCCAGCCGACGGCGTCCGAGATCAGCGCGGACAAGGGCACGCCCGCCACCAGGGACACCGACCACCCGGCAATCACGCGCCCCAGCGTGCGCGTCTCTTGCCCGGCAGGCGCCACCAGCGATGCTGACCCATAGGCCGCGGGCAGGATGACACCCGCCGCCGCGCCCGCCAAGGCTTGCGCCAAGGTCAGCACGATCCAGTGCGGCGCGGTAGCGGACAGGATCAGCGCCGCAATCAGCACCAGCATGGCGCCCAAGAGCGAACGGCGGATGCCGATGCGGTCAATGCGCGCGGCCAGGAAAAAGGCGCTTGCGGCGGTGGCCGCGCCGTAGGCCGAAATGGCGGTGCTGATGGTCAGCGCCGACGTTGAAAACGAGCGCGCCACGTCAGTCAGGATGGGGCTTAGCGCCAAGCCGTTGGACCCCACGACACTGACGGCAAACATCAAGGCGGGCACGGAGGATGCGGGGTGTGGTTGTCGGTTGCTACGGTTCTGCATGCCGCGAATTTTATTGGAATAAAATAAGGGATTACGCCGATATTTCCTTATTCCATCAAAGTCCGAATGCCGTAAGGCAGAACTTGATTCCGATGCCAGACCTAGACGATCGCGACCGAAAACTATTAACGTTGCTGGCGGACGACGCCACGCCCAGCTACGCCGAGCTAGGCAAATTATTGAACCTGTCGGCCCCGGCGGTGCATGAACGGGTCAAGCGCTTGAAGCGCGACGGGCTGATCAAAGGCATTGCCGCCCGGCTGGATGGCGCGCGCATCGGCCGGCCCTTGCTGGCCTTCGTGCATGTGGACACCGCCAACTGGACGATCACGCAACAGGTGCTGGGCCTGGCCGAGCTGACCGAGGTGGAAGAGATCCACACCATCACCGGTAAAAGCGCCATGCTGCTGAAAGTGCGGGTGCGCGACACGCAGGCGCTGGAGCTGCTGCTGGCCCGCATCCACCAGATTGACGGCATCACCAACACCACCAGCGACATCGCGCTGACCAGCTACCTGGAGCGCGGCCCCTTGCCCGACAACGCGCCGCAGGCGGACTAAGCGCCTCGGCGCGTTGCCATTCAGGCGCGCCCCGACGCCGTGCGCAGGCGCAGACGCGTGATTTCAGACGGCGCGCCCAGCCGCTTGGGTGGCCCCCAGTAGCCGGTGCCCCGGCTGGTATAGACCCACATCTTGCCCAGCCGGTGCAGCCCCGCCGTGAAGGGCTGCTGGAAGCGCACGAAGAACCCCCAAGGAAAAAACTGCCCGCCATGCGTATGGCCCGACAACTGCAAGCTGTAGCCCAGCGGTTCCGCCGCGGCCGCGCTGCGCGGTTGGTGCGCCAGCAGGATCTTGGCGCAGGCGTCGGCGGGGGCGCCGGCCAGCGCGGCCTTGGGGTTGCTGCGGTGCTGCGGATCGAACGCGCCAGCGCCGAAATCCGTCACTCCCGCCACTACCATCGGCAAGCCCGACGGGTGGATGACCGCATGCTCGTTCAACAGCACGCGCAGGCCCATTCGGCGGAATTCGGCGATCCAGGGCGTGGCGCCTGAATAATATTCATGGTTGCCCGTCACCAGGTACACGCCGTAAGGCGCGCGCAGCGACCCCAGCGGGCTGGCTTGTTCGGCCAGGTGCTCGACGCTGCCGTCGACCACGTCGCCGGTGATGGCGATGACGTCGGGCAGCAGCTCGTTCACGGCATCGACAATGGCCTGTACGTATTGCTTCTTGATGGTCGGGCCGACGTGGACGTCGCTGATCTGCACGATGGTGAAGCCGTCCAGGTCTTGCGGCAAGCCGGCAATGGGCACGTCCACATCCACCACCCGCGCCCGGCTGCGCGCGTTGTAGAAGCCGACCAGCGTGCCCGCCAGCGCCAGCGCGGCAACCGCCCACGCGCTGTAGCGGCGCAGGTCCAGCCAGGGCAGGCTGGCGTTGGCCAGCAGCGTCACCAGCCAGGTCAACAGTAGCGCGGCATCCCGGATGACGGTCAAGACGAACAGCGACGAAAACAGTCCCATGGCGATCAGGCCGACCCACGCAATGCGGTCGCCCCAAGGCGGATTCACCGAAGAGCGAGCCAGCATCCCCATGGGAATCAGGATGCACGACAGCAGCAGGGCGATGATGGCGGCGGCCGCGCCGGTGGCGGGCAACTGCGCGTCCGGGATCAAGCGCGCGCCGACATAGACGTGGGCCAGCGCGCCCAGTGTCAGAAAGCGCAGGAAGAACGAGGATTGGCGTAGGGACACGGCGGGTAGGAGGCAGGCCAGGGAACCGCCATTCTATGCCGCGTCGCGCTGCCCGGCCGTGTCCGGTTCAGCAACAGGCCGTTCAGTGGCCGCCGGGCCCGTCACGCCAGAGCAAGTCCGCATTCATTTCCCGCAGGCTGTTGATGCCCAGCATTGCCATGTTGCGGTCGACTTCCGCGCGCAGCAGGTGGATGGCGTGCGCCACGCCTGCCTGCCCGCCGACCGCCGCCGCATAGTTGAACGGCCGGCCCACGAACACAAAGCGCGCGCCCAGCGCCAGCGCCTTCAAGACGTCGCCACCTCGCCGCACGCCGCTGTCCATCATCACGGTCATGCTGCCCGCCGCGTCAACCACGCGGGGCAGCGCGCGCAGCGGCGAGATGGCGCCATCCAGTTGGCGGCCGCCGTGGTTGGACACAATGACGCCATCGATGCCGTGCTGGCGCGCAAGCGCCGCGTCTTGCGGATGCAGGATGCCCTTGATGATCAAGGTGCCCGGCCACTGGCGGCGTATGCGCGCCACATGTTCCCAATTCAGGTGATCGCGCGCGGTGAAGTCGCGCAGCACGGACGCGGACACGATGGGCGCGCCGCGCGTGGCGAATGAATTTTCAAAATGCGGCATGCCGTGAGCCAGCAAGGTGCGCAGGAAGGTACCCGCCAGCCAGCGCGGCCGGGTCAAGCCGTCCCACGCCAGGCGCAGGCTGGGTTTGAGCGGCGTTGAAAAGCCGGTACGCACATTGTTTTCGCGATTGGCGGACACGGGGATGTCGACGGTCAATACCAAGGTTTCATAACCGGCGCGGCGTGCCCGGTCGACCAAGGCGTCGATTTTTGCGGGATCGCCCGGCAGATAGGCCTGGAACCAGGTGCCGGGCGCTTCGCGGATCACGTCTTCCAGCGGAATCAGGGACGTGCCACTGAGGATGGCGGGAATGCCTTCTTCGCGCGCGGCGCGGGCCAGCACCACGTCGCCCCGGTACGCCGACAAGGCGCTGATGCCCATGGGGGCGATACCGAACGGCGAGGCGTAGCTTTGCCCGAAAATTTCCGTGCTTTGTGTGCGGCGTGACACGTCAACCAGTACGCGGGGCGCGAAGCCGTACTGGGCGAAGGCGCGGCGGTTGTCGTGCAACGAATGGTTGTCTTCCGCGGCGCCCGCCACGTAGCCGAAGATAGGCCGGGGCAAGCGCTTGCGCGCCGCGGCTTCAAAGTCATCCAGGCTAAGCATGCGGGCAAGCGCGCGCGGCACGGTGGCGGCTGCGCTGGTGGTCGGCGTGCTGTCGGGCGTAGGAACGGGCAGGGCGTTGGAAGTCATGGCGGGCCGGTAAAAGCCCGTAATCTAACAACCCTGATTTATCGATGAAAGCGAATAGATTGCTACATACCTATTCGCTTTTTGGAATCAACTTGCAGGCGGCGTGCAAGCGGCGTGCAAGCGTATTCCGGTGCGGGTCAGGGCCGGGCGACAGGCAGGGCCAGCAGTTCACCCATGCGCACGGGGCCCAGCACTGACGGCGTGTCGGCCCAACGGATCTGGTTCGGACCAAACAGCACAATGGCGGTCGAGCCCAGCTTGAAGCGGCCCATCTCCGCGCCTTTCTCCAGATGGATCGGCGCGCGTGCGGCGGCGTCATAACGCACCGACTTCACGCGACGCTTGAAAGGCGTGACCAAGCCGGCCCAAACCGTTTCAATCGACGCGACGATCATCGCGCCCACCAACACCACCGCCATGGGGCCGAGCTCGGTGTCGAATATGCACACCACGCGCTCGTTGCGCGCGAACAGGCGCGGCACGTTGCGGGCGGTCAGCGGGTTGACCGAGAACAAACGGCCCGGCACATGCACCATTTCGCGTAGCGTGCCGGCCACCGGCATGTGCACGCGGTGGTAGTCCTTGGGCGACAGGTAGACAGTGGCGAATTCACCACCCTGGAACGGCGCGGCACGTTCCACGTCGCCGCCCAGCAGGTCAACCAGACCATAGCTGTGGCCCTTGGCCTGGAAGATGCGCCCTTGCTCGATGGCGCCCAATTGGCTGATGGCGCCGTCGGCCGGACAGAGCACCGAACCGGGTTCATCGTCGAGCGGGCGCGCGTCGTCTTTCAGCGCGCGGGTGAAGAAGTCGTTGAAGCAGTCGTAGGCCAACGGGTCTTCTTGCAAGGCTTCGCGCATGTCCACGCCGTACTTGCGGACAAAGCGCGAAATCATCCAATTCTTGACCGCGGGTTCCCGGCAGTCTGAGGCGTATCCGAAGAAGCGCGACACCAGGTGATGCGGCGCAAGATACTGGCTGGCGAGAAATAGTTGGTCTTTGATCGTCATCTACGAGCGCTGAAAAAACTCGTCCCGCGTACAGCGGGACGGGGTTGAAGGTTGCCGTGCAAGCGACGCATCGAAGGCGCCTGCCGGCAATTCGCGGGATTGTAACGCGATCAGGCGGCTTTGGCGGCCAGTTTGGTTTTGTAGAGCCAGTCTTTGTAGTCGTCCAGGTCGCCATCGAACGGTTTGACGACGCCGTCGGCCACGATGATGAACTCGTCGGTGGTGGCGCGCAGCAGATGGCGATCGTGCGAGACCAGCATCAAGGTGCCTTCGAACTGCGCCAGCGCCGTGGTCAGCGCCTCACGCGTTTCCAGGTCCAGGTGGTTGGTGGGCTCATCCAGCAACAGCAGGTTGGGGCGCTGCCAGACAATCAGCGCCAGCGCCAGGCGCGCTTTTTCGCCGCCGGAGAAAGGCGCGATGGAACTGGTGGCCATGTTGCCGTTGAAGTTGAAGCTGCCCAGGAAGTTGCGCAGCTCTTGCTCGCGCACGGTGGGTGCAAGCTTCATCATGTGCCACAACGGTGATTCGTCGTGACGCAGCATTTCCACCTGGTGCTGGGCAAAGTAGCCGATGGACAGGCCCTTGTTGAACTGCGTGTCGCCGCCCAGCGTGGCCAGCTCGCCCGCGATGGTCTTGATGAACGTGGACTTGCCCGCGCCGTTGATGCCCAGGAGCCCGATGCGCTGGCCGGCCTGAAGCGAAAAATTGATGCCCGACACAATGATCTTGTCGGACACGGCCTGCGTGTCTTCGTCTTCCACTCGGTAACCGGCACTGACCTTGTCCATGGTCAGCAAGGGGTTAGGCGCGCGCAGGGGCTCGCGAAATTCAAACGAGAATTCGGCGGCGGCGCGCAGCGGCGCCACTTCTTCCATGCGGGCCAGCGCCTTGATGCGGCTTTGCGCCTGACGCGCCTTGCTGGCCTGGGCCTTGAAGCGGTCGATGAACGATTGCAGGTGCGAACGTTGCCGCATCTGCTTTTCCATCATGCCTTGCGCCAGTTCCAACTGGGCGGCGCGCTGGCGTTCAAACGACGAGTAGTTGCCCGAGTAGCGCTTGAGCTTGCGCTCGTCGATATGGACGATGACGTTGACCACGCCATCCAGGAAGTCGCGATCGTGCGAGATGACGATGAGCGTGCCCGGATAACGCTTGAGCCAGTCTTCCAGCCAGATGATGGCGTCCAGGTCCAAGTGGTTGGTGGGCTCGTCCAGCAGCAGCAGGTCGGACGGGCACATCAGCGCTTGCGCCAGGTTCAGGCGCATGCGCCAGCCGCCGGAAAAGCTGGTCAGCGGCAGATGCATCTGCTCTTGCGTGAAGCCCAGGCCGGTCAGCAACTGTTCGGCGCGCGAATGCACCGTGTAGGCGTCGGCATCGGCCAGTGCGGCGTAGATGTCGCCCATGCGCAAGCCGTTTTCGGCGCTTTCGGGTTCGGCTTCCAACGCCGCCAGTTCCGCTTCCAGCTTGCGCAAGGTGACGTCGCCGTCAATTGCGTATTCGATGGCGGGGCGGTCCAGCGCGGGGGTTTCCTGCGCCACGTAGGCCATGCGCCAGCTTGAAGGGTAGTCAAGGTCGCCCTGGTCCGCGTGCAGCGTGCCGCGCAGTAGGCCGAACAGGCTGGACTTGCCGGCGCCGTTGGCGCCGATCAGGCCGATCTTGTCGCCGGGGTTCAAGAGCAGGTCGACCTTGTCGAGCAAGGGCTTGACGCCGCGCATGAGTGAAACTTGTTGGAAGCGGATCATGAATCTTGGGGCAGGGGGTGGCGCGGCAGGCGCGCGGCGAGGCTCCCGCCACAAGGCGCGGCGCAAAAAAGGGAACCGGGTGGTTCGCGCGCGCAGCCACGACACAGCAGGCGGACATCGGCGCGAAAAGGTGAAGAGACACGCCCCAGGCATGGGGCGTCGTCCAATCGTGGGCAGTATTGTACCGGGCCGCGCGCATCGGCGCAGATGCAGCCCGTTTTACAGGTGGCGTTCGAGCGGGTTTCGCGGCCGCGACGGCTGCTTAGGCGTGGGGGCAGTGAGCGAGATGGCGGCGTAGGCGCGGGGTTGCCGCCCGCAATGGCAGCGGCCTAAGAGTGGGAAGCCGTGCCCGCGATGGAGGCGGCCAGGGCAAGCACGCGCTCGGCCTCTTCGGCGTGCAGGTTTTCGACTAGCGCGCCGTCCACCACGGCCACGCCCTGGCCGGCGGCCTGTGCCTGGCGCCAGGCGTCCAGACGCTTGCGCGCTTGGGCCAGTTCGTTGTCGGTGGGCGCGAACGCGGCGTTGGCGGCGGCGATCTGCTTGGGATGGATCAGCGTCTTGCCGTCAAAGCCCTGGTCGCGTCCTTGCTGGCACGCAACGGCGTAGCCCGCGTCATCGTTTAAATCCAGGTGTACGCCGTCCAGAACCGCCAGGCCGTATGCGCGCGCGGCCATGACGGCCAGCGATCGCGCCAGCAAGGTTTCCTCACGGCCGGGCGTATGGCGCGCGTGCAGGTCCTTGACCAGGTCTGACGTGCCCACCACGATGGCCGCCAGCCGGGAGTGGCCGCCGGCAATGGCGTCCAGCCGCAAGAAGCCCAGCGGCGTTTCCGCCATGGCCCACAACGGCAGGTCGCGCGGCGCGCCGGCGGCGTCCAGCGCCTGGGCCAGCGCGGCCAGTTGGGCGGCGGACTGCACCTTGGGCAGCAACACGGCGTCGGCGCCGGCCTGCGCAATGGCGACGACGTCGTCGTGGCCCCACGGCGTGTCCAGCGCATTGATGCGCACGATGCACTCGCGGCGTCCGTAGCCGCCTTGCTTCAAGGCCGCGGTAACCTGCGCGCGGGCCTGTGCCTTGGCGTCGGGCGCCACGGCGTCTTCCAGGTCAAGAATCAGGGCATCGGCGTCCAGCCCACGGGCCTTGTCCAAGGCGCGCGCGTTGGCGCCGGGCATGTAGAGAACGGAGCGGCGGGGGCGGACGGCAGGGCGCATGGAAAGAGAGCCTGAGAAAGAATGTCGGGGAACGAAAGCCGGGAGCGAACGCCTGGAAACCAAAGCCCGGAACGCAAGCCTGTGAACAAATATCAGGGTTTGGCGCTGCCTACGACCTGAACGGGCGTGGTGCACACATAGCCCACACCATACACGGTGCGTATGCCCAGGTCGCCCGCGGCCTGCGCACGCAATTTGCGGCGCAGCCGATGCATGTGCGCGTCCAGCCGATGCGTGTCGTAGGCGTCGATGCTGGCGCCCAGCGCCTCGACCAGCCGGCCGCGCGACAGGGGCAGCGGCGCCGCCTGGATCAGCGCGCCGATCAGCCGGCTTTCAGTGTCGGTGATGTCCACGCACACTTGCCCGGGCGACACCAGGGTGCGCCGCGCGGGATCAAATCGCCAGGTGTTGCCACCGGCGTCGTCGGCCTCTGCGGGCACCACGCGCAGCCGGCGCGATAGCGACACCAGGGTGGCTCCCAATTCGGCCAGATTGACGGGTTTGGTCAGGTAGTGATCGGCGCCCAGGCTCAGGCCCGACACCTTGTCTTCACTGAGCAGGCGGCCGGTCAGCATCACGATGCCCATCGACGGATAACGGGTGCGCAACTGCGAGATGCGGGTCAGCGCGTCGCCATCGGGCAGCATGGCGTCCAGCACCAGGATGCCCGGCGTCACGGACCGCATCAGTTGATCCAGTTCGGCCAGCGATCCAGCCGTGAGGATGGCTTTGTCCAGCCCCAGATCCTGGATGTACTCGACGATCGTGTCGCGCCAGTCGCCGTGATCATCGACAACGATAATCGTCACGGCGCGGTCTCCGCTCGCGTTTGCACGCGACGCGATTCAAGGGCAAACACGCTTTTCGCTCCTGACATGCTACGGGTTCTGTTTGAGATAAGCGTCCGCTAGCGTGGGGACAAGCCAGGCGGCGGAACGCATGAAACGTTTCGTATCGTTGATGCCTGCGGAGAATATCATCATCGATGTCGCGGCGGTGCAGCAAGCCTTCCGGATGCCATCCAGGCCAGCGGGAATTTGTGCCTGATCAAATATTGCGCAGGCCGGACAGCATGCTGGGAAGGGCCGCCAGAGGCGCTTCGCCGCGCGCCTTATCCACAGAAATTGTGGATAAGACACCCGTGCCTGGCTCCATCCGATTTATGTAGGCAGA
The DNA here is from genome assembly GCF_002812705.1 of Achromobacter spanius. Lineage (NCBI taxonomy): Bacteria > Pseudomonadati > Pseudomonadota > Betaproteobacteria > Burkholderiales > Alcaligenaceae > Achromobacter > Achromobacter spanius. The sequence goes on along the minus strand of NZ_CP025030.1, from coordinate 4,245,443 downwards.
TACTCGATGGGCACGCCTGCCGGCACCTTGCGCATGCGGTCACGTTCGATACGCGCCGAGGCAAAGCGCGTCTTGCGCGCGGCCGCGTTTTGCAGCAACACCGACAGCACCGCGCCCTTGTCCTGGATCCATTGTTTTTTGCCGCGCAGCAATTTCATTGCATTCTCGGCATTGCCCAGGCGGTAAGCCATGGCGTTGATCTGAACTGAGGTCTTGCCGTCGAACGCGGCCGGTTCCTGCTCGGTGATGGCGGCGGCATCCAGGTTGCTGCTTTCGTGGTCCACCCGATAGATGAACTTCAAGCCGCTGTGCGGATCTTGCGCCACGATGAGCTTGTCCGAGCCCGAAACATCGGAAAGCATGCCGATGACGGGCGATTCAACCAGTTGGTTGCCGCGCTGTTCTTCCGTGTAGATAAAAATGCTGTGCCGTGCAGCGGAGACTGCGGCGGGAATGAGGGGAGTGCTATCCATACCTGACTTGAAAAGGGCGTCCCGGACAACACTGTCCGGCGATGAAAAGGAACGTGGCGCGGAGCCCGGCGCAAGCCCTAGCGCGGCCAGGCCAATCGCGCCAGCAAGCGTGATTTGACCGATGGCCATTCGTCGTCGAGGATCGCGAAATAGACCATGTCGCGCGTGCGCCCCGACTGTGAAATCAGATGCTTGCGAAACACGCCTTCCTCGACCGCACCTAGGCGCAAAATGGCCGCGCGAGACTGGGCATTGCTCAGTTCCGTCTTGAAAACGATGCGTATGATACCAATTGTTTCAAAAGCGTGCCGAAGTAATAAGAACTTGGCTTCCGTGTTGGCGCCGGAACGTTGGCAGGCGGGCGTCAGCCAGGTGGCGCCGATCTCCAGCCGCTTGTGCGCCAGCGCAATATCCATGTAGCGTGTGGCGCCAATGATCTGCCCGGTGCTTTGCTGCACGATGACGAAGGGCAGGCAGGCGCCCGCCTGCGCGGCTTCCAACGCGCGCGCCACATACCGCCGCATGTCGTCGACCGTTGCGATGGGTTCCGGCTGCAAACGCCAGAGTTCGGGATGCAGGCCCACTTGCGCCAGCGCATCGGCATGGTGCGCGGCCAAGGGTTCCAGGCGAACGATGTCGCCATGGAGCGTGACGGGGTGCAAGGGCGGTAAGGGCATGGCGTGGTCCGGAGGGCGGGCAAGGGCGGGAAAGCACAACGCGGGAGCGGCGATTCTACGCTGGCGCGCCCTTGCCGAACACGGGGGGCAAGGCGCAGAATGCGGCGCATGAAAACAGACGTTGTGGTTCTGGGTGCGGGCATCGTCGGCGTCAGCACGGCGCTGCATTTATTGGCGCGCGGACGTTCCGTGGTGCTGCTTGACCGCCGTGGCCCCGGCGAGGAAACCAGCTACGGCAATGCGGGTCTGATCGAACGGGCCAGCGTCATTCCCTATGCGTTTCCGCGTGATTGGCGCAGCCTGTGGCGCTATGCACGCAACAACACGCCCGACGTGAGCTATCACGTGCGCTTTCTGCCGCGCGTGGCCCCCTGGCTGCTGCGCTACTGGTGGCATTCATCGCCCACGCGGCTGGCGCGCGCGGCCGAAGCGATGCTGCCGCTGATCGAGCGCAGTGTGGCCGAGCACGACGCGCTGAAAGACGATGCGAACCTCTCGCCCTTGTTCCGCCGCACAGGCTGGATCGATGGGGTGCGGTCCCAGGCGGGCCTGACGCGCGCTGTTGCGGAAGCCGAGTCGCTGGCGCCGTACGGGCTGAACTACCGAGTGCTGGACCGGCAGGCGCTGACGGCGCTTGAGCCGTCGCTGTCCGAGCGCATGGTGGGCGCCGTGCACTGGCTGGACCCTGTCAACGTGTCTGACCCCGGTGCGGTGACGCGGGGGTATGCGGCCCTGTTCCAGCAGCGCGGCGGGCAATTGCTGCGAGGCGATGCGCGCACCCTGAAATCGGCCGGCAGCCAGGGATGGCAGGTGCAAGGCGATGACGGCCGCATCGACGCCCGCGACGTGGTCGTGGCGATGGGGCCTTGGTCACCCGATGTGTTGCGGCCCTTGGGCTACCGCATTCCCATGGCGGTCAAGCGCGGCTATCACCAGCACTTCGCGCTGGAAGACGGCGCCACGCTGACGCACCCGGTAGCGGACATCGACAGCGGCTTTGTCGTAACGCCAATGACGTTGGGTGTGCGGCTGACCACCGGGGCGGAATTCGCGGCGCGCGATGCGCCGCCTTCGCCGATTCAGATTCAGCGTACGCGCGCACTGGCCAGCCAGTTGCTGCCCTTGGGCGCGGCGGTTGAAAAAGAACCCTGGATGGGATGCCGCCCCTGCATGCCTGATATGCGGCCGGTGATCGGGCCCGCGCCTCGGCACACCGGGTTATGGATGGCGTTTGGTCACGCGCATCACGGCTTTACGCTGGGCCCGGTGACCGGCAAGCTGCTTGCCAGCCTGATCACGGGCCAGGCGCCGGACGTGGATCCGGCGCCGTATGCCTTATACCGCTAAGGAATTTTCTTAGCGCTTGGTGGCGATGGCGCGGCGCTGACGCACCGCCTGCGCCAGCGTGTCCAGCACCGGCTCCGTCTGGGTCCAGCCCAGGCAGGCGTCGGTGATCGACACCCCACGGCGCAGGGGCTGGCCGGGCTTCAGGTCCTGGCGGCCTTCTTCCAGATGGCTTTCGATCATGACGCCGGTGATGCGGGTGTCGCCCTGCGAAAGCTGCGCGGCGATGTCTTCGGCCACGTCGATCTGGCGCAGATGCGACTTGTTGGAGTTGGCGTGCGAGCAATCGATCATGACCTGCTCACGCTGGCCGGCGGCGCGCAGGGCGGCGCAACAGGCGTCAACGCTGGCCGCGTCATAGTTCGGGCCTTGCTTGCCGCCGCGCAGGATCACGTGCGTGTCCTGATTGCCGCGCGTTTCAAAAATGGCGGCCATGCCCATCTTCGTCATGCCCATGAAGGCGTGCTTGGCGCTGGCGGCCACCATGGCGTCGGCGGCAATCTGCACGCCGCCGTCGGTGCCGTTCTTGAAGCCCAGCGGGCAGCTCAGGCCGGAGCTCAGTTGGCGGTGGCTGGGGCTTTCGGTGGTGCGTGCGCCGATGGCGCCCCAGGCGATCAAGTCCGCGATGTACTGCGGGCTGAGCAGGTCCAGGAATTCGGTGGCAATGGGCAGGCCCAGGCCGCTGATGTCCAGCAACAGTTCGCGGGCACGGCGCAAGCCTTCGTTGATACGGAAGCTGCCGTCAAGGCGAGGGTCGTTGATGTAGCCCTTCCAGCCCACGGTGGTGCGCGGCTTTTCGAAGTAGACGCGCATGACGATCAGCAGGTCTTTCTTGTGCTGGTCGACCGCGGCGCGCAGCTGGCGCGCGTAGTCCATGGCCTGGCCATGGTCATGGATGGAGCAGGGGCCGACCACGATCAGCAGGCGGTCGTCACGGCCATGCAGCACGTCGGCGATCTCGGCGCGGCTTTGCTCGACCAGGTTCTGGATGGCGGGGGATACGGGTAACTCGTCCTGCAGGAGCGCGGGCGAAATCAACGGACGCACGGCGCTGATGCGGGTATCGTCGGTGCGCGTGTTGTCCTGGGTGGAGTCGGCCGTGCCGACCTCGCGGTCGTGCTGGGGGTCGTCAATGCGGGTCAAGGGGGGCTCCGTGCCGTAGATGCGCTAATGCGCTGGATGCGTGATGGCCGCCATTATCGCACTGGCCGCGCAGGCCCGCAGCCGGAGGGCTGCCACCCTCTGGCGGAGCCATGCGCGTTGCGTATCGACAACGGGCCGAGGCAAGAGCGGGCAGGTGTTCCCAAACCTACGCCTATCGGGGGGGAAATCGCCGTAGCCCTTTCTCCGCGACGACAGATCGCGCGCGAATGCCGTAGCATGAACCCCCAGAAAACCAGCGGTCGTGAGCAGCGGCCCGCCCTGTGAATAGCGCCCTATGACGTTAGGACGGAACGCAATGCCCAAAACAGACGCCGGCGCCGCTCGGCGGATTCTTCTGGTCGAAGATCACCCGGTCGAACGCGCTTACCTGCAGAACATGCTGCTGGCGTTGGGATACCGGCGCGTTGCCGGCGTGGGCAGCAGCACGGAAGCCATCAGCGCACTGGGCCGCCAGTTCTACGATCTGGTGATCAGCGACATCGTCATGAGCGACGGCGACGGCACGCATCTGCCCAACGAGCTGCGGCGCCTGGTCGACGCGGGCCGCTTGAAAAGCATGCCGCCCATCATCTGGATCAGCAGCCTTAGCGACGAACTGCTTGAGTCGCATGTGCGGCTGGCGCTGCAGGCGGGTTGCCCCTCGGCGCAGGCGCTGTCCAAACCGGTGTCGCGCACGTCCATGCATCAGGCCGTCAAGGCGGGCCTGGCGGCCGAGGACATGACGACGCCCCAGCAGCAATCGATACGCCGCGAAGTCATCGAAGCCGAATTGGGCCGCGCCCTGATCACGGGCGAGGGCATGAGCGTGGTGTTGCAGCCGCAGATGAGCCTGTCGACGGGGCAGGTGGTGGCCGCCGAGGCCTTGTCGCGCTGGGACCATCCCGAGCTTGGGTCCATTGCCGCCGCTGATTTCGTGCCCGCCGCACACCGCCTGGGCATGGACCGGATGTTGTTCCTGCGGGTGACGGATCGCGTGCTGGAAGTGCTGCAAACCTTGCACGCCGAAGATATCGCCGTGCCCATCGCCATCAATGCGTCGTCTTCCACGCTGTGTTCGCGCGACATGCCCGCCGTGCTGGAAAAGCGGGTAGCGCGGGCGGGCCTGCCGGCGCGCTTGGTGAAGGTGGAACTGACCGAGGACGAGCCCGTCAACGATTGGCTGGCGTTGTCGTCGGTATTGAACCTGCTGCGGGTGCGCGGCTTTGAATTGGCGATGGACGATTTTGGGGCCGGCATCGCGTCGATGCGGCTGTTCTCGGCCATGCCGTTTACCGAATTGAAGATCGACCGCGACTTCATCGTGCACATGCACCGCGAAGCCGCGTCGCGTGCCGTGGTGGCCGCCGCCATCGAAATGGGCCGTGTGCTGGGCCGGCGCGTGGTGGCCGAAGGCGTCGAACAAGAGCGCGACGTGCAACTGCTGCGCGAACTGGGTTGCGACGTGGCGCAAGGCTATGGCTTGTCCATGCCCTTGGAGTCCGACGCATTCATCGATTTCTGCCGCCGCCATTGATCGGGCGGCGGCGGCTTGGCAAGGCGGGCAATACCCGTCAATCGTCCCTGCCAACTGCCCCGGCCAGTTGCTCCTTAAATACCCGACACGTCAATGTCGCCGGGATAGTCCACCGAGAACTTCAGCACGGTTTCGCGGGACTTGCCCGGTTCCAGTTCCCATTCCCAGGCCAGCTTGCCATCTTCCTCGCGCTTGACGTCGCGGTCGGCGGGCGACAGCAGCTTGACCACGATTTTCTCGTTGCGAGACACCGGCAGCCGGTCCTTGAACACCACCTGTTCCTTGGTGGCCTTGTTGTTCTTCACCGTGATCTTGTATTCGTAGGTCACGCGCTTGCCGCTGCCGGAAAACCCCGTGCTTTCAGTAAAGCGGTTGACCAGCTGGCGTTTGATCGAGATGCCGTCGTCGGCGCCCATCGCCAGCTCGACCTTTTCGCCCGGCATCACCGCCTTCAGCGAACCGGACGCGACGAAGGCGTCATCCAGGAACGTATTGAGCGTGCCGGCCAGGAAGGGGAAGTCGGTGCTGTTGCTGGCCAGCGCGGTCAGGAACACCGCTTCGCGCAGCGCGGGCGTGGACTGGTACTGCAAAGTGGCAGGCAGCTTCGTCGTGGTGATGGCCACGCGCTGCGAGGTATTGTCGGACGCCAGCGTGGCGGGGGTCTTGATCTGGAACGACGCGCTGGTGGCGTCGTTCTGCACTTGTGCGGTTTGCACGTCGATGGGTTCGGGCACGGCTTCGGCCATGGCGGCGTCGGCATAAGCCTGGCCGCCCACGAGCGGGGCGCGCTTTCTCATCATCTCGCTGCTCACGGCGGGAGCCGGCGCGGCCACGGGGCGGGGCGGTGGCGGGGGCGCCGCCACGTCGATGATCCATGGCGTCAAGGTCGGTGCACCGCCGCCCAGCGCCGGGCGCGCGGTCGACAGCGTCAGCTTCACGTTGTTCCAGTCTTCGCCCGTGTTCTGCCGGACGACGCCGAAGTAGCCCAGATCCACGCTGCGGTCGGCCGGACGCAAGCGCGCATCGTAAGCGGGCGTCCAACGCGCGCCGCCCACCGCATACGACACGGCCAGGTCCACCTTGCCAGCGCGCGCCAGGTTCACGCGCAGCGTGACGGTCTTGCTGCGGCGACTCAATTGGCTTTGCACGATGTTCATCTGGCTTTGCAGCGCGGACAATTCCCGTTCCAGCGCTTCCTTGCGCTCGGCAACCTGGCGCAGCCCCGCCAGCGTCTTGCCCAGGCTGTCGGCGCTAAGGGTCTGGATGGCTTTCAATTCGTCCAGCGTCAGGCGGGCACTGTCCTTGGACGGCTCGGTGGCGCCTCGCTGCATCATCAGCACGAGTTCGCGCTGGTTCTCCAACACGGCGGCCTCGTCGTCCAGCCCGGCCAACTGGCCCTCCAGTTTGCGCACTTGCTCTTGCAGGGTGCGAACGCGCTCGTTGGTGGCGTCTGCCCGAAAGGCGTCGCGCACCTTGACGTCCAGCAATGACGCTTGGCCCGTGCTCTTGGCGGACACCTGCAAGGAATTTTCCTGCAATGACGCCGGCAGGTTTTCCAGCACCAGTTCATGTTCGCCCGCCGCGAGATCGCTGCTGGCGGAACGGGTGACCACTGCCCGGTCCTGATACACGGTGACCGCGCCAATGGAGGAACTGAGCGCGGCGGCGGCGCCCAAGCCGGGAAGGGTTGCAAGGGCCAAGGCCAGAAGGGTACGTCGCACGGGGTCACCTGTTAATAGGAGGTATCAAGAGGAGGTATCAAAGCATCCATCCTTCTCTCAGGGACGGATCGCCGGTAGCGCAATGTACTCTTCTGCCGTGGGCCAGGGTTAACAGAACATGACAAACGCGACAGGGCAATACGCGGCCTATTTGTTCGCGGGTGGGCGCTCGGGATGGGCAAGCTGGCGCAGCATCGCCACGGCGTTGACGGCGGCGATGGAGCGGTCGTGGCGGCGGTAAGCCATGTCCAGCAGCGCGTGGGGCGCGTCCCCCTTGATGGGCCGATATTCAATGCCTTCCGCGCCCATGTGCCGCATGGCGGCCGGCACCACCGAAATGCCGACACCAGCGGCAACCAGGCTGACGATGGAAGCCATCTGCGGCGCTTCCTGGATCACGCGCGGCGCAAAGCCCGCGCGCTGGCAGGCCGACTGAATGGCGTCATACAAGCCCGCGCCAATCGGCCGTGGATACAGCACGAAGTCCTCGTCGGCCAGCGCGGCAATCGGCACGCTGCGGCGGCGGCTCAGCGCGTGGTCGGGGGGCAGGGCGACCAGCATGGGTTCGTCCAGCACGCGCTCGGACTCGAACTCCGGGTCCAACAGATAAGGGGGGCGTACAAATGCCACGTCCACCTCGCCCAGCCGCAAGCCGCGCAACAGGGAAATGGTGTTGCTTTCGGTCAGCGTGACGCGCACGTCGGGGTAGCGATCGCGGTAAGCGCGGATGGCGCGGGGCAGGTAAGGGTGGAAGACGGCGGACGCCGTGAAGCCGACCGTGATGGCGCCGCGCTCGCCGCGTCCCAGCCGGCGAGCCGTGTCGATGGCGCGGTCGGCGCTGGCCAGAATGGCGCGGGCATCCTCCAGGAACTGGGCGCCGGCCTCGGTCAGATCCACGCCTCGGGGCAGCCGTAGAAAAAGCGGGGTGCCGATTTCGCGCTCAAGCTGTTGAATCTGCTGGCTTAACGGCGGCTGGCCAATGCCCAGCCGGGCCGCCGCCCGCGTGAAATGGAGCTCTTCGGCCACAGCCGTGAAATAGCGCAGGTGTCGTAGTTCCATCGTTTAAAAATATGGTGGGTGCAAGTTTCATATATTGGACATATGAAAGGCAAAAGTCTACTTTTGCTGTACGGGTCACGAGCCCGTTTGCCCTTCGAGATTCCAGATGTCTACCCCCTCCGCCAGTTCTTCCACCCCCACGCCCACCGAGTATCTGGCGCGTGGCACCCCCGAACTGCGCCGCGCCCAATGGGCCTTGTTCGCCGCCGGCTTTTCCACGTTTTCACTTTTGTATTGCGTGCAGCCGCTGATGCCCTTGTTCACTGGCGCGTTCGGCGTATCGCCCGCGCAAAGCAGCCTGGTGCTGTCACTGTGTACCGGCTTGCTGGCCATAGCGATTTTCTTCGTCGGCCTGTTCTCGCAGGCGCTGCCGCGCAAGCGCATCATGGCCTGGTCGCTGCTGGCGTCCGCCGTCCTGGGCACCATCGCCGCCGTGGCGCCAGACTGGCACAGCCTGTTGGCGTTGCGCGCGCTGCAAGGCGTGGCGATGGGCGGCGTGCCGGCAGTCGCCATGGCGTACCTGGCGGAAGAAGTGGAACCCGACACGCTGGGCTTTGCGATGGGCTTGTACATCAGCGGCAGCGCATTCGGCGGACTGTCGGGCCGGGTCATCACCGGCCTGGTGTCCGACCATTTTGGCTGGCGCGCCGCCCTGGGCACGCTTGGCGTCGTGGGCATCGTGGCCGCTGTGCTGTTCATGTGGCTGCTGCCCCCGTCACGCCGCTTTGCCCCGCAACGCGGGCGTGGCTGGGCAGGTGTGCTGGGCGACGTGCGAGCGGGCGTTGGCGCGCACATGAAGAACGGCCCCTTGTGCGCGCTGTTCGCCATGGGCGGACTGCTGATGGGGGCCTTTGTCACGGTCTACAACTACGTGGGCTTTCGCCTGCTGTTGCCGCCATTTTCGCTAAGCCAGACCTTCATCGGCTTCATCTTCGTCGTCTACTTGGTGGGCATCTTCGCGTCCACCTTCTTCGGCCGCCTGGCCGACCGCCACGGCCGAGGGGCCATGCTCTCCGCCGCCACCGGCCTGGCATTGGCCGGGCTGCTGCTGACGCTGTCCGACACGCTGGCCATCCTGATCGCCGGCATCGTGGTGTTCACCTTCGGATTCTTCGCCGCACACGCGGTCGCCAGCGGCTGGGTCGGCCAGATGGCGCGCGGCTACAAGGCGCTGGGCGCATCGTTGTATTTGCTGGTGTATTACGTCGGGTCCAGCGTGCTGGGCGCCTGGGGCGGACACTTCTGGGCCGCCAACCAATGGCCGGGCGTGGCCGCGATGGCCGGCGGCCTATTGGCGATGGCGCTGGCGATCAGCGCGGGCTTGGCGTGGCGCACGAGTGGCGTGCGCGGGTCGACAAACCATGTCCCAAGCCAGACATAATTCAGCCTCTATTCCTTCCAGCGAGTCCCACATGTTTTCCCATGTTTGCATTGGCGTGCGCGACTTCGAACGCGCATTGTCCTTTTATTCGGCGCAGGCCGAGGCGCTTGGACTTGAGCTTCGATTCATCGAGCGCAATATTCCCTGGGCGGGGTGGCAGCCCGCGGGCGGGGGCCGGCCGTTATTCGTGATCAACGCGCCCTACGATGGTAAACCGGCGGCGCCGGGTAACGGGCAGATGACGGCATTTCTGGCGGCCGACCGGGCGACGGTGGACCGCTGCCACGCGCTGGCCTTGTCGCTAGGCGCCACCTGCGAAGGTCCGCCGGGGTTGCGCCCCGACTACCACGCGAATTATTACGGGGCTTACTTCCGGGACACCGAGGGCAACAAGATCTGCGTGTGTTGCCACGGTCCAGAAGAAACGCCTGCGGCTTAACGCTGCACGAGGGATGGCGGCGCGGTCGACGCGGTCGGGTTGCGCTCGGCCAATGTGGCGTCCATGCCTTGGCTCAACGCCGACAACAGTACGTGAGGCGCCAGCTTCAGTTGCGCCAGCAGTACGCTGCTGCGCGCCAGGCGGGTCAACGCCGCCGGCTCCAGGTCCGCCAACCACTGGCATGCCTGGGGCGACATTTGCAGGCCACTTAGCTCAACCGCATCGCCACGGCGCGCGATGCGCTGCAGCAGCAGCAAATACATGAGGTTGGCTTCGTGGATATCGCGCAGAAGTTCGGTGGGATTCGGCATCGGGCACTCCACTGCGTAGAGTCCGCCGGCCGGCCGAGACCGGGGCGAAAGGCGCGCGGCGTTCTGGGGGAAACGTCTATTCCAGGCCCGGGGCGGGCTGGCGTGCCGATATGGTTTGTCGATCATATTTAAGCGGCGCAAGCACGTCAGTAATGGATTTCCCTGTGCGCGAAGGGGCAGCATCGGTCCGGGCCTAAAAGCGAAGCATTCTCATTTATAATTGCGGCCATGCCAAGGTACGCCCGACATGATTTCCATGGCGGGCGCGCACCCCGACTCTACCGGAACCCGTGATGAACTCCACTCAAGACCGTCAGGCGTTGCAGCGCGAGCATGCGGCCTTGCTTGCCGCGTATGGGCAAGCGCAGTCGCATTGCAGCCGATTGATCGCCGCGCAGGCCGCGCGTATCCTGCACCTGGAAGCCGAGGCCATGCGGCTGCGGGCGGCCGTGATCATGCGCGATACGGCGCTGGCGTGGGCGCGTGAAGACCGCCAGGCGCTGGAAGGATCCATCCCCGCGTTGACCGCCGCGGCCATTGACGGCGACACGCTGGAAGCCAGTCTGGTGGCGGCGGATTTGGTCATCTGCCAGACTGGATGCGTCAGCCATGGCGCATACTGGCGGGTCAAAGACCACTGCACACGCACGGGCAAGCAATGCGTGCTGGTGGACAAGCCCGAGGCGCTTGGCGCCTTGCGGCTGGAGACGGGGCAGGAACGGTAGCGTCGCGTTACCTTGCGTTTCGGCATCGAGTCGAAGCCCCGCAATACAGTACACGCAGGAAAAGGGGCAGACATGTTGAAAAAGCAGGACCGCGTATCCCATCCGTGGACCGATACGCTCGCCCGTCTGGAGGAAGAACGGATCATGTTGCAGCGCATAGCGGCCGGTATGCCGCTGGCGCACGTGTTCGAACATGTCTTGCACGCGATCGAAGCGCAGTCCAGCACCGAGCTGCGCGCGGCGATCGCACTGATCGACGAAACGGGACACTATCTGATCCACAACGCCGCGCCGAGCCTGCCCCTGGAGTTCAGCGCGGCGCTGCAACGCACGGCCATCGGACCCAACGTGGCCTCTTGGGGCACGGCCGCGTACACCGGCCAGCCGGTTTACGTTGAAGATATTGCCTCGCACCCCGACTGGAAGAACTGGCGCGACCTGGCGTTGGCGCATGGCTTGCGCGCCTGCTGGTCCACCCCGATCAAAGCGCCCGACGGCCGCTTGCTGGGCGTGTTCTCGAACTACTACGGCGTCGTGCGATCGCCATCCGCCCACGATATCGACGCACTGGCGATGGTGACGCGCAGCGCCGCCTTGGCCATCGAACGCCACCTGACGGATGCCGCGTTGCGCGCAAGCGGTGAGCGCTGGCGCGCCATGTTCGACGGCATGCAAGAGGCGTTTTTTCTTAGCGAGGCCTTGCGCGACGGTGATGGCCGTATCGTCGACTTCCGTTTTCTGGAGGTGAACCCCGCCTTCGAACGGCAAAGCGGCATGAAAGAGGGCGATACGCTGGGTCATACGCTGCGCGAGATGATCCCCGGCGTTCCAGGGCAGATCATGGATGCGTTTGCCCAAGTGGTCGAAACCGGCGAGCCCACCCAATTCGAATTCGCGGTGCCGGGGCCGAAAGAAGCGTGGTACGAGGCCCGCGCCCGCAAAGACGGTGATGACCGCATGATGGCCTTGTTCCTGGACGTTACTGCCCGCAAGGTGGCCGAGACGGAATTGTGGGAAGGGCAGCATCGCAAGAATTTCCTCTTGTCGCTGGTTGACCGCATGCGCGCCTTGCATCATCAAAGCGAGATCGAACACGCCGCCTGCGCGGGCCTGGGACAGCATCTTGCCCTGGGGCTGGCCGCGGTGCTGGACTGGCCGGGCGAAGGTGAGCCGACCACGCTGTCGGCCTGTTGGAGGTCCGAGGCCGACGTGGCCACGCAGCAGGCTCTGGTCCCCGAGCAGCTAGGCGAGGATTTTCACGCGGCGATGCGCAAGGGCCGCACGGCGTATCTGCAACCCATGGTGGCGGAACAAGGTGGCGAGGTCCGGCCGTCCGCGATCGTGGTGCCGATGCGCCGCTGGGGCCGGCACGGCGGCGCCTTGCTGGTGCGGCCGCTGGCCACCAGCCGGCTCAAGGCTGGCGACGTGGATTTCCTGGAAGAAGTCTGCGAACGCTTGTGCGATGCCGTCGAGCGCTCGCAATATGCCCGCACGCTGGAACAGCGGGTGGAAGACGCCATTGCGGAACGCGATCGCATCTGGCGCCTGTCGCCGGAACTGTTGGCCGTGGTCGACGGCCAGGACCGCTTTGTCAGCGTCAACCCGGCGGTGCGGCCGATCCTGGGCTGGAGCCCGGAACAGTTCCTGTCGATGGGCCTGAACGAACTGATCCATCCCGATGATCTCGCCGCCACGCGCGCATCGATTGCGCTGGCCGCGAAGGGCAATCCGACGCAGTCCGTCCGGCATATGGAGAACCGGCTGCTGACACGCGATGGCGCCTACCGCTGGATCACCTGGAGCATGTCCTGGTCGCAAGACAATCTGTACATGACCGGCCGCGACGACACCGACTTGAAGGTCCAGGCCGAGACCTTGCGCGATACCGAGCAGGCGTTGCGGCAGTCGCAAAAAATGGAAGCCGTGGGTCGGCTGACAGGCGGCATCGCCCATGACTTCAACAATATGCTTCAGGGCATCACGGGCGCCTTGTACCTGATACAGCGCAAGCTGGCGGCGGGCACGCCGGAACAGGCGCAGCGCTTCATCAACGTCGCCATGGATTCCGCGAACCGCGCCGCGCACCTGACCCAGCGTTTGCTGACATTCTCACGGCGCCAACCCATTGACCCGAAGCCGTTCAGCGTGGCGCCCACGCTGCAATCCATGGGCGACCTGTTCCATCGCTACACGGGCGAGGGCGTGCGCTTGCAGTTCACGCTGGCGCCGGACCTGTGGACGGTGCGGTGCGACCGCAACCAGTTTGAAAATGCGCTGTTGAACCTGGTCATCAACGCTTGCGACGCCATGCCCAATGGCGGCGAGCTGACCGTTGCGGCATTGAATACGCAACTGGACGAGGCCACGCTGCGTCCTTATCCCGGGGTGAGCCCGGGAGAGTTCGTCGAAGTCTCCGTCACGGACGTGGGTTGCGGCATGTCGCCGGACGTGTTGGCCCATGCCTTCGATCCCTTCTTCACCACCAAGCCCTTGGGCGAGGGCACGGGGCTGGGCCTGTCGATGATCTATGGGTTCGCCAAGCAGGCGGGCGGCATGGCGGTGTTGGAAAGCGCGGTGGGCCAGGGCACCACGGTCAGGCTGCTGCTGCCACGTTATGACGGCGCCCCGGATGCCGCACATCGCCCCGAGCCCGTCGCGCACCGCGAGCAAGACAACAAGAAACCGTCGGTGGTGGTGCTGGTGGAAGACGACGACAATGTGCGCGACATGGTGGACGAATGCCTGGCTGAGCTGGGCATGCAGGTGTTGACCGCGTCCGATGGCGAGGCCGGCTTGGAACTGGTGCTGCGCACGACCGACATCGACCTGCTGGTGACCGATGTGGGCCTGCCCGCCTTGAACGGCCGGCAACTGGCCGACGCGGCGCGGGCCGCTCACCCTGGCCTGAAGGTGCTGCTGATGACGGGCTACGCCGAGAGCGCCGCGCGCGGCGCCGGCTTTCTGGAACACGGGATTGAACTGATCGTGAAGCCGTTCTCGCTGGAAGTCCTGGGCGAGCGCGTGCAGCGCATGCTGGATGAGTCCGAGCTTGAAAAAGAGGGCGGCCGCGCGGGGTAGGCAACCGGGGTGACGGTGTTGCAAAGGCAGGTAAAAAATACCCGGCCGTGCATGCCAGAAGGCCATATCGCGCAAGGAGGGCAAGTGCACAGGCCGGGAACGGCGATTGCTTATAGATCTGTGCACTTCCCACTAAGGAGTCTGACTATGAAATTCCGTCCTTTGACTTGCGCTCTCGCATTGGCTGCCGGTTTGTCCGCTGGCGGGGTAATGGCCCAAACGGCCACCCCGACTTCACCGTCCAACACGCCGAACGACACGACCGCCGCGCAACCCAATCGCCCGCTGCCTCCTGGCCAAATGGCGCCGGCGCCCAACCAGACGCCCTCCACCGGGACCATGCCCCCCAAGGTGGACAAGAGCGGCACCATGTCTACGGATAAGCACTCGGGCCAGATGCCGAACAAAAAGCGCGAGGCGAACGACAACGTGCCGCGTACGCCTGCATCTGGCGCGACGCCGCCTCCGGGATATCCGAACACGGGCGGCTCGAAGTAAGCGCCAAGCAAAAGGCTTCCCAAGGGAAGCCTTTTTTACGTGCCTGAAGCCATGAAAGGAAACTCGCCGTCAGGGACGGCCGACGGGATGCTGTCTTAATGCTGCCTGCGTAGTTCAGCCGGAGGCACGCGCAGTTGCCCGCGATACTTGGACACGGTGCGCCGCGCCAGCAAAATTCCGCTGGCCGCCAGTTGCTGGGTCAGGGCCACGTCCGACAAGGGCATGGTCGGGTCTTCGGCTTCCACCATTTCCTTGATCAGCGCGCGAACGGCGGCGGCCGAACACGAGCCGCCCGATTCCGTCGCCAATTCACGCGAGAAGAAATGGCGAAACTCGAACACGCCGCGCGGGGTCACCATGTATTTGCCGACAGTGGCGCGCGACACGGTGGATTCATGCATGTCCAGATCGTCAGCCACTTCGCGCAGCATCAGCGGACGCAACGCCACTTCACCGTATTCAAAGAAAGTCTGCTGGCGCTTGACGATGGCCTCGGCCACACGCTGGATCGTCGTATAGCGCTGCTCGACGTTACGCACCAGCCAGCGTGCTTCCTGCAGCTCTTGCGCCATCGGGCTGCGGTCATCCAGGCGCGCGCGACGGAACAGGTCTGCGTAGGTGCGATGCAGCCGCGCTTGCGGCATGGCATTGCGATTGGGCAGGACGCGCCAGCGTGAATGCCACTTGTCCACGAACACGTCCGGCACCACATAGACCGGTGCTTCAGCGCTATAGCGCGAGCCCGGTTTGGGGTTCAGGCTGCGGATCAGGGCGCAGGCCTCGCGGATCGCATCTTCGGACGCGCCCAACAGGCGTCGTAGACCCACGGAATCGTTTTTACCCAAGCGATCAAGATGTTCGCGCACGATGCGCAACGCCAGGTCACGCACGGCCGGCGCCACCGATTGCGCGGCGGCCAGTTGCAAGGACAGGCATTCGGTCAGGTCTCGCGCCGCCAGGCCTGGGGCGTCCAACTGCTGTACCAGGCGCAGGGCGGCGAGCCATTCGCCTTCATCGGGCGGGGGGCTGAACGCGGATTGGGCGGGGTCGCTCAAGCTGGTCAAGGGCACCCGCAGGTAGCCGTCGTCGTCCAGGGCGTCGATGATGAATTCAGCCAGCAGACGGTCGCGCGGTTCCAGGTGGTAGTTGCCTAGATCGGCCGACAGCCTTTCCCGCATGGAGACGGTGGCGCACACCCATTGGCCCATGTCCTTGCCATCGCCGCCGCTGGACAGTTGGGTCGGGTAGTCGCCGGAATAGGCGGGCGCGTCAGGGATAGGATCGTCGGCATCCGAGGCCGGTGCGGCAGCGGCAGGCTCGGCGGCGGACTCGGTGGCGTCGGCATAATTGCCGGGCTTGATGGCATCGCCGTTTGAAGACGGTTCGCTGTCCTGTTCGTCGCCGTCTTCAAGAAAAGGGTTCGTGGCTAGCGCGTGTTCCACCGCGGTCGTGAATTCAAGCGCCGACATCTGCAGCAGCTTGACAGACTGCTGCAAGCGAGGCGCTAGCGTCATTTGTTGGCGCAGGCGCAATTCTTGCGAGGGGTGGCCCAATCGAGTCTCCTGAATGAAAGCCGCCAAAGGGCGGTACCTTTCAAGACTCATGCAAGATCCGTGCCAGCCCGTTTTGCGGGCGGGCGGACACGGGGCAGCCGCCTGGGACAGCGACCGTATTACAAGCGGGATGTAAGAACTGCTCAGCCGCCGGCCAAGCCTTCTTTTTCGTAGACGTCCAGGCGGTTGTACAAGGTCTTCAAGCTGACGCCCAAGGTGTCCGCCGTGCGCCGCTTGTCGCCGCCGTGATGCGCCAGAGTGGCCAGGATGAAGGCGCGTTGCGCCTGGTCCAGCGGCATGCCTACAGGGAAACTCATGGCGCCTTCACGCATTTCGGCATGTTGGGTGGCCGGGGGACGGGTGAGCAGGTTGGCCTCGAGTTGCGTATCCGCCAGGATGTAGGCGCGCTGCACGACATTGCGCAGTTCGCGCACATTGCCCGGCCAGTCATGCTGGGCGATGGCCTCCAGCATGCGTTTGGAGAATGTCTTCTGCGTGTCGTGCCGCGCATTGAGGGTATCCAGGAACTGCTGCGCCAGGATCACGGCGTCGTCGCCGCGCTCGCGCAGCGGCGGCACGCGCAGGGGAATGACCAAAAGGCGGTGCAGGAAATCCTGGCGCAGCCGGCCGTCGGCGACGGACGCTGCGGGGTCGCGGTTGCTGGCGCAGATGATGCGCACATTGGCGCGCAGCAGATCTGTGCCGCCCACGCGCTGATAGGTGCCGACCTCAAGCACGCGCAAGAAATGCACCTGCATGTCCGGTGGCATTTCCGTGACCTCGTCCAGGAACAAGGTGCCGCCGCTGGCGTACTCGAAGTAGCCTGCGTTCTGCGCGACCGCGCCGGTGAAACTGCCTTTTTCGTGGCCGAAGAGTTCGGCGTGGGCCAGGGTGCCGCTGATTGCGCCGCAATTCACGGCGACGAACGGCGCACCGCGCCGGTCGCTGGCGTCATGGATCTCGCGGGCAATGATCTCTTTGCCCGAGCCACTTTCGCCCACAATGAAGACGCTGGCGTCTGTCGCCGCCGCCAGTTGCAATTGGGATGCCAACTTTTGCATGACGGCAGACATGCCGGTTACGTCCATGCGAGTAACCGGGGACACGGGCGCATTGTCACGCCGCGCGGTGGTGCGATTTGCCATACTTTTACCTCGGGCCGCCGGGGCCTAACGCGACTGCATAATCGTAGTGGGGCGTCCGTCGCGCGATTGCGACCAGTTGCAAGTATTCGAAAACTTTAGTGGACAGTATCGATTCTTTACGCATTATGCGGCGAGACTGTCTATCCTCGTATTGATAAATGCGTGACGATATATCCACCACCAATTCGCACGTCTACACGGAGAAGCTATGCCTCATCTGCTTGTCGTCGATGACGACGACGCGATCCGGGAAACACTGGCCGAAATGGGCCGCGACAGCGGTTTTTCGGTTGCAGTGGCAGGCAGCATCAAAGATGCGCTGATACAGCTGGAACGGCAAGCGCCGGATCTGGTGTTGACCGACGTCCGCTTGCCGGGTGGCAACGGCCTGGACATCTTCAAGAATGCGGCCGTGGCCAGCGCCGAAGTTGTCGTGATGACCGGCCATGGCACGGTCGACTACGCGGTTCAGGCCCTGCGCCTGGGCGCGAGCGATTTCCTGGTCAAGCCGATCTGCATGGAACGGCTGAATGAAATTCTGACGCGCGTGGTGACCAATGCCGGCGGTGAACTGCCTGGCATGCCGTTCGAGGAACCTGGCCGCTTCGGCAAGCTGTACGGCGAATCGCCGCGCATGGTCGAGCTCTATCGCCAGATCGGGCGGGTCGCGCCCACGAACGTCACGACGCTGTTGATCGGCGAAAGCGGCACCGGCAAGGAACTGGCCGCGCATGCCATTCACGAACTCAGCACGCGCCGCCAGCGCCCGTTCATTGCCGTCAATTGCGGCGCGATTTCACCGAACCTGATCGAAAGCGAAATGTTCGGGCATGAGCGCGGCAGCTTTACCGGCGCCGACCGCCAGCACAAGGGCTACTTCGAACGCGCGGACGGCGGCACGCTGTTCCTGGACGAAGTGACCGAGATGCCGCTGGACCTGCAAGTCAAGCTGCTGCGCGTGCTTGAAACGGGCCAGTTCATGCGCGTGGGAACGAATCGCGAGATCAACTGCAACATCCGCATCGTGGCGGCCACCAACCGCAATCCCGAACAGGCGGTGCAGGAAGGCAAGCTGCGCGAAGACCTTTACTACCGTCTGAGCGTATTCCCGATCGAGTTGCCGCCCTTGCGTGAACGCGGCGACGACATCCTGTTCCTGGCGCGCCGTTTCCTGCAGGCGCAAAACCAGGAGTCCGGCAAGAACAAGGCCTTTTCACCCGAGGCGGCCGAAGCGCTCAAGCAGTACGAGTGGCCCGGCAACGTGCGCGAACTGAAGAACTTTGTGCGCCGCGCCTTCATCATGGCCGATGGCGATGTGCTGGGCGTGGACATGTTGGCCCCGCAGGTGTCGCCGGCGGGCGAAGCGGCGAACAGCGAAGTCAGCGTGCCGGTTGGTGAAACGCTGGCCGAAGCAGACCGGCGCTTGATCCTGGCCACGCTCGAACGCTGCAATGGCGTGAAGAAGCAGGCCGCGCTGATGCTGGGCATCAGCCCCAAGACGCTTTACAACCGTCTTGAGGAATACGCGGCCGCCGGAATCGTGCTGCCCGGCGAAGACGCCGGATCGCGCGATTCCCGCAATGCCGCCTGACCGCGCCAGCGGCCTACTTGCCGTGGCGGGTCTTCAGGTCCGCCATGCAGGCATCTTGTGCGTTGCCTGACAGCGCATCGCACTTCGCCTTGCCCACCTTGTAATCAGCATCGTTCTTGGCCTTGGCGGCGTCATGGTTGGCTTCAGCCTTTTCCTTGCCCGCCCGGGCGTCGGCGCGCGCCTTGTCGCGAGTGGCGTCGGCCTGCTTTTCGCACACGTCCTTCTGGTCGGCCTTCATGGCGTCGCACGCTTTCCTGTCCATCTTGTACTGGTTGTCGATCTGGTCGTCCGTGCGCAACGGTGCGGAGCCGCCTTGGGGCGTTTGCGCGCCCGCCTGGAATGCAAGGGCGGACAGGCACAAGGCAATAGCGGGGCAAACGGTTCTGGACAGATTCATGGCTGACTCCTAGGGGTAGAGTCCACACTGCGGTGGACGTACTGCCGCTCAAGCAAGTGGCGTTCCCAGGCCGCCGGGCACGGCGCTTGCGCAACAAGGCGGCGCATGACGCGATACGGAGAACGAGATGACACAAAACAGCGAGCAGGACCCGGGAAAATCCAAGGCAAACGAGTCCAAGGATGAAGCGGAAGCGGCGCGCGACAGCGGCCAGTTCGGCGCCGACAAGCCTGGATATGGTGAGGCCGAACAGCCCGCCAAGCGCCCGGCGGATAAAAAGCCCAACACCAAGGGGCCGGAATTCGAAGAGGGCGGCCAGTATCCGGGCACGCGTCCCGCGGGTAGCTGAACGGAGCCGGGCGTTCAGCCCGGCTCTTCTCCCCATCTGAACAGCATGACCACGCAATGCAGGGCGGCCAGCCCGATCAGGCCTTGAATGCCGCGCACAGCGGTCGCGGGCAACACCTTGGCGAAGACGTCCAGATTGACGGCGGCCATCAGGCCGCAATTCAAGCCGCCCGCCACCACCAGGATCAACGCGGTCCAATCCAGCAAGGAAAGTTCGCGCGCACGCGGTGCGGAGCGCGCGGAAAAATCTTCTTGATGTTCTGAAATATTTTCACTTTCGCCCGACATGCTCATGATTGGCTCGCTCCGATGGTGGCCGGCTCGGGCGGCGTCCGCGCTACCCGTGAACGGCCGTGTGGATCAACCGCCATTGCGGACCGGGTCGGGCGGCGAATGGGCCACGCCGGCGTCGTCCGCGTCGGTGACGTGGTCGGGCGCAATGTCGTCTCCATCGTCGTCGCGCAGGTCGGGATCAACGCTCTCCCGTTCGCCGGTCGCCTGCGAGTCGCTATCGGTGCGGGCCCGTCCGGGCGGCAGGTCGCTGGCCGAATCGGACGAATCGCTGGGGCCCAGGTCGGGGCGGCCGCTGTCGTCGGGGGTACGAATGTCGGGGAATGAATTCGGGGGCATGGCAGTCTCCGGGGTGGCGTGAAAAGGCAAACCCAGTGGCAGAGCCGCGCTGGGACAGCGCTGCACAGCAGTGCTCTGGCACCGGTGCCCCAGCAAGCGCCGTGCCGAGGCAGGCGGGTATGCAAGTTGCTGCACGGCTCAGGTCCGCATACGGGAGAGCGCTATGTCTTTGATCGTTGCCGCAAGGTTCGACACGTTTGACCAGGCCTCCGTGGCCACCCAGAATTTATTCAAGGAAGGGTTTACCGAAGACGACGTCCATACGTTCTATATCAATACGGCAGGGGGCCATTCCCGCTATCCGATTGGGGGAGACCGGCTGGCGGACCCGGACGCCAAGGGCGGGCACATCGGCGCGGTGGCGGGCGCATCCGCCTTGGGGTTGTTGTTTGCGCTGATAGGTGGGGCAATCGCCGCCCAGATAGCGGCCTCCGTGTTCATTGTTATTGCCGCCGCGGGCGTGGGCGCGTATATCGGCGCATTGGCCGGCGCCATGTGGATTGTGGGTCGAGGCCGACGCAGGAGTTCGGTGACGCCGATGGCGCAGGATTCCCACCCGGCCGTTCGACAGGCCGGCGTCATGTTGGCGCTGCATGTGTCGCCCGAGCAGGAAACGCACGCACGACGTGTGCTGCGAGAGTCCGGCGGGCATGACATCGAACGCGCGCAAGGGCGTTGGCGTGACGGCAAGTGGCAGGACTTTGATCCGCTGGCGCCGCCCCAAACCGTCGAGGCGCCCACGCCCACGCCTTGAGGTTGTCGTGATGTCGTTTGATCAGTCGCCCGCGCTGCCGGTAATGGGCAGCACGATGCCGGTGATGTAGCTGGCGCAGACGGGTGCCGCCAGGAACACGTAGGCGGGTGCGATCTCTTCGGGTTGCGCGGGCCGGCCCAAGTCAGTCTTCTTGCCAAATTCCTTGATGGCCTCGGGGCTTTGGTCCGCGGGGTTCAGCGGCGTCCACACAGGCCCGGGCGCCACTGCGTTCACCCGTATGCCGTCAGACGCAAGGTTGGCGGCCAGCGAGCGCGTGAACGCATGGATAGCCCCTTTGGTCGACGAATAATCCAGCAGCTTGGCGCTGCCGCGCAGGCCGGTCACGGAACCGGTGTTGATGATGGACGCCCCGGTCTTCAAGTGGGGCAGCGCCGCGCGCGCCATGTAGAAGTACCCGGTGATGTTGGTGCGCAGGGTCTTGTCCCACTTGTCGTCGCTGATCTCGGTAAGTTTCTCGGTGTGCTGCTGATAGGCGGCGTTGTTCACCAGGATGTCGAGCTTGCCAAATTCCTTGACGGCTTGCGCCACCACGTTCTTGCAAAAGGCGGGGTCTTGCACGTCGCCCGGAATCAGCACGCAGCGCCGGCCTTCGGCTTCGACCACGCGGCGGGTTTCTTCGGCGTCTTCATGCTCGTCCAGGTACACCACGGCGATGTCGGCGCCTTCACGCGCGAACAGTACGCTGACCGCGCGGCCGATGCCGGAATCACCGCCCGTGACGATGGCAGCCATGCCCTTGAGTTTGCCGCTGCCTTCATAACCCGGCGCCTGGTACTGCGGCTTGAGCACCATGTCCGATTCATTGCCGGGCTTTTCCAGATGCTGGCCGGGCATGGGCGGGGTGGGATGCGGGCGGGCGCCCGTGTCGGTGTTCTTCGGTTTGCTCATGGCTAGGCTCCTTGTGGCGTGGCGCGGAACGCGCGCCTTGACAGGGCAGGGAGCAAACCTTGTTCCTGCTTGGTGGCGTCGGGGGAACGTCGGGGCGGCTGTTTAACGGCCTTTCGCAGGTTTGGGCACGTCGCTTGCGAGGCAATTGCTACGGCGCAGACCCTGCGCCGGCAATCCATCAACGCGATGAAAGAGAGACAGCCATGAACAAAGACCAGGTGAAGGGCAGAGTCGAGGAAGCCACCGGCAAGGTGAAGGAAGTGGCCGGCAAGGCAACAGGCAGCGCATCCACCGAGGCGAAGGGCACGGCCCAGAAGGTTGCTGGCAAGACGCAAGCCGCTTACGGCGATGCCAAGGAAAAGGCCGAGGACCGGGCCAAGGGCAAAGCCTGAATCCGGGTGTGAAACCTAGGTCCGGGTCCAGCCCAAAACTCGGCTCAAACCCGGCCCGGACCTAGTTGGCGCGGCGCTTGTTCTTGGTTACTGGCGTCCCACGACGACGCCGAACAAGAACGCCGCGCCAGCCACCAGCCCGATGGCTTGCCACGGGCGCGCGTGGATATATTCTTCCGTGCAATCGATCGTTTCGCGCATCAGGTCGCCAGCGTTGTCAGAGGCGTCGCGCAGGCTGCGCCGGGTGGCCGCCAACTGATCCGCCAGGCGCGCCTTCAGTGCGTCCAGGTCGCTCGGGTCGGCGTCGCGCAAGGTCGCTTCGATCTCATCTATCCAACTTTCCGGATGGCGCGCGCGGCTGCGCGACCCACGATTGTCCGGGCCGCTTTCGGGAAAGTCGGAAGGAAAAGGGGTGTTCGTAGAGGCCATCGAAAAGCTCCTGGCAGTCGGGCGGGGTAGGCGCCAACGCTGGCCTGCCCGTGCGGCCGCGTGGCGTGTCGAAGCGTCAAGCTTCGAGCATGTCCTGGCAAGCCAGCGTGCACGCCAGGCAAGCGCCGGCGCAGATCTGGCAATGCTCCACGTCCTGGTATGGGGCGCAAGCGCGGGCGCAAGCATCGCAAACCAAAGCGCATAGCGTACAAAGCGCGGTGGAAAATTCGCCGTTGCGCGCCAGCATGGCGGCGCACAGGCGGCAAACACTGGCGCAATCCGTGGCCAGGCTGATGCAGCGCTTCATCCGCGTGGCGTTGGTTTCCAAACACCCCGCGGCGCACTGGTCGCAAGCCACCGCGCATTCATAGCAGGCTTGCACACATTGCTCGAAGTTTGGGTCTCGCATTGCATCTCCTTGTGAGTGCCCATGGTGCTCGGCAAAGGCGCGCCCGGCGTGCGCCGGGCACATCCGCTTGCAATTTGAAGATACTGACCGCGGTTTCGCGGCGTCAGCGGCCGTAGGATGAAAGTTCGAAACCAGACAGGAGGCAGCGTTATGAAATCCCGCTCCGCTTCGAAAGCCGCCACCGCCACCCGCAAGGCGGCCGGCACCGATGACACCGCAAAGATACTGCCGCCGCGCGGCCCCGTCGATGTGCCGAAACAACCAGTCAAACCAGACGTCTCGACCCCCGACGAAGCGGCGCGCGACAAGCGTGCCGTGGTCGACAACCAGACCGAATCGAATTGGGCGGATGGCGACGCGCCGCAACCGCGCGCGAAGAATGCCCGCTCACACTTGTTCTGAAGCGCGGGGCGGCGCGGGCGCATCCAGCGGCGGCAAATCCCGCAGGAATGCCAGCAGCCGCCTTTCGTCGGCATGCAGGCCGCGCGGGCCATCGGGCGCGCGCCCCTTGGGCGGCAACACGCCCTGTAGATAGGCTTCAAGCACCGCCGGGTGCACGTAGCAGGCGCGGCATACGGCTGGCGTGTTGGCCAGCCGCTTGGACACCTGCTTGATCACGTCGACCACGTTTTGGCGTGCCTGCGTGGCGGTGTCGGCCGGCAGATCTTGCAAGGCGGCATAGGCCATGACTGACCCGGCCCACGTGCGATAGTGCTTGGCGGTGAAGTCGCCATCGCCCGCCGCGCGCAGATAGGCGTTCACCGCGCCCGAGTCCACGGGACGCTTGTCTCCGTCTTCGTCCAGGTATTGGAACAATTGCTGCCCCGGGATTTCCAGGCAGCGCTTGATGATGCGCGCCACCCGGCGGTCCCGCACCGTGACGTCGTGGGGCACGCCGCTCTTGCCCACGAACCGGAAACGGAAGCTGCTGCCTGCCACCGTGGCGTGGCGGCGCGTCAGCGTGGTCAGGCCATACGATTTGTTCGACCGCGCGTATTCGCGCGCGCCGATACGGATCAAGGTCGTTTCCAACAGGCGCACCAGCGTGGCCACCACCTTGTCCTGCGTGAGTCCACGCGCGCCCATGTCGCGCGCCACGCGGCGCCGGATACGTGGCAGCGCTTGCCCGAAGGCAAGCAGGTTCTGGTATTTACCCGCATCGCGCAATGCCGCCCAGGACGGGTGATACCGGTATTGCTTGCGTCCGCGCGCATCGCGGCCGGTGGCTTGCAGATGACCATGGGGCAGGGGGCAGATCCAGACGTCTTCGTACGCGGGCGGTATCGCAAGCTTGTGGATGCGTTCGATCTCGGCGTCATCGGTAATACGCTTGCCGTCCGCATCCAGGTAATGAAAGGTGCTGCCGTTGACGCGCACCCGGCGATAGCCCGGCAGGGTGTCGTCCACATAGACCAAGGGGGGATCAACGGCGGCGGGCGCCGCGTCGGCAAGCAGGGTGCGGGTGTCCATGCGGTCTCCGGAAACTGGCGCGTGCAACGGGCGCGTGCAACGGGCGCGCGCTCCACAAGCAAGCGTCGTGCCCGGGTGAGATTGCCGACAAGCGCATAGGTTTGGGCACGGCGCTTGCTGAAGAGGGGCAGCGACAAATGTCCGCGAATCGATTGTTTCGGACCCGTGCGAGTTGGCGGGACCCGCGAATGATCTCTACAGGAGAGTGCCATGCAAGCCACACAGTATCTACACGTGCCGCCCAAGCCCGACCCGATTCCGCCTGGCTCGCCACCGGGAGACCTGCCGGTGGACCCGGATACCGACCAGCCCGAAGTGGACTTGCCGCCGCTGTCGCCGCCGGTCCGGGAAATTGAGCCGCCTAAGCGCTGATGCCCGCTTGCCACCCAAGAATTCGAATCAATAACGACGAGGAGTCATCATGTCGACCATCCTGCTGATCATTCTGATCCTGCTGCTTATCGGCGCTGTACCGGCGTGGCCGCACAGTAAAGGCTGGGGCTACTACCCCAGCGGCCTGCTTGGCATTGTCGTGATCGTGCTAATCGTGATGCTGCTGATGGGGCGCATATAGCGTTCTGATGGCTACCCCGGCCCAGCGCGGCGCCGCCGCGCGCGGGCTGGGCCGCCCGCTTTTGCAAGGAATGGCCGCTGCCTGGACGGCGAGTGGCGCCTGTGGGGCCTCAGGCGTAAGATTTCGCCGACATTGATCCGCCACCCCCGCAGCAGCACCATGACCATTCCATTACTGATTTTGATCGACAGCGTGCAGGACTACCTGCCCGAGATCCAGGCGCGCGGCTTTCAGCCCGTGTACGCGCCCACCGACAAAGCCCGTGAACAAGCCATCCAGGACCACGCCGAAGACATTCGCGTCGTCCTGACGCGCGGCGCTACCGGCCTGCGCGCCGACGAAATGGCCGCCATGCCGAAGCTGGAATTGGTCTGTTCGCTTGGCGTGGGCTACGAGAACATTGATCTGGCCGCGGCCGCCGCGCGCGGCATTGTGGTGACCAACGGGCCGGGCGCCAACGCCGTGTCGGTGGCCGACCACGCCATGGCGCTGCTGCTGGGCGCCGCCCGCCATCTGCCGCAGGCCGATGCCTGGGTTCGGCAAGGACATTGGAACGGCTTCATGGGGCCGCAGGTAACCGGCAAGCGCCTGGGTATTCTTGGGCTGGGCACCATCGGCCTTGAGATCGCGCGCCGGGGCGCGAACGGGTTCGGAATGCCGGTCGGCTATTACAACCGACGGCCGCGCCCGGAATCGGGCTACACCTATTTCGACAATCCGCGCGAGCTAGCCGCCGCGTCGGACTTCCTGGTCATTGCCACGCCGGGCGGCGCGGGCACGCGGCATCTGGTGGACGCCGCTGTGCTGCAAGCCTTGGGGCCGCGGGGCTATCTGGTGAACATTGCGCGCGGCAGCGTGGTCGACACGGAAGCACTGATCGCCGCGTTGGCCAGCGGTGGCATCGCCGGCGCGGGCTTGGATGTGGTGGATGGCGAGCCGCACATTCCCGATGCGCTCAAGCAGTTGAACAACGTGGTGCTGACCCCGCATAGCGCGGGGCGTTCACCCGAGGCCGTGGCCGCAACCGTGGCGCTGTTTCTGGAAAACGCCACGGCGCATTTTGGCGGCAAGCCTGTGTTGACCCCGGTGCTGGACGCGCACGCGGAAGCGGCCTGAGCAGACCAGGGGGCTGGCCACGCGGTAAGCGAGGCGGATGGCCCGCTCGCGCCGTACCCCGCTTCAGTGCGCCCGCTTCAGTGCGCCCGCTTCAGTGCGAAAACATGATCGGCACGGTCATGCTTTTCAGGATGGACGCGGTGGCCCCGCCCATGGCCCATTCGCGGAACTTGCTGTGGCCGTACGCGCCCATCACGATCAAATCGGCGCTGTAGTCGGCGGCGGCGTTCAGGATGGTGCTGCCCACGCCCACCCCCTTGATGACGCGGTTCACATGGTCCGGCGCGGGCATGCCGTGCGCCACGCAATAGGTGGCCAGGTCTTCGAAGGGTACGCCTTCGTGCTTCGCGACGCTTGCGCCTTCGTCCATGGTCAGCACCACCAGATGCGACGCCAGCCGCAGGGCGGGCGCGGCGTCGGCCAGCGCGCGCGCGGCTTCCCGGCTGCCATCCCAGCAATAGAGCACGCGGCTGCCCACGCCGGAAAAATCACCGCTTGACGGCAACACCAGCACGGGCCGGCCGGCGGTCAGCAGCATCTGTTCCACGAATTCGGTCTCGTGCGCGGCTTCGACGTCGTCGCGGTTGTATTGGCTGACGATGACGAGATCGCTGCTGCGGGCGTGCAGGGCAACGGTGGCGCTGGGCGCGGCGTCGCCCGCGCGTACGAAGGCGGGCACGTCGGCGGCGGCGGCCGCCTCCAGGAAGGCGTTCTGTACCGCGCCCCGATTCTGCGCCTGCAATTCCTTCATGACGTTCAGCGTGCGCGACATCAGCACGGATTCGCCGTAGTAATACTGCGGCGGCGCGGCGCTGGCATAAATGCCCACCAGATCCGCCTGATGCTGTTTGGCAAGCGCCAGCGCCAAGGCGGTGCGGCGGTTGCAATCGAATCCGTGGTCCAGGTGGACGGAAATGCGTCGGTACATGGCGGGCCTCCTTGATAAGCGTCCCATGTCGCCATGGTTGCGCGTTCCGGCGGGCCGACCCTTGACGCGCATCAAGCCGGTATCACTTATTGTCGACGGCGCGATCGCTGCCTAACGGGGCGCTTCCTTTTCAACGCGGTCGCGCAGTTGCCGTACTTGGCGCGCCTGCTGGGCAATGCGGTCCAGCGGACCGGCCAGCGCGGGGTCGGCCGACTGCACCGCGGCCGGTACCGCGAATTGGCGCGGGGACGCCGCCGGTGCGTTGTCCTGCGGGTGCAAGGCATGCGCCAGCACCAGCCCGTAATCTTGCAGCGCCGTGGCGGCCGTCGAGGCGTCGGGCGGCAAGGGCGGTTGAATTTCCAGCACGGTGCCGGCGGCGGTAATACGCCGCATCGCGTTCAAGAGGTTCACGGCGGTGTCGACCTTGCGGTCACGGTGCACGGGGTTTTGTTGCAGCCGCTGCAAGGATGCTTCGGCGTTGTCGGCCGACAGGCAGGCCAGGCGGCGCAGGCCAACAATGTCGACGGGGGCGGAATTCGCGTTGGCATTGCTCTTCAACCGAATCAACGCCAGGGCATAGGCGGCGTGCCGTTCCAGCGCGCGGGTCAAGGCGTCGGCCAATTGGCGCGGTTCTTTTTCCGGCCACACCAGAAACCCCACCAACAGAGCCAGAATGCCGCCCAGCACGCTGTTGAAGGCGCGTAGGGCGGCCAGCATCGGTTCGTAGATATCGGGTTGCTGGATGTGGCTGACCAGCACGAACTGCGAGGTCAGGAAGAACGTGAACAACGCGTAATGGATGGTGCGGGCGGCGAAGGTCCCCAGCGCGATGGGCAGCACCGCCAAGGCCACGGACAGCGGCGTGCTCAGCAACAGCCCCAGCAAGGACGCGCCAATGGCGCCCGCCACGCTGCCGATCACCCTTTCCAGCGTGCGCTGCCAGGTGGTGGCGAAGTAGGGTTGCAGGATGAAGACCAGGGTCAGCGACATCCAGTAGCCGTGATTGACGGCGAAGGTCTTGGACAACGCCACGGCGATGGTGGCGCCCACGCCCACGCGCAAGGCATGGCGGAAGGCATCCGATTCCACGCCCAGATTCTGGCGCAGGGTGCGGGCGGCCTGACGCGCGCGGCTTGCCAGACTGGGGACCTGAACCGGGGTTGCCGGCGCGTCGCCCTGGTCGAACATGGCTTGCATGACCGATTGGGCCGTTTGCAGCATGCGGTCCAGCACCGGCACCACCGAGGCCAGATCAGGCGCATACGCCATGGCGCCGCCGCGCAGGTCGTGCAGGCCGGCGCTGAAGTGCGCCAGCCGTTCCCGCAGGCATTGCGCCTGCTTGGCGTCGCTGACGTCCGAGGTGCTGGCAATGGCGTTGCAGACGCTGGCGTAGCGGTGCAGCGCATGCGACAGATGCGCGCCCGCGCTGCGGCCCAGCCAGCGTGGCGCGTTGGATTCCAACAGGTCGGCCGCGGCGACCAGCGCAATGAAACTGTCTTCGGCGCTGTCCAGCAAATACGTCAATTGATGCGCCCGTGCGCGGCGCGACGGGCGGGTGTCCTGCACTTCGCGGATACGCACGCGGGCCGCTTCCAGGGCGGCTCTCTGTGCGCTGCGTTGGGGTTTGGTGACCGCCGTCCAGGCCTGCGGCCCGCCGGCAGGGGTCACGCCCGCAACCGTCAGGCCCGAATACATGCGCGCCAAGGCATCGGCAAAGTCCGCCAGGCCGCGATAGCAGTGCGCCACGGCATGGGTGGCGTCTTTCCAGGGGCGCCTGCGCCAGACCAGCGCCGTCATCAACATGGCCCAGACCGCACCCGCCAGAAAGAACAGGGTGTAGGACAGGCTCTCGGCCAGTGTGGGCGCGGGCAATTCCGCCGCCACCACGAAGCCTGCTGACAGCAGCGTGCCGACAATGGCGGCGGCGGGCCCCAGCACCCGCAGCAGTCCGCCGAAGGTGCAGCAGGCGAAGGTCAGCGGCAGCAGCAGCCAGAGGTGGCTGGCGCTGGCGCTGGCCAGGAAACAGAAGAGGGCGCCGATCAGTCCCAGCGCCAGCATGGAGCCCGCGCGTTGGCGCAGCGGCCCGCCGGGGTCGCCGAAGCAGGCCCAGAAGGCGGCGATGGCGGTCCAGCCCAGGCGCGGCTCGTGAACCAGCACGGCCAGGATGACGGGCGCCGCGCTGATCGCGGCGGCTTGCAGGGCGTCCAGCCACAGCACGTTGCGCAGCGAGGCGCGCCAGAGGGAAAGCAGTTTTGTCACGCTGGGAAACCGGCAGAAGTCAGGCGGGGAATGCGCAGGACGCAAACCCTAGCATGTCGACAAGGCGGTTGGCGAATACGGCTGGTTACATTAATGTGAATCCACGCACGGAATCACGCAAATTTGCCTGGAACAATTGCGCGAAATGGCATAAAAAAACACATGCGATGGCGTCACCGGTTATGTCGGCGGCGCAATAGCGGCAAGCCAAGAGTGAACTCATGTCCCAATGTGTCCCTATCTGCGCCCGGACAGCGCAGGCCTTATCCAGGGACATGCGAGGAGCGTTGACATGACGCCGAATCACGAGGCTTCAACCAGCTCGGTGGTCAGCGATGATGAAATCGCCGCCATGATTGCAGGAAAAGATGGGTTGCGCGTGTTGTTGCAGCCCCAAATGGATTTGCTCACGGGAAAAATCGTGTCGGCCGAGGCGCTGGCGCGATGGCAGCATCCCCGGCTTGGGCTGGTCATGCCTGCCGAATTCATTCCTGCCGTCAATCGCATGGGTATGGACAAGCAACTGTTCGAACGCGTTTGCCTGCGCGTGATCGATGTGCTGCTGACCATGCGCCGAATGGGCGTCGCGGTGCCGATCGCGATCAACGCACCCGCCACGACGCTTGCCGACGACCGCTCGGTCGCCTTCCTGCTTGACCGTATCCGCGCGGCGGAACTGCCGGCCTCGCTGGTGCGCGTCGAACTTACCGAAGACCAGCCCATCAAGGACCTTGACGTATTGCGCGCGTCGCTCATGAAGCTTGAGGACGCGGGCTGCGAGGTCAGCCTGGACGATTTCGGCACCGGGCACGCCTCATTGAAGCTGCTGTCGGCCATTCCGCTTTCCGAAGTCAAGATCGATCAGTATTTCGTGACGCGCATGCGGCGCAGCGCCGTGGCGTTCGAAGTGCTGCGCAGCGCCGCCGAGCTGGCCACCCGCATGGGTTGGCGGGTGGTGGCCGAGGGGGTCGAGAACGTGGCCGACATCCCCGCCTTGCGGGCAGCGGGCTGCCGCTATGGCCAGGGCTTCGCCTTGGGCCGACCCATGACGCTGGACGAGCTGATGTTGCGGCTGCGCACGCAACGCGACGGGATCGCGCCGCTGGCGGCCTCCGCTACCTATGCGTCGTCCTGGATCGAGGCGTTCGACGGCGCCGATGCCGAGCCCGGCCCGCCCGTGCGTGTGACCACGCAGTAGCCGGGCAGAAGCGGTAATTCTTACCGGAATCGTCGCGTCCCCGTCCGACTCACGCACGTAAGCCCACGCGCAAAGCGTTTGGGCACGTCAGTTGCGACAGCAAGTCCAGCGGAGTTGTTCCGCCCTCTAGGAGACTTGTAATGTCCAATCAGAACCAGCCCGACCAGCAAAAGCAGCCGCAAAAACAACAGGCCCAGGAAAACCCCAAGGACCGCAACCAGCAATCGGGCCAACAACCCGGTCAGCAGTCCGGGCAGCCCGGCCAGCAGATCGACAAGGGTCAAGGCCAGCAGGGCCAGAACCCCGGCCAGCAAAACAAGACGCAACGCTAGCGCCTTGATCGCGCCTTGAGACCGCATTCCGGCAGCGCGTATCCCGACGGCCCCGGCCTCGCCCTCTGACAGGTGCGGCCGGGGCCATTTGCTTGGGGCCCCGGTTTGCTGCCATCATCCTTTTCGGCCATTGAAATATGGCGCCGTATCTTCGACCATGCGCGTTGACCATGCACATTGGTCATGCGCTCCCGTTGGCTCTATCCAGGATTGCTCATGAACTCGCTTGCCCCCGCATCGCGCCAGCGCTCCGCCCTGGGGTCCACCCTGGCGGTGCTGCTGATGCTGATGGCGCTGGCGGCGATTCTTGCATTTGCCGCCGTCCGTATCGTCGAACAGCGCGTATCAAGCCTGCTGGGGCCGCGCAGCCAGGTGGGCGACGTACAGGTCGGGTTCCGGCAGGTGGTGTTGACCGAGGTCGTGGTACCAGGCGCGTCGGGTCAGGCCGAGGCGCGCGCCAAGCGGATCGTGCTGGAGCCCAAGTGGTCCGGCTTCCTGCGGCATGAAGCGGTGTTCAACACCGTCACCGTCGAGGGCTTTGACTTTGCCGTCGTGCGAACCGACAACGGGGATATGCAGATTGCGCCCGCCTTGAAGACGGCGCTGCAATCGGGCGAGGGGCGCACGCGCGGCCGCATGCCGATAGAAATCGCGCAACTGGTGCTGCGCGACGGGCGGCTGGACTTTGTTGACGCCGCCGTGGCCACGCCCGCGCACCGTATCCCTTTCAAGAACGTGCGGGCGCGGCTGAGCCCCGTGATGATTCCGGGCGATAGCGTGCGCAGCAACATTGAATTCGCCGGCGACGTGGAAGACAACCGCAATGGCGAATCAACGGTTCGGGCCCAGGGCTGGGTGGACATCGGCGGCACCGATTCAGAAATGAAGGTCGCGGTGCGCAATATGGATATCCGCCACGCGGCGCCGTATCTGGCGGAAAACGGCGCCGGCACGCTGACGGGCGGCGCGATGGACCTGGACATGAGCACCGCCATCGCCAAGCAGGATCTGCGGGCATCGGGCGTTGTGGCGCTGCGTGGGCTGAAATTCAGCGGCGACGGTTCGGTGTTTTCGCTGCCCCGCAAGGCGGTGCTGGCCGCCATGAAGGACAAGACCGGCGCGCTGCGATTCGAGTTCGCGTTGCGCGGCAGCCTGGACAACCCCAAGTTCTCGGTCACGCGCGGTTTCGCCGCGCAAGTGGCGCAGGGCTTTGGCCGCGCGATCGGCGTGGGCGCGGAAGGCGCCGCCCAAGGCGTGACCGGCGCGGTCAAGGAACTGGGCGACGCGTTGTCGGACTTGCTCAGCCCTGGCAAGTGATGCCGCTTACTGCGGCTTGGGCGCCGGCCCCGCGTAGTAGGCCGCCAATGCCTGGATCTCGCTATCGGTCAGGCGCTGCGCGAACGCGCGCATGACGCCGACGTCATCGTTCTGCCGCGAGCCGCTGCGAAAGGCATGCATCTGGTCGACGAAGTATTCCCGCGACTGCCCCGCCAGGCGCGGCAGCAACGGGCCTTCACCCATGCCGCGCAGGCCGTGGCAATTCGCGCAGGCGGGCAGGGCACGCGCGCCGTCGCCTTGCACATCCAGCTTGCGCGCCGCTTCGCCGCCGAATTCGCCCACATGCATCGGCGGGCCTGCCAGGCTGCCGTAGTACGCCGCAAGCTGCCCGATTTCCTGCTCGGTCAGCGCGCGCGCCACCGTATTCATCAGTGGCTGGATTCGCGTGCCGCTGCGGAAGTCGGCCAGTTGCTTGGCCAAGTACTCGCTGCTCAGGCCCGCCAGGTTCGGAAAGATGCCGCCGGTAGGCGTGATTCCGGCTTGTCCATGACAGGCCACGCAGGCCTGCACGCCCGCCGCGGGCTTGCCATTGGCGGCAAGCTGCTTGCCGGCTTGCGGGTCGGCATCGCGCAGGAAGCTCTCCCATTCCGGACGCGACGCGCTGAAGTCCTGCGCGCTGCGGCCGGGCACGGGCGTGGCGGGCTTGGGGGGCGCGGACGGTGGTGGCGCGGACGTGGGCGCCGCGGCCTGGGGCGCCGCTGCCGGGCCAGTTGCTGCTGGCGCAGCGGGTGACGCGGTCGCGGGTGGCGCCGATGCCGTGACGGCCCTGGCGCGGATCAGGCCGTCGCCACCGGTGCCGATCATCTGGTGCGCCGTGGCGATCAACGTGACCAACGGCGGCGCCATGATCAGCAGGATGGCGACGGATATGCCTTTGCGATGTTCGATCATGATCACACCAGCGGTCCCGGCGAACGCAGATAGTCCGCCTTGATTTTTTCGACGATCCAGTAGGCGGTGGCGCCCACGGTGCCTGTCGGGTTGTAGCCCGAGTTTTGCGGAAACAACGCCGCGCCCGTCACAAACACATTCGGCACGTCCCAACTTTGTCCGTAACGGTTGACGACGCTGGTGTCGGGGTTGTCGCCCATGGCCGCGCCGCCGGTCAGGTGGGTGGACTGATAGGCCGTTGCCGAAAAAGGCCGTTTGCGCGGGCCGGGCTCGGTGCGCACGATGCCCTTCATGGCGCGGCCGATCTCGTCGCCCTTGTCGGTAAGAAACGCCGACATGCGGATGTCGTTGTCCGGAAAGTCGTAGGTAATGCGCAGCAATGGCAGGCCCCAGGCGTCCTTGTAGGTGGGGTCCAGGCTCAGGTAGCCGCCGCGCCAGGGCTGAGCGGACCCGGTGATGGTGATGGACGCCGAATGGTTGTAGTAACGCTTGACGGCTTTTTTCCAGTCAGCGCCCCAGGTGGGCGTGCCTTTGGGCGTGGGATGAAAGCCGATGGGCGCGCCGCTGACCACCTGGATCTGCAGATAGCCGCCGCCGACAAACCCCAGTGGCCCGTGGTCGAAATTGTCGGCGCTGAAATCGTCCATGGTCACGGCGACCGCGCCGGCGCCCATGAACGGGTTGATATTGATCGACTCATCGAAAAACAGGTTCACGCCCGACGTGGTCTGGTGGGTGTAGTTGCGGCCCACGACACCGGTATCGGTTGCGGGGTCGTAAGGCTTGCCGATGCCCGAGAGCAGCAGCAGGCGCACGTTGTTGATGCCAAAGGCGCACAGCACCACAACCTCGGCCGGTTGAAAAACCTCTTCGCCCGCCGCGTCCACATAGGTCACGCCGCGCGCGCGCTTCTTGTCCGGCGTCAGTTCCACACGCAGCACGTGCGCGCCCGTGCGGATCTCAAAATTCTCCATCTTCATGGCCACGGGCAAGATGCAGACTTGCGGCGAGGCCTTGGCGAAATGCTCACAGCCAAAGTTGGAACAGAACCCGCAGTACACACAGGCGCTCATGTGCAGGCCCTCGGAATTCACATAGGGGCGGGTACAAAGTGCCGAGGGCTGCACATAGGGGTGATAGCCCAGTTTGCGCGCGGCCTCGCCAAATAGCGCGGGCGCGTAGGGCACCTTCATGGGCGGATTCGGATAGGGCCGCGAGCGCCAGGGTTCAAAGGGGTTGCCGCCTTCCTGCTTTTGCCCCTTGATATTGCCGGCCTGGCCGGAGGCCCCGATCAGGTAGTCGTACCGGTCGAAATAGGGTTCCAGCTCGTCATAGCTGACCGGCCAGTCCTGGCAGCTCAGTTCCTTGTCGAAGATCTTCGCGCCATAGCGCTCGGTGTAGTGGCTGCGGATGCGAAAGTCGGTGGGGTCGAAGCGGTAGTACGCGCCCGACCAGTGGTTGCCCGCGCCGCCCAGGTGCGTGCCCGGATACGCAAACTGCCAGCGGCGCATGGGTAGGGCCTTCTGGTCCGTACTGTTGCGGAACGTGAACGTTTCGGTGGCCGCGTCCTGGTGCAGTTCGTGGCGACGGGCGTACTTCAGTTCGTCGTGCACGTTGGGACCCTGGAAATCAGGGGAGGGCCAACGCGCCTGGCCGCGTTCCAGCACTACCACCCGCTGCTTGGCCGCAGCCAGCTCCTTGCCGATGATGGAACCCGTCCAGCCGCCACCGATGATCGCGACGTCCACGGGGGGTAGGATTTTAGCCATGTCCGTCTCCCGATTTCATCTTGTGGCCCACCGCATTGGCGATGGACACGGGCTTGCCCGCCCAGATCACGCCATGGCGTTCGATATCGTTGGAGAAGGACGCATAGGCGCCGGGAAATCCCACCAGCTTCCATCCCACCATGTCGACGTTGCCACCGTAGAGCGGGTCGGAAAAGAAGCCTTCGATCGTGCCGTCCAGCAAGGCCTGAAAGAAGATGTCGGACGGCAGCGGAGAAAAATCGACTTTGCCCGCCTGCAAGTCATGAAGCCAGGCGTCCTGCCTGGCTTCATCTAGTTCTGCAAAGGGTTTGCCGTCTTGCTTGCGGGTCGCGGCGTCCAGCGCGGCCAAGCCGCGCCGGATCATCTCGGCCGGCGTGAATGACAACTGGTAGCCCTGCTCGGGCGTGCCTTTTTCAAACGGACCTTGTCGGTAGAACTGGCTGCCCGCTCCCCAGGCGCCCGCCAACTGGCCATCCAGGAAATAAGTGACGCCTGCCTCTTTTGCGCCGGGGCCTAAGTCGTCGGCGGGAATCAAGCGTGCCGCGATGGCGTCCATCGCCTGGGCTTCCTGGGCGTTGAAGAATCGAAGGGTGCGGTCGGCGGAAGGCGCAATGGCCGCCTGGCCTTCGGGGTTGCCGGCCGCAGGGGCGGGCGCCGAGGGTGCGCCTGCCGCGCGGGCGGCCCAGGCGGCGCCGGGCACGCCCACCGCAAGGGCCTTGAGCAGCCCACGCCGGCTTGCGACCGGCTGGTCGGACCCGGAACCGTCATTCGAGGATTGATCGTCCATGCATCGCTCCAGTTTTGGGGCAGGCACGCCACTTGCCCCGCAGTTGATAGAGACCCCGCAGCAACTCGTTATCCGTCGGCATTTAGTTTGTCACTGTTTTTAATTGGGAGACAACGATGAAAAGCCACAAACTGCTACTGATATCCGCCATGTTGGCGGTACTGCCCTGGCATGCCACCACTGCGCAGACCAGCCAGACCACGCTGGTCGCGCAAGCCGCGCCGCCGCCTTCCACGCCCATGCCCACGGCGGACGACAAGATGGCTCCGCCCAATGTCATCCGCGAGCCCGTGCCGGGCGCGCAGAACCCGGACAAGCAAAAAATGCCTGCCACTGAAGAAAAGACCGGGGCGTCGAAGCCCCGGACCCAAGACTCGAATGCTCCGCCCAAGGGTGACGCCAATTCGCGCCCCAAAACCCCGGATGCGGACACGCGCGGCGGCGGCAGGAGTGGTGACGTCAAAAGTGGCGGCAGCAAGACGGGTGCGCCGGATAACACCGGCATGCCCGGGTCGGGGGCGTCGTCCGGCTCCGGAGGCGCTGCGGACACACGCTGAGGCGCTGGTCCGGCAGCCGCAGGGGACAAAACAAGTTTCAGGTATCATTCAGTTTCCTGTAAGAACGAGAGCCTGGCGGTGTTTGCGCGTAGCGGTTGCGAAGGCAGCCGCGTGAACACGGCCTTTTATGACTCAAGAACCTCCTCCTAGCAGGGCGCCTCGGCGCCCGCCTTTGCTTTCTATCCGCCGGCGCGCCATGGCATCGACAGGTCGCGCGGCTTCAATTTCCGTCGCCGCCGCGCCGCCGCAAGTTGCGTGCCGCGCGCCGCCCGGCGTTGCCAATTTCCCCTTGAATTCCCACGCTTTCCTCCTTCAGCAAGGCGGCGCCGCTGCGCGCGCACGCCCGACATTCGCGGACCAACAATGATTTTCGACTGGATGAACGACCCCACCGCCTGGCTTGGCCTGGCGACGCTGGTGATTCTTGAAATTGTTCTGGGCATCGACAACCTGGTGTTCATCGCGATTCTTGCGGACAAGCTGCCGCCCGAGCAGCGCAACCGTGCGCGGATGATCGGCCTGAGCCTGGCGCTGGTGATGCGCTTGGGCCTGCTGGCCAGTATTGCCTGGGTGGTGACGCTGACGGCGCCGCTGTTTACCGTCTGGGGCAGCGAGATATCAGGGCGGGACCTGATCCTGATCCTGGGCGGCATGTTCCTGCTCTTCAAGGGCACGATGGAATTGCACGAGCGCGTGGAAGGCAGCGCCGGCCACGAATCCGGTCAGAAGCCGCAGCACGCCATCTTCTGGCAAGTCATCTTGCAGATCGTGGTGCTGGACGCCGTGTTTTCGCTGGACTCGGTCATCACCGCGGTCGGCATGGTGCAGGAACTCAGCATCATGATGATCGCCGTGGTGGTGGCGATGGCCGTCATGATGGTGGCCAGCCGCCCGCTGATGGCGTTCGTGGGTCGCCATCCCACCGTGGTGATCCTGTGCCTGGGCCTGCTGCTGATGATCGGCTTCAGCCTGGTGGCCGAAGGCCTGGGTTTCGACGTGCCCAAGGGCTATCTGTATGCCGCCATCGGTTTTTCGATTCTGATCGAGCTGTGCAACCAGTTGGCCCGGCGTAATCGCGCCAAGGGCACGCACGCCCTGGGCCGCCGCCAGCGCACCGCGCAGGCCGTGTTGCGCCTGCTGCATACCGGCCGCGCCGGCCAGCCCGGCCAACAGGCCGACGAGATGGTGGCGCTGGTGGACAGCGCAGGAGACGAGCCTGCCTTCGCGCCCGAAGAAAGCTCCATGATCGAGCGCGTGCTTTCCGTGGGCGGGCACGACGTCCGTTCCATCATGGTGCCGCGCGGCGACATGGTCTGGCTGGATGTCGCGGATTCGTCCGAAGCCGTTGTGCGCAAATTCGCAAGCGGCCATTCACGCTTGCCGCTCTGCGCGGGCGATGCCTCCAACGTGCTGGGCGTGTTGCACTTCAAGGACGTGCTGCCGCTGCTTAGCAACCCCGGCCCCATCGACCTGGTGGACCTGGCGCGCGAACCGCGCTACGTCATGGAGACGACGCCAGTGTTGAAGGTGCTGGAAGAACTGCGCGCCACGCGCGACCACATGCTGATCGTGGTGGACGAGCACGGTGTCTGCGAAGGCCTGGTCACGCCGATGGACGTGCTGACCGCCGTGGGTGGCGAACTGCCCGAACACAGCGAAGACCAGCCCGAAGCGTTGCAGTTGTCGGACGGGTCATGGTTGCTGGAAGGCGGTTTGTCGGTGGGCGAAGCCGCGCGTTTGTTGGGCACGCCCGGCTTGGTTGAGGACACGCCGGACGCCACGCTGGCGGGCTGCCTGCTGCGCGCGGTGGGCCGGCTGCCCGATGCCGGCGACATGATCCGCCTGCATGAATGGAATTTCGAGGTCACGCGCCGCGACGGCCTGCGCATTCATCAAGTGCATGCCCGACCGGAAAGCCAACTGGGGACGCAAGATTAATGGCGGGCGCTTTTCCTGATTCCCCGGATAACGCCAGGCTTGGGCGATGCAAAACTCTGTGAGAATATTGCGAAAGGCATTTTATTTCTCGTGATTTTCCGAAAGTCCGGGTATGCGGCGCGCAGGGTCGCCGTCGTCGATCCGATGCACCGCCACGTTGGTATTCCCGACCCGCATTGGTCGAACCTGCCTCTTCCGGGCGGCCCTATGAATTTCTTTGACTTCGGGTGACTCGATATGGCGACGAAGCAAGTGAAAAACAAATCCCGTCTGGTCGGCGCGCTGCTATTGGGCGGCGTGGTGCTGGGGGTGGCGGCCAGCACGGCCTTTCTGGTGATGGCCGACGACGGCAAGCCGCAAGCCGTCAAGGTGGTGCTGGGCGACGGCAAGAGTGGCCCGCCCGGCATGGCGTGGGTGCCAGGGCGCGAATTCCTGATGGGCAGCAGCCACAAGCTGGCGCAGCCCAATGAAATGCCCGCGCACAAGGTGGCGGTCAGCGGGTTCTGGATGGACGTGAACGACGTCACCAATGCGCAGTTTCGCCGCTTCGTGGAAGCCACCGGCTATGTCACGACCGCCGAGCAGAAACCCAAATGGGAAGACCTGAAGGTGCAGTTGCCGCCCGGCACGCCGCGCCCCGACGACCGCCTGTTGGTGCCCGGCGCCATGGTGTTCGTGGGCACCGAGTCCGAGGTGTCGCTGCGCGATTACTCGCGCTGGTGGCGCTATGTGGCCGGCGCGAATTGGCGGCACCCGCAAGGCCCGGGTACCTCGATCGACGGCAAGGACGACCATCCCGTCGTGCAGGTGTCGTACGAAGACGCCGTGGCCTATGCAAAATGGGCCGGCAAGCGCCTGCCGACTGAAACCGAATGGGAAATGGCGGCGCGCGGCGGGCTCGAGCAGGCCACTTACGCCTGGGGCGAAGAGCTGCTGCCCCAGGGCAAGCCGATGGCCAATATCTGGGACACGCAGCAACAGCAGCCGTTTCCGGTGGTGAAGGATGAAAAAGTGCAGGTGGGCACCATGCCCGTCGGCAGCTTTTCGCCCAACGGCTACGGGCTGCACGACATGGCCGGCAACGTCTGGCAATGGACGTCCGACTGGTACCGCGCCGACGCCTTCAAGATCCAGGCGCAATACCGCCAGCCGCCCATGGACCCCGCCGGGCCGGCCGACAGCTTCGACCCGGACGACGGCGCCGTGCCGCCCAACGCGCCCAAGCGCGTGACCCGTGGCGGTTCATTCCTGTGCAGCGATACCTATTGCATCAGCTACCGCACCAGCGCACGGCGCGGCACCGACCCGATGAACGGCATGTCGCACCTGGGATTCCGCACGGTGATGACGCCGCAGCAGTGGAAATTGGCGCAGGCCCGCAAGAACGGCGTCGCCAGCCGCTGACGGCGAGGCCGGTTGCCGCTAAACCCTCGCAAGACCGATCTCGTCCCAGGAGAACCGTCATGAATCTGTCTGTCCGCTTTGCACAGCGCTGCTACGCCATGCTGGCGTTGCTGCTCATCGCCTGCGCCGCGCACGCCCAAACGGCGTTGCCGTCCTGGAACGAGGGGCCGTCGCGTCAGGCCATCCTGGAGTTCGTGGACGCGGTCACCAAAGAGGGCGGGCCCGACTACGTGGCGCCGGTCGACCGCATCGCGGTGTTCGATAACGATGGCACCTTGTGGAGCGAACAGCCGATGTACTTCGAGCTGATCTTCGCCATGGATGAATTGAAGGTGCTGGCGCCCCAACACCCCGAATGGAAACAGGAACATCCCTACAAGGCCGCGCTGGAAGGCGACCGCCAGACGCTGGCGGCCGCCGGCAAGGAAGGCTTGTTGAAGATTGTTGGCGTGACGCATACCAACATGACGACTCAGGTGTTCTCCGATGAGGTCAAGCAATGGGTCCAGACCGCCAAGCATCCGCGCTTCAAACAGCCCTATACCAGCCTGACCTTCGCGCCCATGCGCGAACTGCTGTATTACCTGCGCGGCAACGGCTTCAAGACCTACATCGTGTCGGGCGGCGAAGTCGAGTTCATGCGCGCCTGGGCGCAGGACGTCTACGGCATTCCACCCGAGCAGGTCATCGGCACCACCTTCGCCACGGAATTCCAGATGCAGGACGGCAAGCCGGTGTTGATGCGCCTGCCCAAGCTGGACTACAACGATGACGGCCCGGGCAAGCCGGTGTCCATCAATAAGTTCATCGGCCGCCAACCCATTTTTGCGTTCGGCAATTCCGACGGCGACCTGCAAATGCTGCAATGGACCATGGCTGGACCCGGCAAGCGCTTCGCCGGCCTGGTGCGCCACACCGACGCCAAGCGCGAATGGGCCTACGACCGGGATTCCCAGATCGGCCGGTTGGACAAGGCCCTGGATGAAGCGGGCAGCAAAGGCTGGGTGGTGGTGGACATGGCGCGCGAGTGGAAGCGGATATACGCGTTCGACATGCCGCAATGACGACGTCCACGCCCACTAGCGCGGGTTCATAAGCAGCGGCTGATTGCGCCTAGCTGCACACGCGGCGCCAAGGCGCGATGCCGCGCGGCGGGCAGTAGCCGGCGCAGGGCGTGGCGATGGACATGCCGCTTTCGCAGCGCTGTTCGGGGTCCTTGTCGCCGTAGGGCACCGTGCCCTGGCAGTCGCAACTGGCCAGGCCGGCGCCGGACGGCAGCTTCTTGGGCACCAGCGCGGGCGCTGCCGTGGCGGCAACGCTGTCGTCGTCATCGTCGTCGGTCTGGTTCTGCATGGCGGCGCGCACTTTGGCCACGGTCATGTTGCAGGCTTTGGCGATGGCCTTCACCGATTTTCCATCGCCTGCCATCGTCATTATTTTCTGGTCGCTGCAAGCGGCCTGCGACGGTGGGGAAAAAACGCCGCTTAGCAGAACGAGGACGGTCATGAAAAGAAGGGGCTGGCGCCAGGGCATCGCACGTCTCCAACAAGAACGAATCGGTCGGGCGAAGTACGCCGTATGCGTGATGGCGCTTCGTGAAGAAGCCTTTATCAGGGTCTGGCGCCGCTTGCTTGCGGCCTAGCGTAG
The DNA here is from genome assembly GCF_002812705.1 of Achromobacter spanius. NCBI lineage: Bacteria > Pseudomonadati > Pseudomonadota > Betaproteobacteria > Burkholderiales > Alcaligenaceae > Achromobacter > Achromobacter spanius. The sequence continues at coordinate 4,204,295 of NZ_CP025030.1, read as the reverse complement.
TGTGCGCGTTTCCACGGTGTCAATGCGACCCGATTTAATAAGCGGACGTGGCTGAAAGGCCTGGTAAACAAGCACTTATGAAGCTTTACCAGGCCGGCCCGCGATCAGGCGACGGATGCCGTAGCCAGCGGATGCGCCGCGATTTTCGCTTCGGCCAAGGCGCGCGCCGCCTGCAATGCCGCATCACCGCGCGCGGTGCCTTGCACCGAAAAGAAAGTCACGTTGGACAGCCCGATCGTGCCCAGCACATGCTTCAGGTAGGGCGTCAGGAAGTCGGGCTGGCGCGCCGCGTCGCCCGAGAACTCACCGCCCGACGACACGGCCACATACACCGGGCGATCCGGCAGATTACCGATCTTGCCTTCGGGGGTGATGCGAAACGTGCTGCGCACCCGCACCACATGATCAATCCAGACTTTCAAGGCCGACGGCACCGTGAAGTTGTGCATGGGCGTGGCAATGACGATGTGAGTGGCGTCTTGCAAGGCCTGGATCAGTTCGGTGGATAGGCGCAGCGCGCCTTGGTTCAGCACGTCGTCCGCCGGATCCGTCGGCGCGCTTAACGCCAGCGCGTAGTCGTGATCCACATGGGGCAGGCGAGTGGCGTCGATTTCCACGATGGCGGGCGTACCGTCTGCGTCGTCGACCAGGCGTTCAATGATGCGTTGCGACAGGCGGTGGCTTTCGGAAGCGCGGCCGCGGGGGCTGCAGGTGATGTGAAGAATGTTCATGCGGTCGTCGTGTCCAGGTTTTTGCTGAAGTGCAGGCCTTGGCTCAAGAGCCCTTGCCGAAAGTAGAAACGTTGCGCCAGCGAATTGGCCAAGCCGGTGTCCAACACCAGTCTGGCGCAACCGGCCTCGCGTGCAATGCCGTCCAGCGCTTGCAGCAGGCGCGCGCCCCAGCGGCCACCGCGCCGCGTGGTGTCCACAACCAGGTCGTCCACATACAGAAAGCGGCCGTAGATCAGGTTTTCCTGGAAGCGATAGCCGGCCAGCGCCACGGGCTTGTCGCCATCGTTGCCGGCCAGCAGGCGGTAGCTTTGGTCACGCATGCGGCGGATGCGCGCGGTGAAGTCGTCGGCGTCAGCCAGGTGGGGCCGAAGCTCGCGCATCAGTGGCAGGCAGGCACGTAATTCGTCTTCGGTTTCGAGGTGGTGCAGGCTGGGGGCGGCCGTGGAGGTTTGCATAGGGGGGCTGATGTCAGGGGTGGATGTCAGCCGTCATCGTAGATTTGCCATGCCATAATTTGAAGAGCCATAAATTGAATTTTGGACTATGCCATGATCAGCCGCCGCCCCGAGGCCCAGGCACCGCTTGCCCCGGACAGCACCGACCCGCTGTACCGCCAGATGTATGAGCGCTTTCGCAGCGCCATCGCCGAAGGCACCCTGAAAGCCGGCGACCGCATCCCGTCGGCGCGCGCCTTGGCCAAGGAAATGGGCGTGGCGCGCGGCACGATCGAAGTGGCGTATTCGCTGTTGGCCGCCGAAGGCTACATCCAGGCGCGCGGGCAGGCCGGCACCATCGTGGCTCCCGACCTGCAACCGCAAGCCGCCGCACCCGCGGTCGTTGCGCCCGTCGAAGCGGCTGACGACGAGCACGGCTGGCACCGGCCCCCTCGCATCCTGCCGTTCCAGATGGGCATACCGGCCCTGGATGCCTTTCCGCGCAAGCTCTGGGCGCGGTTGGGCGCGCGCCAATTGCGCGGTTTGCAGGCGGCCGACCTGTCGTATCCGCCGTCGGATGGCTTGCCCGACCTGCGCACCGCGGTCGCGGCCTATCTGCGCGTGGCGCGCGGCATACATTGCCAGCCCGCGCAGGTATATATCACGTCGGGCTACAACTTCACGATGCAGTTGATCATCCAGGCCTTGCTTGCACCCGGCGACCGCGTCTGGGTGGAAGACCCCGGCTATCCGCCCACCCGGGCGCTGTTGGCGCAGGCCCGATTGGACGCCGTGCCGGTGCCGGTAGACGCGGATGGCCTGATTGTGGCGGAAGGCGTGGCGCGGGCGGTGCAGGCCAGGGCGGCGGTGGTGACGCCGGCCCATCAAAGCCCGCTGTCCATGTCGTTATCGTTACCCCGCCGCCAGGCGCTGCTGGACTGGGCCGAGCGCAGTCAGGCGTGGATTGTGGAAGACGACTACGACGGCGAATACCGTTACGTCAGCCGCCCGCTGCCCGCGTTGAAGAGCCTGGATACGCAGGGGCGGGTGTTGTATGCGGGGTCGTTCAGCAAGGTGCTGTTTCCGGGCATGCGCCTGGCCTACCTGGTGGTGCCCGAGGCGCAGGTGCCACGCTTTGACCGGATGAGTCGGCTGCTGTCGGGTGGCGCGCCGGCCTATACGCAGGCACTGCTCACGGCCTTCATCAGCGAAGGGCACTTTGGACGTCACATCCAGCGGATGCGGCGGCTGTACAGCGAACGCCGCGAGGCCACGGCGGCGGGCTTGAGCGCCGCGCTGGGAAACCGCCTGCGGATTGATCCCCAGCCGGGCGGCATGCATCTGGTGGCGCGCATGGACGGCAAGCTGCGCGACCAGCCGCTGGCCGCGCGCATGCTGGAACAAGGCCTATACGCGCATCCCTTGTCGCGATGGTCGTCGTTGCCGGATCCGCAGTCAGGCTTGTTGCTGGGCTTTACCAACATCGCGTCGCAGGAGCAGGCTTATGAGTTCGGGTTGAGGATCCGGGGGGTGATGTAGCGGCCGATGTGCCGCCGCAGCGCGGCTGAGGTACTGCCGGCCCGCGTGCTCAATTCAAGCCGGCTTTGTCCAGGCCGAAGGCGGCGTCGGCCGAGCCGGGCACGGTGCGAAACGCCACGTTCAGACGGTTCCAGCCATTGATGGCCACCACGCGGAACGTCAGGTCCGAGATTTCCGATTCGGACAATTGCGCGCGTACTGCTTCATAGACCTCGTTCGGCACGCCATGGGCGGGCAGGGTGGTCAAGGCTTCGGTCCAGGCCAACGCGGCGCGTTCGCGTGCCGAGAACAGCGTCGACTCACGCCAGATGGCCACGTGGTGCAAGCGCAGTTCGCGTTCGCCACGGATCTTGGCCTGCTTGACGTGCATGTCCAGGCAAAAGCCGCAACCGTTGATCTGCGAGGCGCGGATGTCGACCAGGTCGCCAAATTCCTCGATCACGGGCACATTTTTCATGGCCGCGCTGAAGTCCATGTACTTCTTGGACAGTTGCGCCGACACCTGGAAGTAATCCAACCGCTGGGTCATGTAGATCTACCTTTATTGAAACGTTGTTGTTGAAAGAGGGAAGCCATCAGGAACCCGTAGGATGCGGCAGATTGGCCCAGACCAGAAGTGCCATAAATAGTGTTTAGTTCTGGGCCATGCCTAGGCTGAAACGTTGTATGAAAGCGGTGCTTGAAAGCGGCCCGTGCCCCGGCTATAAGCTTGGAACAGGAGCGAGGTTCCGGCGCTCCGACCGACCAAGAAGCCCACGTCCCATGCCGCACCCTCCATCGCACGACGAGCACGTCGCCAGCACGGCCGCCGCCCACGAACACGCGCAGCCGTCGCGCGGATCCTGTCTTGAAGTCTTCCTGGTGTTTCTGCGTTTGGGCCTGACCTCGTTTGGCGGCCCGGTGGCGCACCTGGCGTACTTCCGTACGGAATTCGTGGACCGGCGACAGTGGTTGGATGACTACGCTTATTCGGATCTCGTGGCCCTGTGCCAGTTTCTGCCAGGCCCGGCCAGCAGCCAGGTCGGCATGGCGCTTGGCCTGCGCCGCGCCGGATGGGCCGGCATGGCGGCGGCCTGGATGGCGTTCACGCTGCCGACCGCGCTGGCGCTGATTGGGTTTGCGATGGGCCTGACCCATTTCGGCTGGCTGTCCGGGTCCGCCGTCATACACGGGCTGAAGGTCGCCGCCGTGGCGATCGTGGCCCAGGCCGTGTGGGGCATGGGCCGCACGCTGTGCCCTGACAGTCCCAGGGCCGGGTTGGCGGTGGCCGCCGCCCTGATCACCATCGTGCTGCCCACCGCCTGGGGGCAGATCAGCGCCATCTTGCTGGGTGCCGTGGTGGGTGCGGCGGCGTTGCAACTGCCGCCCCGACCCATCATGGCCACCCATTCCCTGGGCGCGTCGCGAGGCGCGGCTTATGTGGCGCTGGCGCTTTTTGTGGCGCTGCTGGTGGGCCTGCCGGTGTGGGCGGCCGTGTCGGAGTCGTCGGTGGCGGCGCAGATTGCCGGGTTCTATCGCGCGGGCGCCTTGGTGTTTGGCGGTGGGCATGTGGTGCTGCCCTTGCTGGACGCCACGGCGGTATCGGGCGGCATGGTGTCCAGCGCCGACTTCCTGGCCGGCTACGGCGCGGCGCAAGCGATGCCGGGGCCGCTGTTCGCCTTTGCCGCCTTCCTGGGCGCCATGTCGTCCGGCCCGCTGTCGGGCTGGCTGGGCGGCTTGGTGCTCTTGTGCGTGATCTTCTTGCCCGGCGCCTTGCTGGTGGCGGGCGCCTTGCCGTTCTGGGAAGGCCTGCGGCGGCTCCCTGGCGTGCGCAACATGATCGCGGGCGTGAACGCCAGCGTGGTCGGCATCCTGTTGGCGGCGCTGTATGACCCGGTGTGGACCAGCGCCATCTTGAACAAGGCCGACTTCGGCCTTGCCTTGCTGCTGTTCGCCTTGCTGGTCTATGCCCGCTGGTCGGCCGTGTGGGTCGTCCTGCTGGCGGCCACAGGCGGTTGGGCGCTGGCCTATTTCGCCTAGGACTGCCAGCGCGGCGCGCGCTTTTGCAGGAAGGCGTCGATGCCTTCGCAGGCGTCGGCTTCCATCATGTTGCGCGCCATCACGTCGCCGGCATAGTCGTAAGCGTCGGCCAACGCCATCTGACGTTGCTGGTAGAACATGCGCTTGCCGTAGCGGATGGCGGTGGGACTCTTGGCAAGAATATCTGCCGCCAGCGCATCGACCCGCGCATCCAGTTCGGCCTCGGGCACGGCATCGTTGATCAGCCCCCAGTCGCGCGCCTGCGCCGCATCGATGAAGCGCGCGGTGACCAGCATTTCGAAGGCGCGCTTGGCGGACACGTTGCGGCTGAGCGCCACGGCGGGCGTCGAGCAAAACAACCCCACGTTGATGCCCGACACCGCGAAGCGCGCCGTGTCCGCGGCCACGGCAAGGTCGCAACTGGCCACCAATTGGCAACCCGCCGCCGTCGCGATGCCATGGACCTTGGCAATGACGGGCACGGGCAGCGCTTGCAAACCTTGCATGACATTTCCGCATTTACGGAACAGCGCGCGGTAGTAATCCAGGGAAGGCTGGCTGCGCATTTCCCGCAGGTCATGGCCCGCACAAAACGCCCGGCCCGCGGATTCCAGCACCACGCAACGCACATCGGGGTCGCTGGCCAAGGCGTCGATCTCGTGCTGCAAGGCAGCCAGCAGGCCTTCGGACAGCGCGTTGAACTGCGAGGGCCGATTCAGGCGCAGCGTGACGACGCCGCCCGCCGAGCTGCGCAGCAGCAGAGGTTCCAGCGAGGCTTGGTTGTTCAGGGAATCCGGGGCCATGTTGTCTCCAGGAATAAGTGTTTCCTGGATACTAGCGCAAGCCGATCCGCCCCGTTCCGCGCGCCGAACTCCGCCCGCTGGGTTCAGCCCAGGGTATTCAGCCCGCGGTGTTCAGCCCGCCGAATTCAGCCCACCAGGCGCCGCGCCATGCCGGGCGTCAGGAGCAAGAGCGGCGTCACAATCAGCAGGCCGATCAGCGCCATCGCGGCTTGCGGCGCCATGCCGCTGTCCAGCAACACGGTTGCGACGACCGCCGAGCCGCTCATCTGGAACAGACCGTACACGGCGGCGGCCGTGCCGGCGCGGTCGGCGAAAGGCTCCAGCGCCAGGCTCAGGCCGGAGCCCAAGGCCAAGGAGAACCCCACGGTCAGCACGGCCACGGGCAGCATGAACGCCCACGCCGACAGCGGCATCCACCACCACGCGGCGGCATGCATGGCCGATGCCAATAGCAGCGCGACCATGCCGACCCGCACCATCGTATGGCGCCCGAACCGGGCGATGAAGGCAGGCGCCAGGAAAAAAGCCGCAATGTTGATCGCGGCGTTGCCGCCGAACCAAGCCGAAAAACCAAGCTCGGAATAGCCCAGTTGCTGCACCAGCACCACGGGCGCGGCCGACACAAAGACCAGGATCATCGCCATGCCCGCCATGCCGAACAGGGCAAAGTACAAAAACCGCCCGCTGGCGATGATGGGCAGATACCGAGGCAGGCTGTAGAGCGGGCCGCGTGGCGTGGTGGGCGTGGCGCGCGTTTCCTGGAAACGCCGCGCGAGGAGCACCATCAAGGCAAACGCGAACAACACCATGAAGACAAACGTGCTGCGCCATCCGGCATGCACCGCCAGCGCGCCACCGAGCATGGGCGCCAAGGCCGGCACGGTGCACAAGGCGCCGTTCAAATAGCTGTAGACACGCGCGCCCACGGCAGGGCTGAACTTGTCACGCACGGCGGCAAACGCGACCAGCGACGCCGAACATGCGCCCAAGCCTTGAATGACACGGGCCACGTAAAACACTTCAAGCGTGGACGCGGCCGCGCCCAAGGCCGAGCCGGCCAGATAGGCCATGGCCCCGCCCAACGCAACGGGCCGACGTCCGTAGCGATCCGCCAGGGGGCCAATCAACATCTGACCCAGGCCCACGGCAAAGATGAACAGCGTGATGCTGGCCTGTAGCGCGCTGACGGGCTCGCCAAACCCCGCCGCCATGGCGGGCAGCGAAGGCAGGTAGATATCGATACCCATCGGCGTGAGCGTGACCAGCCCCATCAAGAGACCGATCAGCCAGCGTTGGCCAGGGGTGGAAGCAGCAGATGTCATGACAGGCTTTGGGTGCGATTCGCATCCGGGAAAACCCGACATTATCCACGAATGGCGCAGCGGACAAGTGTTGGAGCGATGACAGAACCGACACGCGCAGTAGAATATTTCCCCATGAATACACCGGCCTTTCGACCCCGCATCGTCATCCTCTACTGCACGCAATGCCAGTGGTTGCTGCGCGCCGGATGGATGGCGCAAGAGCTGCTCTCCACGTTCTCCACCGACCTGGGCGAGGTGGTGTTGCAGCCTGGTACGGGTGGCATTTTTCAGATCACCTACAACGGTGATCTGATCTGGGACCGCAAGAGCGACGGCGGTTTTCCGGAAGCCAAAGTCCTGAAGCAGCGCGTGCGCGACCGGTTGGACCCCGGCCGGCCGCTAGGCCATATCGACGGCCATACCGCCGGGCCGCTGGCAGCGCCTGAGGCCTGATTCACCCGTCAAGCCTTCGTGACGCTTGGCATCGGACGGAATCGAGCCGCTATCACAAACAACACCACGCATAGCGCCGCCATCAACAACCACGCCGGCTTCAAGTCGGCCATATGCTGGCGGATCAGTCCGGCGGCAAACGGAAAAAGTGCCGCGATCAGATAGCCCACGCCTTGCACGAACGCGGCCATGCGGCCTGCCTCAGTGGGCGTTGCCGCGTGGTCCATCGTCACAATCAAGGACAGCGGGAACAAGGCGCCGATGCCCAGTCCAGCCAGCACGGCGGCGGGCCAGGCCAGCGTGGCAGGCGCGGCGATCAGGCCAAGCAGGCCCAGCACCAGCGCACCTATCGCGGTGAACAGCGCGGGCCTGCGGTCGGGCAAGCGGCCAATGGCCAAGGACACCAGCAACCCCGCCGCAATCTCGGCCACCGTGACCGCGCCCAACAATTGCCCGGATGCCAGCGGCGTCCAGCCCAGCGCCGTGTAATACGGCGGAAGCCATGCCAGCACCAGCGTATAGGCACCCGTGCCCAGGCCAAAGAACGCCGCCAGCAGCCAGCGCCGCGCACGCGGGGTGGGCATGTCGCGCGGCATCGTTACCCCGGTTGCGCGCGCTGCGCCGCCCCGGTTCACCACCCACCAACACAGCAACGCCACGCCCGCGGGCAAGGCCCAGGCCGCCAGCGCGTCAGGCCATCCCGCTCGCTGCGCGATCACGGGCGAGGCCACGCTGGCCACGGCCGCGCCGCCCATGATCGCGGTCGAATAAAGGCCCATGATGGCGCTGACGCCGGACGAGAACCGCGTCTTGATGTACAGGGGAAGCAGGGCTTGCGTGATGGCAATACCCAAGCCCGCGATTACGCCCGTCAGCAGCATCAGGCTGGCATTGCCTGCCCACAGACGGCTTGCCGTGGCCGCCATGATCAGCGCCACGCCCGCCGCAATGCCGTGGTGCTCACTGACCAATCGACGCAGCGGCGCCACGCTCAAGGCGCCCAGGCCCATCACGAAAACGGGCAGCGCAGTCAACAGGCCGGCCGCCGTATCGGACATGCGGGTGGCGGCTTGCAATACGTCCAGCAAAGGGGGAACGGACGCCAGTACGGGGCGCAGATTCAGCCCCACCAGGATGATGGCGGCGATGCGCCAGGCGTTCAAACAAGAAGGTGACACGGTGGCTCCAAAGCCGGAACGCATCGCGGCGTGCGAGGCGTTCCGGTAAACTATCTTGGCGTCAAGATATTTGGATTTTATCTTGACGTCAAGATAAATGGAGGAGACCCCGTGGATAGAGCAAGTCGTGCCGTCGCGCAATGGAACCGCGAGCGCCCCGAGCTGGACGTATCAACCATGCGCGTGCTCGGGCGTTTGGGCGAGTGCGCGCTGGTGATCACCCGCGACCGGATCAACCCGCTCTTTGCGGAATTCGGCCTGCAACCTGGTGAATTCGATGTGCTGGCCACGCTGCGCCGCAGCGGCAAGCCTTATGCGCTGACGCCCACGGCGCTATACGAAGACGCCATGATTTCTTCGGGCAGCATGACCAACCGGATCGATCGCCTGGAAAAAGCGGGGTGGGTGGTGCGCACCCCCAGCCCCGATGACGGCCGCGCCACGCTGGTGATGCTGACCAAGGCGGGCATCAAGCTGATCGACGAGGCGGTGGTGGAGCACCTGCGCAATCAAGCGGAAGTGCTGTCGCCCTTGACCGCGTCCGAGCAAGAGCAACTGAGCCGCCTGCTTGGCAAGTTGTTGAAGGCGTATGAGTAGCGGGTGCGGGGCGGACGGTTCACAGTCCCAGTTCCGACAAGCCCGGGTGGTCGTCCGGGCGGCGGCCCAGCGGCCAGCGGAACTTGCGGTCGGCCTCCTTGATGGGTAGATCATTGATGCAGGCGTAGCGATTGACCATCAGGCCGTCTTCGCCGAACTCCCAGTTTTCATTGCCATAGGAACGGAACCAGTTGCCGGAATCGTCGTGCCACTCGTAGGCATAGCGCACGGCGATACGGTTGTCGGTGAATGCCCACAGTTCCTTGATCAAGCGGTAGTCCAGTTCCTTGGCCCATTTGCGCGCCAGGAACGCGCGCGCTTCGTCGCGGCTCTTGACGAATTCCGCGCGGTTGCGCCAGTTCGTATCCAGGCTATAGGCCAGCGCCACCTTGTCCGGATCGCGGCTGTTCCAGCCGTCTTCGGCAAGGCGGACTTTCTGCACCGCGCTTTTGTGGGTAAAGGGCGGCAGCGGGGGACGGGATGCAGGTTGCGAGGTCATCGTAAGGGCCTTGTGGGTGGGGGAAAGGTCATTGGCCGGCCGGAAAGAGGGCGGCGGCGGCGCGCTGCGCGCTGGCGGTAATCGACACATCGCCCGTGACCAGCGCCACGGCGATCGCGCCGTCGATCAGCACCAACAATTGGCGCGCGGCCTCGTCGGGGTCAGGCAGCTTGGCGTCCTGCGCCAATCGCAATACGTGTTCCAGCAAACGGGCTTTGTGCAGTCGCGACACTACACGGATGGGGTTGGCGGGGTCGCTGATTTCGCCTGCCGCGTTAATGAAGGCGCATCCGCGAAAACCGTCGGACTCGAACCATTCCTGCAAGGCGTCGAAGATGGACAACAAGCGCTCGCGCGGCGTTTCGGCCTGGGTAGTGGCGGCGATGAACCACTGCATCCAGCGTTCGTCGCGTGCTTGCAAGGCAGCCGCCACCAGCGCGTCTTTGTTCGGATAGTGCTTGTACAGGCTTTTGCGCGCCACGCCCGAGGTTTTCACAATCAGGTCCATTCCGGTGGCATGAATGCCGCCTTGATAGATAAGGTGTTCGGTGGCGCGAAGCAGGCGCTCCTGCGTGGAGGTCATGGCATCCATCATGTTTGGGCTCGGTGAAACGACGACCGGAGAACGATCGTTCTGCATAGGATGAGCGGATCATAGAATGATCGTTCTCAGCGCGTCAAGCACCTGGCTCGCTCATAGGCATCTGCTTGCTTTTTCAGTCATAAATATGCTAAGATCTTTCAATTGACGGCAAAATTAAAACAACTATTTGATCTGCCGTCTGACTTCTTGGAATGCCTGCCCCCCGCGACCTACCGGGCATTCTTGGCGCGCTTGAACCGGCGGTGCATCGCTTTGGCGGGGGTAGCCACGCACCACGCATAGGAGAACGCTTATGTCGCATCAACTGGTTGGTAAAAAGTGGCGTTTTGAAGTTCCGCCGCTTAACTGGAAGGCCCCTGAAGCGAACCAGGAATCTGAAATGGATGCCGTTGCCGCGGATTCCGACGCCTCTAAAGACGGCGACAAATCGCGGTCTTCCAAATAGCGCCCCTTGCAACAGTCTTAGTGAATTAGTCCCTGTGGCTGCTCCGCATTCGCGGGCATAAATCACGCTGCTGGTTGTGTTTGGAATCACCCGAATCCGGTTTTTTGGTTTCTTGGCTTCTGAACATATCCGCTTAGCTACCTGAACGGCGCGCCTTGTGTGCGCCGTTTCAACGTGTAGCCCGCCAATCCGCTTTTCCCCTGATCTTGCCTGACCCGCCCCGCTGGCGCCTCGCCGCGCCAGCGGCGTTTTTGCATGGGCAATTGTCTGCGCTGAAATGCGCGGGCTGGAATGTGCGCGCCGGAAGGTGTGTGCTTTAGCTCGCGCCAGGCCTGCACGCATCGCCATGCTTTAGCCAGTGAGCCTTTGGAATGCCTGAAAACATATCAAACAATCAACAAGTTAGGCCCTTCGTGTACGCCACGACGACGTCTCGGTCGTTGATGTTCTCGCACTCTGAAATCCAGAGCCGCATGTGGACGAAAGATCCGGCGGCGCTCAACTTGGAATACACCCGCATCATGATGGCGTTTCTGCTGTTCAACCCGAATCCGCGGCGCATCGCCATGGTGGGCCTGGGCGGGGGGTCGCTAGCCAAATTCTGCTATCAGCACCTGCCGTCCACGAGCATCGACGTATACGAGATCAATCCGCACGTCATTGCGTTGCGCGATTCCTTCCATGTGCCACGGGACGACGACCGTTTTCAAGTGCTGCAAGGCGACGGCGCGGCGCTGATCAAGCAGTACCAGGACCACTACGACGCGGTCCTGGTCGACGGCTACGACATCAACGGCCTGCCCGAGCAGTTGGCAAGCGAGGCGTTCTATGAGAGTTGCTTTAACGCCCTGGCGCCCGACGGCATGATGGTGTGCAACTTCCATGCATCGAACTTTCAGTTCAACACCTACCTGGGCCGTATAAAAAAGCAGTTTGCGGGCTCGGTCATTGAAGTGAGCGACACGTCTTGCGCGCACAGCATTGTGTTTGCATGCCGGGGCGAGAGACTCAAGCGCCGCACCGGCTTGCCCAAGCGCAAGCCAGACGCCATGAGCGCAGAGATGTGGTTGTGCCTGGCACCGACCTATTGGCCCATGCTGGTGTAAGGGCAGGGCGAACCGCCCCGGCCGCAATGGCAGCCGGGGCGGCGTGGCCTCTAGAAGTAGTGCCTTAGGTGTGGCGCCTTAAATGCCGCGGCTCAAAAGTGGTGGCGCATGCCCACCACGGATTGCAGCGTGTGCGATTGGCGGTGGTCTACGCGGTCAAGCAGCGCGTAAAGGTTGGTGCGCTTGGACAAGTCGTACTCATAGCCCAAGCCCCATCCCTTGATGCGCGAACTGGTGGCGCGCTGGTAGGCGGCCAGCACCTTGCTGTTGCCACTGAGCGGCACACTGACGCCACCCACGTACGAATTCACGCGCCTGACGCCGGCCGACGGCCCCACGTTGGGATTGCGCAAATTGCCATAGCCCGCGTGCAGTTTCATCCATTCGAAATCATAGGATCCAGCCAGTTGTACGTTGCTGGAGTGGAACTTGCCCGGCACGCTGGCGTCTGGATTCAGGCGTTCGTAGGTGAGTGCGGTGGAGATCGGCCCGGCGCGGTAGCGCAAGCCGGCCGTCCACACACGGTCGTGGTCGGCGGTGGCGAATTTGTCGCTATCTTGGGCCTCGAAGCTGTAGCCCAGCCCCGCCTGCCATCCGTTCCAGACCGGCGTGCGGTAGATAAACGCATTGTTGACCCGGCCGCCACGGCCAAAGTCGCCATCGTTGTAGCCCGACGTGACGGAGGCTGATGCGCCGTCCCAAGAGGTGCCGAAGGGCGATGAGACGCCGCCCCAGCTATCGCTCAGCACCTGCTGGCGCCCGGCGCGCAATTCACCAAAGTCGCCCACCAGCCCAAGATAGGCCCAGCGCCCGAACAGCCGGCCCTGGCCTTGATTGCCGTTTTGCGGATGAAAGCCGCTTTCCAGGCGGAACACCACGCTGTAGCCGCTGCCCAGATCTTCGACACCGCGCAAGCCCCAGCGGGAGCCCGACATCGTGCCATCGCGCATCCCCACCTGCGAACGCGACGACTCGTCCGTGTTGTTGTGCCGCCGTTCAAAGCCCAGCCCCATGTCGATGACGCCATACAGCGTGACGCTGGTGGTGTCGGTGGCGGCCTGGACGGCGCTGCCGGACAAGGCGGCCAAGGCGATGGCCAGCGCACCGCGCTTGATGCTTGCTGCTTTCATGAGTACCCCATGTGATGGTTGTGTTGCGTTGGACAAAAGGATCCCCTGCGGCCTGCCAGAAGGCGGGTCGCAAAAGACGTGGGAACGACGATAGAGTCGACGTGTGGGTCGACGAGTGAAGCGGCTGGTGGAACGATGCGTGCGTAAGAGCTATGTACATGCGACGTACATGCGACGTACATGCGACGTACGAGTTACGTACGTGCGACGTACAAAGCTACCTACGAACTGCGTACGGAATGCACACGTACTGCGAAAGGGTGGCCAGCCCCGTCAGCGATTAATAATTAACATCGCAATCACCATGGTGCATTATGGTGAGAGTCGCCGCGGAAGCAAATAAGAGGACTACGAATGTGAGTAGTAGGGGCGGTGCCGCAACGGTTGATCGGGCTATGCGTTGTTGTGCACCACGACCCGATTGCGCCCTTGTGCCTTTGCGGCATACAGGGCCGCGTCGGCCGCCTGAAAGACCTGATCAACCTCGGCGCCACAGGACGGCCACTGCGCCACGCCCGCCGACACGGTAATGCCCGGCACCCCATGCAGCGGCCGGTCAGCCGTGTGCAGGCGCAATCGCTCGGCAACGCGGGCGGCTTCCTTCATGCCGACGTTGGGCAGAAGCATCAGGAATTCTTCGCCGCCGCTGCGGCAAAGCACGTCCGACGGTCGCGAACATTCCTGCATCAACTTGGCCATGCCCCGAATCACCTCGTCGCCCTTCGGATGCCCATGCGTGTCATTCACGCGCTTGAAGTGGTCAATATCCAGCGCCACCACCGCAAACGGGGTGCCCCCGGTTTGCCATTGCTCCACGGCATCCTGCGTGCCGCGTCGATTGCGCAGGCCCGTCAAGGGGTCTGTCATGCTGGCCTGGTTGAGCTTGCCGATCTTGTCTTGCAGGCTGGAAATGCTGTTCATCACCGCGCGCTTCAAGCGTTCGGCCTCGAAGTACCAGGCCTTGACCGACTGCACCCGTTGCATGGCGACGGCCACATCCTGGTGTTCGACGTTGGTGGCCAATTGCGACAAGGGCAGGGAAATCATGCGGGCGCACCACCAGATGGCCAGCAGAAACGCCAGCGCCAACGGCGCCGCGTAGCCGATCAGCGCCCAGATCAATTCGTGGATGGGTTCCAAGGTAACTTCCGCCGGCCGTTGCGCGATGATGCCCCAGCCGCTTAGCGGCTCGACCGCGTAGCCCGCCAGCATGTCCACGCCCTGGGTGTTCACCACGCGCTGCGCGCCCGACTCGCCACGGGTAACGGCCGCCACCACCGGATTGCGGTTGACGTCTTCGCCAACGCGGTCGGCTTGCATGTGATAGATCATTTGGCCGTCGCGGTCGACCACATATAAGTAGGAGCCATCCTGATAGTGGTGCTTGCCCAGCAGCTCCTGCAGCGCACTGTTGTGGCTGCGCAAATAGATGGTGCCGGCGATATAACCCAAGTAGCGACCGTCGTTCGAATAGATCGGATGTGACAGGTTGATGAGCATGTTGCCCGCCATCGACACATACGGCTTGCTGATCAGGGGCCGACGGGCCTGCAACGCCGCGCGGCTGCCCGGGCTGTCCACCCGCGCTCCCACGAAACTGCTGAAGGTTTGCGAGGTGGCCAGGATGATGCCGTCCGCGCTGATCACGCCCACCGAATTGAAATCGTTCGCCTGTTCGCGCAAGCGCGATACCTCGCCAGCGAGCACGTCGGGCGCGTCGACCTGGCTCGCCAGATGGCGGGCGCTGTACGCCAGTTGCTGTTGCGCCGACTTCAGGAAAGAGGTGGTGCTTTCCGCCAGCTTGGCCGCGTACACGCGATTGGATTCCAGCGTATTGGCGATGAGCTGGTCGCGTTGCACCAGGTAGCTGGCGTAGAGCGCGTTGGCCGTGGCGGCGACAGCGCTAAGGACGGTAAGTGCAAGCACAAGCCCGCGTAGGTTGATTCGCATACAGGATCAGGACGGGGCTCGGGGCGGGCTCAGGACGGGCTTAGGGCGGTCAGGCTATCGGATAAGGATGCGGCGCAGTCAGCGCCGCGACGCGAGATTAACGGCAAACGTGGCGCTTATCTATAGGGATTGAGGGTCCGGGTCGTCCAGCAGGCGGGCAGCCGGCGACTGCGCGGCCGCGCCGGCGCGGAAGTAGCCCATGACCGTGGCTACGCTGGCGTGCCCGGTCATGGCCATGGTGTCGCCCAAGGGCACGTTCTGCCGCCCGGCTTCCGTGACAAAGCCCGAGCGCAGGCTGTGTGCCGAAAATTCACCTTCCAGCCCCGCCAATTTGCAGCGTTCAAGCACGATGGCGCGCACGGCGGCGGCGGCCAGCGGTTCGCCCACCACGTCGCCGCGCCGCACGCGGCGAAAGATCGGACCCTGGCGGATGCCACTGGCCGCAAGCCAGGCCTCCAGCGCCTGGGCCGCCGACCCGACGATGGGCTTTTGGTCGCCGGGCCGTTGGGCGCCCGCCTGATTCGTCTTGGATTGGGTCAGCGTGTACAGAAAGCCCTCGGCCGTGCGACGGGTGTTTTCAAGCGTGGCGCACACCACCTCGGAACGGCGGCGGCCACCGCTGGCCCAGGCGAACAGCAGCAGCGCACGATCGCGTATGCCGCGCAGCGAGCCGTCACAGGTGGCCAGCATGGCTTGCAAGGGTTCGCGGGTCAGCGCTTCTTTCTTGGCGGGCGCCATGCCGCGCCGAGCGTAGGCACGGCGTGTCTTGGCCAGCAGTTCGCGCACCGGCGCGGCGCGGCAGGGGTTGTGATAGCCATGCAGCTCGTGCGCCTTGGACAGGACCGACAAGCGTTGCAGCAATGTATTCAGGCTGGGCGGCCCCAAGCGGCCCTTGGCCTTCAGGCGGACCAATTCCTGGTCCAGCGCCAGCGGAAGTTCCCATTTCAAGCCTTGGTCGGACGCGCGCTGCGCATGGTCGACCACAAACTGGATGACGGCGGCCTCGGGCAAGGGCAGGGCAAAGCGCTGGCCATAGCGCAGCTCGAACCAGGCCGTCCAGTAGCGGATGGCCGCACGATAGCTGGCCGCCGTGTTGGCGGAACTGCCTTCGCGCATCAGGCCGCGCACGGCGGCATCCGCCTGCTTGTCCAGGGCGTTCGGGTCCAGAAGGGGCAGCGAAGCCAGCAATGTCAGCGGCATCAGGGCAGGGCCTTGGCTAGGGAAGGTAGAAGGGATGTCAGCACGATCTGAAAACGGGTGTTTTGGGGCGGCGCCCCCGAAAGCGGCGGCCTGACAAATCCTAATGCTTATTTCATACATATTATTATGTATGCTGTATGATATCTAACACTAATACAAATTAAGTCACGATAAGGTTCCATTATCGTCACTAATTCTGGATTTTATCCAGCGCTCATAAGCCCTGTAGAGGAAACCGGCGATGGCCACGGGAATTACCGAAAACGACGTCTGGACCGCCGCGGACACCCTGCTGCTGGAAGGCGCGCGCCCCACCATTGAGCGGGTACGGCAGAAGATTGGGCGCGGCTCGCCCAACACGGTCAGCCCGCACCTGGAAACCTGGTTCCGCGCTTTAGGCGCGCGCATCAAGGATCCGGGCGCGTTCGCCGCGCCGCCCGCCATACCCGACCCGGTCACCCAAGCCGCTACGCACTTTTGGGAAGCGGCGCTGGCCGAGGCCCGCACCCAGCAAGCAGAGGGCTACCGGCAGCGCTGGGAAGAACTGGCGGAGGAGGGCGAACGCTTGGCCGCGCAAGCCGAGCAGCTTCAGCAGCGCGAAATCCAGTTGGTGAACCGGGAACAGGACCTGCAAGAAGGCCTGCGGGTCGCCACGGCGCAATTGGCCGCCACCGAAGAGCGCCTGCAAGCGGCGGAACGGCAACTGCGTCAGCGCGACGACCAACTGAAGCAAAGCCGGGGGCAACTGGAAGACGCGCAAAGCGCCGTGCAAACCCTGCTGACCGAAGCCGAAAAAATGCGCGGCCTGCACGCGCAAGCCCTGGAGGCGCTGGAAGCGCGCCACGCCGCTCACGAACGACGTTGGCTGAACGAGCTGGACGCCGAACGCGGCGCGGCAAAAAAGCTGCAAATGCGGCTGGATGAGGCACACGCGGCCAGCCAGAAGCAGAGCAACCAGCACCAGGCCGCGCTGGCCCAGGCGCTGGTCGCCAAGCGCGAAGCCGATGTGGCCACGCAGGCCGCGCACGCGGGCAGCATTGCGGCCCAGGCCCGGCACGAGGCCGCGCAAGCGGCCTTGCAAGAGGCGCTGGCGTCGGCTCAAGGCGCGTTGGCGGCCGCGCGCGGAAACGAGCAAGCACTGTTGGCTCGCCTGGCCGCTGCTGACACACAGTCGTCCACGTTGCTGGCGCAGTTGCAGCAAAAGGACGAGCAGCTGGCCGCGCTGACACGGCATTTGATGGCCGCGACCCAGGCCGCCACGCAAAGCCCTTCGCCCGCCGCACCCTAGTCGCACACGCTCCCGCGCATTGCAGTGGCCAGGATGGTCCCGGGTGGTTGTGGTTTCCCTATAAGTCCCAGCAAATTTCGTATAAATTTCGAATTGATCGCATCCACGACACCCAGACGGGCAACCGCCCCTCGGTTGCGGTGCGCCATCATGCAGGGCGCCTTGCCTTGCCGGGAGCAACGCGTGAACCCACGAACCACGGTTGATCTGGCCCGCATTCTGCTTCTGGTCGTCATTCTTTCCGCGCTGATGGTCGGCAGCCTGTACGTGCTGCGCCCGTTTCTGCCCGGGCTGATCTGGGCAACGACCATCGTGGTGGCGACCTGGCCCGTGATGCGGGCCGTGCAGCGGCGCTGCGGCGGGCGCCGCTGGGCCGCCACCAGCATCATGTTGCTGATTCTGCTGTTCGTGATTGTCCTGCCGCTGTATCAGGTGATCTCGACCCTGGCGTTGCATAGCGGCGCGATCATGGCGGCAGTCAAGAGCCTGCCTGACTACACCTTGCTGGCGCCACCGCGCTGGATCAGCAGCATTCCCGTTGCCGGCCCGCGCGTGGCCGAGGAATGGCAGACGCTGTCGGATGCGGGCGCGGGCGGGCTGCTGGCGCGGCTGGAACCCTACCTGACCATGGCCGCCCGCTGGCTGCTGAGCCATGCCGCCATCGTGGGCGTGTTCGTCATGCACATGCTGATCACCATCATCATCTCGGGCATTCTGTACAGCCAGGGCGACGCGGCGGCCAACTTCGTCAAACGCTTTTCGAATCGGCTGGCGGGAGAGCGCGGCGTGGCCGCCGTCCGGCTGGCGGGCGCCGCCGTGCGTGCCGTGGCGCTGGGCATCGTGGTGACGGCGGTGGTGCAGTCCGCGTTGGGCGGCTTGGGCTTATGGATTGCGGGGGTGCCGGCCGCCGGCATCCTGACGGCCTTGATGGTGATGCTGTGCCTGGCGCAACTCGGCCCGTTCCTGCCGATGCTGGGTGGCGTGATCTGGTTATTCCAGAACGACATGAAGGTGGCAGCCATCGTGCTGCTGGTGTGGGCGCTGGTCGTGGCCACGCTGGACAACCTGCTGCGCCCCATACTGATCAAGCGCGGGGTGAATCTGTCGCTGCTGCTGATTTTGTCGGGCGTGCTGGGCGGCCTGGTGGCCTTCGGTATCGTCGGCCTGTTCATTGGCCCGGTCATCCTGGCCGTGACGTCGACTTTGCTGAAAGCCTGGATCGACGAAGTGCCGCCACCGGCGGCGACAGCGGGGATTTCCGACGCAGCCATCGACGCGCCGATTGCGTCCTCCCTCGACACGCCGATCTCGGCGTCGCCGGGCTCCCCTGTTGAAAAGGCGTAACATCTGCCTGATACCGCGGGCGCACAGCCCGCTTTTTTTGCAGCACCCCAACACTACCCATGACGATGCACCCGCTTGCGCTGGCAAACCGCGCACCCGAATTCCAATTTGTCCCGGCTACGCCCGTCGTGCAGGCGGAGGCCCAATGAGCGACAGCGCACGCCTTGCCAAACGACTGGCCGCGGATCTCTCTTGCTCGCGCAGCGATGCCGAACGCTATATAGAAGGCGGCTGGGTCGCCGTGGACGGCAAGACGGTTGAAGAGCCCGGCGCACGGGTCGCCCCCGGCCAGACCGTCGCACTGCTGCCCGGCGCCAAGCTGGAAGACATCAAGCCCGTGACAGTGCTGGTGCACAAGCCCGAAGGCACGTATGCCGACAACGAACCGGGATCGGCGCTGGACTTGATCATTCCCAAGAACCTGATGCCCGGCGACCGTTCCGGCCGGCGCTATCTGAAGCGCATGTTCAACGGCCTGAAGCTGGTCACCCCGCTTGAGCGCGCCGCCAGCGGCCTTGTCGTGTACACGCAAGAGTTCGCCATTTCGCGCAAGCTCATGGAAGAGGGCAAGCTGGTTGAGCAAGAGTACGTGGCGCAAGTCACTGGCAAACTCAGCGACGGCGATTTGGCGCGTCTGCAACGCGGCATGTCCTTTGAGGGTCGCGCCGCCACCCCCATGAAGGTCAGTTGGCAGAACGAAACCCATCTTCGGTTTGCCCTGAAGACGCCGCCGCTGGGTTTCATTGAATACGTGTGCGACACCGCGGGCTTGCAGCTCCAGGCCTTGCGCCGCATCCGCATCGGGCGGCTGCCCATGGCGGGCCTGGCCGTGGGCCAGTGGCGTTACCGGCTGGACTACGAGCGGTTCTAAGCATCCAACCCCGAACCATGCCCCCCCAGCCTGCCAAACTCGCCTTGCCTGTCCCGACCCATCGCAGAAGCTTCCTGAAACAGGGCGGGGCGCTGTGCCTGTCCGCGTTGGTGCTGGGCGGTTGCGCCAGCCGCGCGCCGGGCGGCCGCTCTGCCGCGCCATCTGGCACGGTTTCCGGCCGTTCCCAAAAACCCACGCCGCCCCCGCCCCCCAACGGCATCGGGGCCACGCCGGTACCCGCTCTACGGCCCGGCGCCAGAATCGCAATTGTGGCGCCGGCCTCGGCCGCGCTTAACGCCAGCGACGAGGCGGCGGAATGGTTGGAAGCCCGGGGCTACGTCGCCCAGGTCATGCCCGCCAGCCGCACCCGCATGAGCCCCCCCTATGACTATCTGGCCGGCAGCGACGCCGATCGGCTGGCCGATCTGCACGCCGCATTCGCCGACCCCGAGGTGGGGGCGGTGTGGTGTCTGCAAGGTGGCTTCGGGTCGTGGCGCTTGCTGGATCAACTGGATGTCGGGCTATTGCGCCGGCACCCCAAACCTTTCATCGGGTATAGCGACATTACGGCCCTGCACCTGGCCATGCAGCGGCATGTGGGGTTTGTGACCTTTCACGGGCCGATGCTGGCGCAAGACCTGTTGGCCGGCAAGCGCGAACCCACGGAATCCAGCGTGCTGGCGATGGTCAGCGGCCAGATGGGGGCGGGCTCCTGGATTGCGCCCCCGCTAGACGCCCTGGCCACTGAATTGGTGTCGGGCGTGGCCAGCGGGCGGCTGGTGGGTGGCAACCTGGCGCTGCTCGCCGCCTTGACCGGCACGCGCAACGACATCGACACGCGCGACGCCATCCTGTTCATCGAAGACGTGAACGAAGCCATCCCCCGCGTGGACCGGCTGTTGGGCCAACTGGCGGCAGCCGGCAAGTTCGACGGCGTGCGCGGCTTGCTGGTGGGCAACTTCACCCGCCTGCGCGGCCAGATGGACGACGCCGAGGCGCAAGGCCTGCTGTACCCGCTGATACGCGACCAGTTCCGGGCGCGCGGCGTTCCGATCTTGGCGGGCTGGCCCAGCGGTCATGGCGACCCGAATTTGACGCTGCCGCTGGGTGCGCAAGTCACCTTGGATACCGCGCGGGGCGGCTTACGGCTGGATCAGGCGGTGGTGGTTTAAGCACTATTGGTGTAATGGCATTATTGACTCATTAATAATTCATAAATTTTGTTAATGATTCATTAATGAATCATGGGCTAAAAACAACGTGATCTATTAATCGTGCATTTCCGCCTTGTCGGATTTATTATTGCGGCATGAAAAAGAAGATCGAGCCCAGCTTTGACGCTGCCGAAGCGCTGATTCGCCTAGGCGCCAACCTGCGCACAGCCCGCTTGCGTCGTGCCGAATCCGAAAGCGTGCTGGCCAGCCGCATGGGCGTTTCGCGTGCCACCATCGCGCGGCTGGAGCGGGGCGACGGCGGCGTATCGCTGGCCCTGGCGATCGAGGCCTTGCTGCAATACGGCTATGCCGACCAGGTGTTCGCCCTGGGCGACCCCGAACTAGACGGCGTGGGCAAGCGGCTGGACGCCTTGCGCCGGCCCAGTCGAGGCAGCAGCGCCGCCTTGCATGCGCACCGCGCCGACCCTTCCAAGCTATAGGCCGGGGTCGGCATGGCGCGCGCCCGCAAGCACAAATCCGTGGAAAGCGAACTGTTCGTCTACGTGGACATCCGTGGCGAAGCCGTCTTGGCCGGCGTGCTGACGCTGGACGATTCCGACGAAACCCGCTTCTTCGCCGAATTCACCTACGTGCATTCCTACGTGCGCGACCCACGCGCCTTCGCGCTGGACCCGCTCAACCTGCCGCTGATCGATGCCGCCACCACGTTTCGCACCGAAAGCCGCTACGAAACGCTGGGCGCCATCTTTGATGCGGCGCCCGACGCCTGGGGGCGCAACGTCATGCGGGTGGACAAGGCGGGCGCGCGGGTCACGGAAGACGAAGTACTGCTGCGCGGCCGGGGCATGGGCGTGGGCGCGCTGTTTTTCAGCGCGCGCCTGCTGACGCCAAACATGCGCAAGACCTATCGGTTGCCCGAAGTCAGCCAACTGGATTCCCTGGCCGACCTGTTGACCGATATCGACCAGGGCGTGAAGCCCAAAGGCTTGTATCGCGACATCCTGGGCAGTTCCTGGGATATCGGCGGCGCGCGCCCCAAGACCATCGTGCGCGACGAGCAGGGCGAAATGTGGATTGCCAAGTTTCCGCGCAAAGGCGATTCCTATGATCGGCAGCGCGTGGAGTTCGCCAACTTGCGGATGGCGCGCGCCATCGGGCTGACCGTGCCCGACATCCGGCTGACCGAAACCCATCTGGGCGCGGTGCTGCTGACTCATCGCTTTGACCGCGAGCTGCTGCCGGTGCCTGAAGGCGCGGCGCCCGTGGTGGCACGCCGCCATTTTCTAAGCGGCGCGTCGTTGATCAGCCCGTCCGTCCAGATCGGCAAGCGCGACCTGGACGGGCCGCAGGGCAAGGCCACGTATTCCTATGCGCGCCTGGCCGACGTCACACGCCGCATTTCGTCGAACCCGGTGCAGGACCTGAAAGAGCTGTACGCGCGCATGATTCTTAACGTGGCCGTCCACAACACCGACGACCACCTGAAGAACGTGGGGTTTCTGAAGGACGAGGGCGCCCATACCTATCGGCTGGCGCCGCTGTTCGACGTGGTGACGCAGGAAGGCTCCGCCCGCCATTACCTGCATATCGGCACGGCCGAGCGCGACAGCACGTTTGAGAATTGCCTGTCGGAGTACCGGCGTTTTGGGTTGCGGTCCGAGGCGGCCGCGCGCTCGATCGTGGACGCGGTGCGCAGTGTCGTAGCCCGGCGCCAGCGGTATTACGCGGCTGCCGGCATGGGGCAGGACGAGATCGCCTTGGTGGAATCGACGCTGGCGGCGTGGCGTGCTCCTGCCTGATTGCGCCTCGCTGAACCGGCATTTCCTACCTTCGCGCCGTCAAGGCTCATGTACCGCGCCCAGATCAATCCGGCGTCCCTGTTTGACCATGGCTTCGTGGAAATCCTTGCTCAACGCCGCCAGGGTCACGCCGCCAAAGCGCGCCATCAGCAAGGCTTCGGCATCTTCAAAAGCGCCGGTCAGCGCCTTGTTCACGGCGACCTCTACCAGGCAGCCCGGTGATTCGCTACGGTTGCCCATGGCGAAAATTTCCGGTGAACCCAGCGCTTCGTAGATGTCGCGCAGGGTCACGGCGTTGAAATCGCAAGAGATGGTCCAGCCGCCGCCATGGCCTTTTTCAGAGCTCACCAGCTGTTGGTCGCGCAAGCCCGCCATGATGCGGCGGATGACGACCGGGTTGGTCTGCATGACCCGGCCCAGGTCTTCGGACGTCATGGGGCCGGGTGCTTCGGCCATATGAAGCAGTACGTGAAGCACGCCGGAAAGTTTGCTGTCTCTTCTCATGCAACGCATGCTATTGCATGAGAAGCGGCCCGGTCAAACCTGAATGACCCGGCCGCTATTGCCAGCAGTGACTCCAGCAGTGACTCCGGCAGACACCCCGCCGATCGCTACACCCGCTTGCCCGTCCACTTGCCCTTGCCGTCGGCGGTGCCGCTCATGGTCTTGCCATTGACTTCGCCCGTGTAGCGCACGCCGTTGGCGGTGAACGCGATGGCGGTGCCGTTCATGCGCGCATCCGTGATGTCGGCCGACCCGAACTTGCCGGACAGCATCTGATACTGCTGTGTTAGTTGCAGCGTCTGGCCGTCCACTTCCCATTTGCCTTCCACCTTGGCGGGCACGATCCACAGCAGCGCGGTGCAGTAGGTGGAGCAGTCCTTGGTGACGGTTTCGGACGCATCCGGTTCCCAGTCACCCATGCGGAACGTGTTGGATACCACTCGCGTGCCGGGCGTCAACTGCAACAGGGTGGGGCGCAGCTTTTCGTTGATGGTGGACAAGAGGAACATGGTGATCACGTCCGCCTTGGACAGGTCGGTCTTGAACAGGTCCGCCGCCACGAAGGTGGCGCGGTCGGCCACGCCTGCGCTTTGGGCGTTGCGGCGCGACAGCTCCACCAGGTCCGGGTTGTATTCAATGCCTTGCGCCGTCAGCCCGCGTTGCGCGGCGGTGATCACGGTGCGCCCATCGCCCGAGCCCAGGTCCATCAGCCGGTCCTGCGGGGTCACCTTGGCCATGTCCAGCATCTTGTCCACCAGCGTTTGCGGCGTGGGTACCCAGATCACGTCCTTGCCGGCCTGGCCCACGTCTGGCTTGTATTCGTCGTTGGCAGCGCTTGGGGCTGCCGACCCAGCGGGCTTTGCCGCGGGCTGCGCCATGGCGACGGCGGTGAATGCCAGCGATAGCGCCATGGCGGTGGCGACAGCGATGAATCGGGCCCGTGGCAGGCCGCCACTTGTCACGCGGCGGGAGTCTAGAGGCTGAGTCGAGGCTTGCATGATGGCTCCTTGTGGGTCGAACAATAAAAGTCAGTCGGGCAATCGGGCGGGTTTCAGCAATCGCAGCATCGGGACGCCGGCCGCCAGCACCACCAGCCCGATCAACGCGCCGGCCCCCGCATAGACGGCACTGGAATAGACCAGGCCCGCGCAGGTCAGGCCAAGCAACAGCGGCGGCAGGGGATAGAAGGGCACGCGAAACGGCCTGGGGCGGTTGGGATCCAACTGCCGCAAGCGCCAGACGGACGCTGCCACCAGCAGCATGAAAATCCAGAAAACCGGCGCGGTGTAGGCCACCAGCGTCTGCACGCTGTTCTGGCTGAACGCGCCCAACCCCACCAGCGCCAGGGTGATGGCGCCCTGGGCCAGCAGCGCGGCGACCGGGGTTTCATTGCGCGCGCTCCAACCCGACAGGGCGCGCAGCTTGGGCACGTCGCGCCCCAGCGCGTAGTACACGCGGGCGCCGGTAATGATGGTGCCGTTGATGGTGCTTAGCGCCGTGGCGCAGACGGTCAGGCTGAGCAATGCCGCCGCGTAGGGGCCGGCCGCCAATTGCATGACGTCGGCACCCAGCGCGGGGGTGTCGCGCAAGCCTTGCAGGCCGAATAGTTCCAGCAAGGCCAGGTTCGTCAGCAGATAGGCGCCGGTCACCACCGCCGTGCCGATGAGCAGCACCCGGCTCATGTTGCGTCCGGGCTCGCGCAGTTCGCCGCTGAGATACGCGGCTTCGTTCCACCCGCCGTAGGTCAGCAGCACGAACACCATGCCCATGCCCATCAACCCGGCCGGGTTGCCGGTAAGCGGCGTGGGTGCCACGGGCGCCACCAGCCCGTTGCCGCCCGTGCCCGACAGGCTGGCCACCAGCACCGCCCCCAGGGCCAGCAGCGTCAAGATCGTGAAGACCCATTGCAGCCGCTTGGAATGGCGCGTGCCCACCACGTTCAGCGCCGTCAGCGCCACCACTGAAATCGCCGCATGCACGGCCGGCCCGTAGGTGCCCAGCGGCATCAGGCGTTGCGCATAGTCACCATAGATGTACGCCACCACCGCAATGGCGCCCGTCTGGATCACCGTGCAGCGTGCCCAGGCAAACAACAAGCCCACGCGCGGGCCCCAGGCACGGGTCAGGTACAGGTATTCGCCCCCCGCGCCGGGGTAGGCCGAGCCCAATTCCGCGTAGCACAGCGCGCCCACCAACATGACGAAGCCGCCCGCGCACCACAGCGCGATATACATGGCCTCGGACGCGGCGTGTTGGGCAACCAGCGGCGGAAAGCCGAAGATGCCGATGCCGATCACCACGCCGACCAGCACCACGGTGGCGTCCATGACTGACAGGCCGGCTGGCGCGGTCTCTTCCGAGGTTTGAGGAAAACGGGTCGGTGGCGCGGCGGCGCGCGTGCGTGACGGCATCATCGGTACTCTCGGAAAGGGGAGATAGGCCACGAGCGGGCCCGCCTGACATGCAACTGAACGAATTGCGACCGACTCTCAATTGAAAAAGTTTCTTCGGGTTTTCCCTTTGCACATCAAGATGGGCGTTCGGCAGTGCAGATATTGAAGGTAGAAATTACTTTCTAAGTAATCGATAACTACTTGATAGATCTGTCTAATCGTCCATCGTTAAAGCAAAATAGTTAAAGTGCTTTCTTAACTATGAATTCGCATTCTTTGACGACGCCCCATTCCAGGCGGGAACACAATTTGCTGCACTCAGCACCGACTGAGAGGAGCGGATCATGGCAACAAGAACCATCTGGAAGGGGGCTATTTCGTTTGGCCTCGTCCATATACCGGTCGGCCTGCATACGGCAACGACGGACTCCGGGGTCGACTTCGACTGGCTGGACAAACGCTCGATGGACCCCGTGGGGTACAAGCGCATCAACAAGCGCACGGGCAAGGAAATCGACAAAGAGAACATCGTCAAAGGCGTGGAATACGAAGACGGCCAGTACGTGATCATTTCCCCGGAAGAGATCGCCGACGCCTATCCCCGCACCACGCAAACCATAGAGATACAACAGTTTGTGGAGGCCGGCGACGTCTCTTTTGTCTACCTTGAACGGCCGTACTACGTGGCGCCCATCAACAAGGGGCAAAAGGTGTACGCCTTGTTGCGCGACACCTTGGCCAAGACCGGCAAGATCGGCATCGCCAAGGTGGTGATCCAGACCAAACAGCATCTGGCCGCCTTGATTCCGTCGGGCGATGTGCTGGTGCTGAACCTGATGCGCTGGGGCGATGACGTCAAGTCGCTGGAAGGGCTGGATCTGCCCAAAGTCGGCGCCAAGGGCATGGCGCCCAGCGCCAGCGAATTGAAGATGGCCAAGATGCTGGTCGAGGACATGTCCGGCAAGTGGGACCCCGAGGAATTCAAGGACGAATTCAAGGCCGCCGTGATGGACCTGGTGGCTCGCAAGGTGAAGGCCGGCAAGACGGAAACCGTTGTCGAACCGCAGGAAGAAGCGCCCGAATACGCCGATAACGTCATCGACCTGACGGAATTGCTGCAACGTAGTTTGAAGGGAGGCAAGACGGCCAAGCAACAGCCGGCCGCCGCGAAGAAGAAGGCATCCACCAAGACGGCCGCGAAGAAGTCGGCGAAGAGCACCAAGAAGGCGACGGGAAAGACCGCGGGCAAGACCACCAAAGCCTCGTCCTCTACGCGCAAGGCGGCGTGACATGGCCGACAGTCTTAAAACCTACCGGCAAAAGCGCAATTTCAAGGTGACCACCGAACCCGCCGAGGGCGGGCAGGCCAACGAGTCCGCGCGCGCTTTCGTCATCCAGAAGCACTGGGCCAGCCGGCTGCACTACGACTTTCGCCTGGAGCTGGACGGCGCCATGAAAAGTTGGGCTGTGCCCAAGGGGCCTTGTTTCGACCCCTCGGTCAAGCGCATGGCCGTACAGGTGGAAGACCACCCCATTGCCTACAACCAGTTCGAAGGCCAGATTCCCGAAGGCCAATACGGCGCGGGCAAGGTCATCATCTGGGACGAAGGGGTCTGGACACCCGTGGCCGATGCGCGCAAAGGCTATCGCGAGGGGCACCTGAAGTTCGACCTGCAAGGCAAGAAGATGCAGGGCCGATGGGCGCTGGTGCGCATGAAGGGCAAGGAAGGCGACAAGCAGCCGCCGTGGCTGCTGATCAAGGACCGCGACGCCTATGCGCGCCCCGAACGCGAATTCAGCGTGGTGGACGAAATGCCGGACAGCGTGGTGCCGCTGCGGGATGCGAAGGCCGTTGGCAAGACGAAGGCTAAAGCCAAGGCCGCTACGAAGTCCGCTACAGCGGCCGCCACTACGCCCGATACCGATACCAAGGCCTCCTCCACAGCAAGCAAGCTGCCCGGCCGGCCGGCCGATCTGCCCACCTCATTCAAGCCCCAACTTGCCACGCTGGTAGACGGCCTGCCGCCGCACGCGGAAGACTGGCTGTACGAACTGAAATTCGACGGCTACCGCCTGCTGGTGCGCATCGAAGGGGAGTCGGTCAAGCTGTACACCCGCAACGGCCACGACTGGAGCGCCAAGCTGCCGCATATCGTCCAGGCGTTTGCCAAGCTGCCCGCCAAATGGGCATGGGTCGATGGCGAGGTGGTCGTGCTGAACGACCAGGGCGTGCCCAGTTTCCAGGCGCTGCAAAACGCTTTTGACAACGACCGCACCGGCGATATCGTGTTCTACGCCTTTGACCTGCCGTTTATCGGCTGTCGGGACCTGCGCGAAGAACCGCTGACCGTGCGGCGTGACCTGCTGGCGCAATTGATGGACACCGCCGACGACGACTTTCTGCGCTTTAGCGAAGCGTTCAAGGAAACGCCGTCGAACCTGGTGGCGTCGGCCTGCAAGATGGGGCTGGAAGGCATCATGGCCAAGCGCCAGTCGGCGCCGTATGTATCGCGGCGCAGCGATAGCTGGCTGAAGATCAAGTGCGCCAAGCGACAAGAGTTCGTCATCGTGGGCTATACCGCCCCGCAAGGTGCGCGCGAAGGCCTGGGCGCCTTGCTGCTGGCCGTGCATGAGGACGACGGCGCCTTGCGCTATGCGGGCAAGGTCGGCACCGGCTTTGACCGCCAGGGGTTGATTGCGCTGCACAAGACTTTATCCGGCCTTGAAACCGACAAGAAGCCCGTCAGCGGCGGGCAGGCGAAAGGAGTGCACTGGGTCAAGCCGGAACTGGTGGCCGAGGTGTCGTTCGGCGAATGGACCAGCGGCGGGCATATCCGCCATTCGGTCTTTCGCGGCTTGCGCCAAGACAAACCGCCCAGCCAGATCACACGGGAAAAGCCGGCTGCGGCGTCTGGATCGCAGGCCGTGAGCACCGACAAGCCGCGGGCCAAGTCCCAGGTCAAGTCCACCAACTCGCCCACCACCAAGCCCCAGGCCACGGCCCCCGCGCGCGCCAAACCCGCGCGGCTGACGCACCCCGAGCGCGTCATCGATCCGTCGACCAAACTGACCAAGCTGGATCTGGCGCGTTATTACGGCCTGGTTGCACCTCTGATGCTGGAACACCTGAAAGGCCGCCCCGTATCCTTTCTGCGCGCGCCTTCCGGCATCGACGGCCAGCTCTTTTTCCAGAAGCACCTGGAAGCCGCCATGCCGGGCGTGAAGTCCTTGCCCACGCGCTTGGACCCGGATCATCCGCCGCTGCTGGAAGTGCCCACCGCCGAAGCCATCATGTCGGCCGTGCAGATGAACGTGGTGGAATTCCATACCTGGAACGCCGTGAAAACGGCCATCTCCAAACCCGACCGCATGCTGTTCGACCTGGACCCCGGCGAAGGCGTCAAGTGGGCGACGATGCAGCAGGCTGCCCGCCTGGTGCACACCATGCTGGATGAACTTGGCCTGGAATCCTGGCTGAAAACCAGTGGTGGCAAGGGCTTGCATGTGGTCGTGCCGCTGCGCCGTCAATACGATTGGGACACGCTCAAGTCCTTTGCGCAGACCGTCGTGGTGCATCTGGCCCGCACCTTGCCGCAGATTTTCGTGGCTAAAAGCGGCCCCAAGAATCGCGTGGGCAAGATCTTTGCCGACTATCTGCGCAATGGCTTTGGCGCAACGACGGTGGCCGCGTGGTCGGCGCGGGCGCGGCCCGGCATGGGCGTGTCGGTGCCGGTGGCGTGGGACGAACTCGACAAACTATCCAGCGGCGCGCACTGGACCATCAGCAATATCCATGAGCGTCTGGACGCGGGCAACTCACCCTGGGACGGCTATGCGCCGCAAGCGGTGGGGCCGGCCATGGATGCGCTGGATTTCAAGCGTGGCAAGTCATGACCAGCCGCCCCGCGATTCTGTTGCCCAGCGCGCCCTTGGCCGCCATTCGCCGCGTGTTGAGCGATATGGGCTATTGGAGTGATTTGGCCGAGCCGCCCGATCCCGGCATGGCCATGCGCCACCTGGTGGATGCCGGCTGTGACCACCTGCCGCTACCAGGTTCCGGCGCCACGCTGGCCCGCTGGCAGGCGCTGGCCCGCGTGGCCGCCGTGGACCTCAGCCTGGTCAAACTGTATGAAGGGCACACGGATGCCTTGGCGATATTTGCGGAACTCGGCCTGACGCCTGACGCGCCTGCGGGCAGCCGCTGGGGCGTGTGGTGCGCCGAGCCTCCCGATTACCGCGTGGCGCTGGTCCCGCAGCCCAACGGCAGCGCCCGTTTGCGCGGCGTGAAGGCATGGTGTTCCGGCGCCGCCACGATCAGCCATGCGCTGGTCAGCGCTTGGGACCCCGCGGGCGAACCTTGCCTGGTGGCGGTAGCCCTGGATCAGCCTGGCGTAGCGGTCACCAACGACGGTTGGCATGCGGTGGGAATGCGCGCGTCGGCCAGCGTCAACGTGGTGTTCGATGACGCGGTGTGCCAGCCCGTCGGCGCGCCGGGTGCCTACGTGAACCGGCCGGGCTTTCAACATGGCGGCGCGGGCGTGGCGGCGTGCTGGTATGGCGGGTTGACGCGCATTGCGTCGACGCTGCGAGCCGCCACGCCGGCAGAGAGGCCAAACGCACCAAACTCACCAAACGCACCAAGCGCACCGACGGAAAACCCGCATCGGCTGGCCCATCTGGGCGCCGTCGACGTGGCCATGGCGCAGGCGCGCGCCGTGTTGCGCGACACCGCCGCCCTCATCGACGCGAACCCGAAGGACGCCTGCGCGCTGGCCTGCGCTCGGGCGCGGCTGGCTGTCGAGGCCGCCGCCAATGAGGTAATCACACGGGCAGGGCGGGCGCTGGGCGCCGGGCCGCTGTGCCGCGACGCCGGTTTCGCTCAGGTGATGGCCGATCTGCCCGTTTTCATCCGGCAAAGCCACGCGGAACGCGATCAGGCGGCGCTGGGGCGGCTGGTCCGCAATCAGGAGGAACCGCCGTGGCAGTTGTAGGCGTGGACCACTTCGAAACGCTGTACCGCCAGCACGCCGACCCCTGGCGCGTCGGCAGCGCCTGGTACGAACGGCGCAAGCGCACGCTGCTGCTGGCGGGGCTGGCGCGGGAGCATTACCGCCATGCCTTCGAGCCGGGCTGCGGCAACGGTGACCTGAGCTTGCTGCTGGCCGCTCGCTGCCAGCGCGTTTGCGCGGCGGATTTCGCCGGCACCGCGCTCAGCCGCTGCCGCGCGCGGCTGGCAGACCAAGGCATTGACCATGTGGACACCTTGACGCTGGACCTGCCGCGCGAATGGCCGCCCGTGCCGCATGGCGGGTTTGACCTGATCATCGTGTCAGAACTGGGGTATTACCTGGACGACGCCGCCTTGGAGCTGTTCCTGCAAGGGGTGGACCGCTGCCTGGCCAACGATGGCGAACTGGTGGCCTGCCACTACCGGCCGGATTTCGACGACCGCCTGCAAGCCACCAATGCCTTGCACGATGCGCTAGGTTCGCTGCGCGGGCTCGTACCGACTTTCAAGCACCAGGACAGCGCTTTTGCGCTGGACGGGTGGCACCGACAACAGGAAGGGTGAGCCATGATCGGCATCTGTATTCCGGCCCACAACGAAGAACGCCACATTACCGCCTGCCTGCGCTCCGTGCTGCGGGCGGCGCGGCACCCGAAGCTGCGCGCCGAGGCCGTGCGCGTGGTGGTGGTGCTGGATCATTGCGTGGATCGCACGGCGCAGTTGATCGGGGCGTGGCCCGTGCATAGCCTGGCGATCGGCGCGCGCAATGTCGGGGTGGCCCGCGCGCAAGGGGCGCACGATCTGCTGCAAGCCGGCGCGCGCTGGCTGGCGTTCACCGACGCCGACACTCGCGTATCGCCGCGCTGGCTGGTGGATCAGTTGTCCTTGAATGCGGAAGTCGTGTGCGGCACGGTGGGCGTGGCGGGCTGGCGCGAGCACGGCGTCCGCGCCGCGCAGGCGCGCCGGACGTTTACCGGGCAGTACCAGGATCGCGACGGGCATCGGCATGTGCACGGCGCCAACCTGGGTATCGAAGCGGGCGCGTATTGCCGCATTGGCGGCTTTGAAGCGTTGCCGTGCAGCGAAGACCAGGCGCTGGTGGACAAGCTGGAGCAGGGTGGGGCCCGGATCGCGTGGTCAAGCCTGCCGCGCGTGACTACCAGCGCGCGCCCGCATTCGCGGGTGGAGGGTGGCTTTGCCAGCGCGCTGCGCGGTGGTTGGACGGCGGCTAATGACCCGGCCGGCTTATGACCCGGCCGGCTGGGTTGCGCCACTGGCTTGCGCCGCCAACTAATAACAACGCGTCCAGCAGTGACCTGACCGCGCCTGGCTCATCACCACGGCGCCATCGACATCATCACCGCCACCGCCACCACCAATGCCAGGATCGTCAGAATGTGCTTGGTTCGCATAAGACCTCTTGAAGTATCGTGAAAGTGCCACACACCACGCCCATCAGCACAACTCATGCCCGAGGAGGTTTCGATGCCCGACGTCGTGCAATGGCGGCCTGAAGGCTTGTATTGCCCGGCCGGCCAGTTCTACATCGACCCCTGGCGGCCGGTGGCCACCGCCGTGCTCACCCACGGCCACGGCGACCACGCCCGCGTGGGCATGGGCTGCTATCACACCAGCGCCGAAGGACTGCCCATCTTGCAGTGGCGACTGGGGGATCAGGACTACCGCGTGCACGGTTACGGAGACGTCTTCACGCTGGGCAACGCCCGGGTCTCCTTGCACCCGGCCGGCCACGTGCTGGGGTCGGCGCAAGTCCGCATCGAAGCCGATGGGCAGGTCTGGGTGGTGTCGGGCGACTACAAGCGCCAGCCGGACCCCACTTGCAGCCCCTTCGAAGTGGTGCCCTGCGACACCTTCATCACCGAAGCCACGTTTGGCTTGCCCATTTACCGCTGGCCCGACACGGCCGAAGTGGCGCGCGACATCGTCCAATGGCGCGACCTGTGCGCCGCCCGCGGCGAGGCCGCCATTCTGTACTGCTACGCGCTGGGCAAGGCGCAGCGCGTGCTGGCGGAATTGGCCCCCTGGATCGACCGGCCCGTTTATTTGCACGGCGCGATCGCGGCCGGTGTCGACGTGTACCGGCAGGCGGGTATCCACATGGCCGACACGCGTCTGGTCATCGATGCCGATGGTGGCGCACCGGCCGCGTCCGGGCCGGGCTTTGCCGGCGAGCTGATCCTGGCCCCGCCCTCGGCCGCGGGCAGCACATGGCTTCGGCGGTTCCGCCGCGCGCAGCACGGCTTTGCGTCGGGCTGGATGCGTTTGCGGGGCAACCGCCGGCGTCGCAACATGGATCGGGGCTTTGTCGTGTCGGACCACGCCGATTGGCCTGACCTGCTGCGCACCATCCATGAAACGGGCGCGCGCCGCGTCATCGCCACGCATGGCGATACGGACGCGCTGGTGCGCACGCTGAACGACGCCGGCACGGCGGCCGAAACGCTGGCCACCCAATACGGCGAAGACGATTGACCCGGAGGCCAAGCCCAGCATGAAGCGATTCGCGGCGCTGTATCAGGAACTGGACCGTAGTACCGCCACCTTGGACAAGCGGGCGGCATTGGTGGCGTACTTTCGCGATGCGCCGCCGCGCGACGCGGTCTGGGCGCTGTATTTGCTGGCGGGCGGCAAGATCAGCAGCGCGCGCCGCAAGATCGCGGGCGTGGCCGAACTGCGCGCCTGGGCCGCCGCCGCCTCCGGCACGCCGCCCTGGCTGCTGGACGCCAGCTATGACCAGGTGGGCGACCTGGCCGAGACCTTGGCGTTGCTGATGCCGGATCCCGAACCCGCCGCCGAACAAGAAGGGCAGGCGAGTCCCGAGCGCGGCCTGGCCGATTGGATCGAAGAAGTGCTGCTGCCCGCCGCCAACCGCGACGAAGCCAAACGCCGCGACATCATCGTGCCGGCCTGGCGCAGCCTGCCGTTCGACCAGCGCCTGGTGTTCAACAAAATGTTGACCGGCGCGCTGCGGGTGGGCGTGTCGCAGCGCATGGTGCAGCAGGCGCTAGCCGAAATGTCGGGCGTGCCCATTGCCCGCATCGCGCAACGCATGCTGGGTACGTGGACGCCCAGCCCCGCCTTTCTGCGCGATCTGCTCAGCACCGAAGCCTTGCCCGGCGACCGCCAGCAGCCATACCCGTTCTTTCTGGCCTCGCCGCTGGAAGGCGAGCCGGCCAAGCTCGGCCCCATTGATGATTGGCTGATCGAATGGAAATGGGACGGCATCCGCGCCCAACTGATCCGCCGCCATGGCGAAGTGGCGCTGTGGTCGCGCGGCGAAGAACGGCTGGACGGCCGCTTTCCGGAAGTCGAAGCCGCCGCCCACGCGCTGCAAGTGGACTGCGTGCTGGACGGCGAACTGCTGGCCTGGCAGGAAGACGCCACCGGACCCATGCCGTTTTCGGCCTTGCAAACTCGCATCCAGCGGCTCAAGCCCGGCCCCAAGTGGCTGGCCGAGGCGCCAGTGCGCATGCTGGCCTACGACCTGCTGGAGGAAAACGGCGCCGACCTGCGCGACCGACCGCAGGCCGAGCGCCGCGCCATGCTGGAAGCGCTGCTGCAACGCCATCCCAACCCGCGCCTGTCGCTGTCGCCCACGGTGGCGCCGGGCAGTTGGGAAGCCGCCGCCGAATTGCGCCTGGAATCGCGCGAGCGCGACGTGGAAGGCTTCATGCTCAAGCGCGCCGCCGCCGGCTACCAAAGTGGACGACGGCGCGGCGATTGGTGGAAGTGGAAGATCGACCCGCTCACCATCGACGCCGTGCTGCTGTATGCGCAGTCCGGCCATGGCCGCCGCAGCACGCTGTACACCGACTACACCTTCGGCCTGTGGCAAGGGGATGCGCTGGTGCCCATCGCCAAGGCGTATTCCGGGCTGGACGACAAGGAAATCCTGGAACTCGACCGATGGCTGCGCGCCCACACGCGCGAACGCTTCGGCCCCGTGCGCTCGGTGGAGCCGGTGCAGGTGTTCGAGCTGGGCTTTGAAGGCGTCAACCTGTCCAAGCGCCACAAGTCGGGCGTGGCCGTGCGCTTTCCGCGCATCCTCAAATGGCGGCGCGACAAACCCGCCGCCGAGGCCGACCAGTTGGATACGCTGAAGGCGCTGGCGCGATGAGCATCGCAAGGAAATCTGCGATGGAAGCCGAGACAGAGCCCGACATCGAACCCGCGATGGAGCCGGCGACTAAGCCCGCGACAAACCCGCCCGCGCGCGGCTGGGACGCGCCGCTGGCGGCCTGGTTCAAGGCACGCGGCTGGCGGGCGGCGGCGTTTCAGCGCGAGACCTGGCAACGGTATCTGGCGGGCGAATCCGGCTTGCTGCACACGCCAACCGGCAGCGGCAAAACGCTGGCGGCCTTCGGTGGGCCAGTGTTGGAAGCCTTGTCCAACCCGGATGTGGCAAGGCCAACAACCGGCGAAGGCCCCCGGGTGCTCTGGGTGACGCCGCTGCGCGCCCTGGCCACCGACACCGCCCGCGCCTTGGCCCAGACAGCAAGCGAACTGGGCCTGGGCTGGACCGTGGCCCTGCGCACGGGCGACGCCAGCGCGCGCGACAAACGGCTGGCCCGCCAGGGCAAGGCCGACGTGCTGGTCATTACGCCGGAATCGCTGGCGCTGCTTTTGTCGTACGCGGATGCCTCGTCGCGCTTTCGGGCGCTGCGCGCGGTGGTGGTGGATGAATGGCATGAACTGCTGGGCAATAAGCGCGGCGTGTTGCTGCAACTGTGCCTGGCCCGTCTGCGACGCCTGTCGCCCGCCTTGCGCACCTGGGGCCTGTCGGCCACCTTGGGCAATCTGGACGAAGCGCGCGATGTCTTGCTGCCGCATCGGCCGCAGAGCGCATTGGTGGCGGGCGCGCGGCCGCGCAAGGTGACGCTGTCGACCTTGCTGCCCGAGCGCAACGGCGCGCTGCCCTGGGCCGGGCATCTGGGCTTGTCTCAATTGCCGCGCGTGTACAAGCGGCTGTTCGACGTACGCGCCAGCCTGCTGTTCACCAACACCCGCGCGCAGGCCGAGCTTTGGCACCGCGCGCTGGAATCGATCTGGCCGGAAGACCCGGCCACGCTGGCGCTGCACCACGGTTCGCTGGACCCGGCGCTGCGCAACCGCGCCGAACAGGGCCTGCGCGACGGCAGTATTCGCTGTGTGGTGGCGACCTCCAGCCTGGACCTGGGCGTGGACTTTCCGGCGGTGGACCAGGTGTTGCAGGTGGGCAGCCCCAAGGGCGTGGCGCGGCTGTTGCAGCGGGCAGGGCGGGCCAAGCACCGTCCGGGCGAATCCGGCCATGCGCTGTGCGTGCCCGCGCAGGCGCTGGAACTGATCGAGTACGCCGCCGCGCGACAGGCCATCGCGCGCGGCGAAATCGAATCGCGGCCCCCGCCGCGCGGCAGCCTGGACGTGCTGGCGCAGCACGCGGTCACGCTGGCGCTGGGTGGCGGCTTCAAGGCCGACGCGCTGTTTGACGAGGTGCGCGGCAGCCATGCGTATGCCGAGCTGGACGTGGCCACCTGGCAGGCGGTGCTGGATTTCATCGTGCAGGGCGGCCGCGCCTTGTCCAACTATCCGGAATTCCGCCGCGTTGAAAAAGACGAAGACGGCTGCTACCGCGTGCACGACCGCCGCATCGCGCTGCGGCATCGCTTGTCCATCGGCACTATCACGGCGGACGGCGCGGTGTCGGTGAAGTACTTGCGCGGCGGCGGGCTGGGCTCGGTCGAAGAAGGGTTTCTGGCACGGCTGCGGCCAGGCGACCGTTTCCAGTTTGCCGGACGCACCTTGGAACTGGTGCGCCTGGAAGGCATGACGGCCTATGTGCGGCGGGCCAAGGGGGGCGATGGGCCGGTGGCCACCTGGCAGGGCGGGCGCATGCCGCTGTCCACGCAGTTGGCGCGCGAAGTGCTGGGCCTGTATGCCGAGCCCGGCGACCACCCGGAAATGCGCGCGGTCGAACCCTTGCTGCGCATTCAACGCGAAGCCAGTGCGCTGCCGGCGCCCGGTCGGCTGCTGGCCGAACGCATCGCCACGCGGCGGGGCATGCACGTGTTCCTGTTTCCGTTCGCGGGCCGCGCCGTCCACGAAGGCATGGCCGCCATGGTCGCGCTGCGCTGGGGCCGGCTTCAGGCCAATACCTTTTCCTATACGGTCAATGATTACGGCTTGATGTTGACGTTGGCTGAACCCGCTGAGCTGGACGACACGCTGCTGCGCCAACTGATCAGCCCCGAGAACATGGCCGCTGACCTGCGCGACGGCGTCAACCTGGGGGAGCTTGCCCGCAGGCAATTCCGGGAAATTGCGCGTGTGGCGGGCTTGTTGACGCCGTCGCTGCCGGGCAGGGCGGCCCGTTCGCTGCGCCAGGTGCAGGCGTCCAGCGGCCTGCTGTATGACGTGCTGCGCCGCTACGACCCCGACCACCTGCTGCTTGCGCAAGCCGAGCGCGAAGTGTTTGAACAGCAATTGGAAGCCCCGCGCCTGCTGGCGGCATTGCAGGATTGCGAATCGCGCGCGCTGGACCTGTGCCAACCCCGCGCGCTGACACCCCTGTCGTTCCCGCTATGGACCGAAAGCCTGCGCGGGCAGCTCAGCACGGAAAGCTGGCAGGCTCGAGTCAAGCGCGCCGCCGCGCAACTGGAGAAGCGCTATGCCGGAATCGGGTGACGGAATTTCTGACAGCGCGCATGACGACACCCTGGCCATCCGCCTGGCGGGTGAAGCCGTACTGCTGCTCGGCCAGCGTGCCTTGTATTGGCCGGCGCGCGCACGGCTGGTCATTGCCGACCTGCATCTGGGCAAGAGCCATGTGTTCCGGCAGGCAGGCATCGCCGTGCCGCGCGGCGCCACCCAGGCCGACCTGGACCGGCTCACGCAACTGGTGCACGACACCGGTGCGCGCGAGCTATGGGTGGTGGGTGACGTGCTGCATGGCCCCATGTCGCAAGCGGGCTGGCGTGAAGATTGGGAAGCATGGCGGCAGGCCCATGCCGCCCTGGATGTCGCGGTGCTGGCGGGCAACCACGACCGCGCGCTGGAGGGGGCGGCGTTGGGAATGCGGCAACTGGGCGAAGCCTATGTCGACGGCCCCTTTGTGTTCCGCCATCTGCCGCAGCCTGACCCGCACGGCCGCCACGTCATCGCCGGACACGTGCACCCCAAAACCCGGCTGCCCGGCGTGCCGAGAGATTGGCCGGCGTTCTGGTTACGCCCCGGCATTACCGTCTTGCCCGCGTTTTCGGCGTTCACGGGCGGCTACGCGGTGAGTGTGGAAGATAGCCACGCCCTGGTGGCCTGTGTGGAAGGCAGCGCGGTGACCTTGGGCGGGTAGGATGGGTGCAGCGCGGCAGGGTCGTGCCCAGGACTCCAACGCCGATCGCGCGGAACCCATCATGCAGCGGTGGCTATGTGGCTAGGCTGCAGAAGAATTGGGGCGCCGCTTGATGGGTTTCGCGCGGATCGCAGTGTTGTTCTTTTCGCTGCTTTGCCGCGCTCCACCCATCCTACGAATTGCGCCGACCGTGCATCGTAGGATGGGTGCAGCGCGGCACCGTCGTGCCCAGGATTCCAACGCCGATCGCGCGGAACCCATCATGCAGCGGTGGCTATGTGGCTAGGCTGCAGAAGAATTGGGGCGCCGCTTGATGGGTTTCGCGCGAATCGCAGCTTTGTCCTTTTTGGCACTCTGCCGCGCTCCACCCATCCTACGATTCCACGGCGGCGCACCCTCTTGCAACCCGGCACTTATTACCGCCGTTGTAAGAAGTGCCGGACTTTGTCTTCCGCACGCGCATCCATCACGCCCATCGCCCGGGCCACAGCGGCGGCACACGACTTGCTGCGTATCCGGCAGGCGCCCGCACGGGCCATCACCGGTTCGTGCGAGGCAGGTCCGCTCTACACAGGAGACTCGCAATGAACCGTGACCCCAGGTACTCCCCCCGCTACGACGACGACTTTGAACGTGACCCCGGTGGTGACGCCGGACGGGGCGATCCGCATCGGCAGGCCCATCAACGCGGACGCGCCGGGGGCGACCCGTATCGCGAATCCCATCGCGACCCCTACCGGGACCCCTACCGCGACCCCAATCAGAATTCCTCCTATCGCGATGCTGATTTTGAACGGCGCCAGGCCCGCGGCATGGGTGGTCAGGAACCCTGGCACGATCCCGCTCCGTCCTTCGGCTACCAAGGGGAAGGAACCCGTCGCGCATCAGGCATGCGGCAAGGCGAAGACACCCGCCGCGCGCCCGGCACGCGGGAAACGCGGGGTGACGTGCGCAGCCGCAGTGCCGACCCTGGCCAAAGCAGCTATGGCGGTTTTCGCAACGAAGACCCGTCCTACCAGCGCGAGCAAGTCTACGGCTCGCGCAACCCGTCCTATTCCGGCCCCACCTCCTACGGCGATGAAGAAGGCGGCTACTACGGCGACCGCCCACGCTGGGGCGACGAAACCGGCATGTCATTCGAAACGGCGGAACGCGGCGGCTACAACCGTGGGCCTACCGCGTGGCGCGACCGCGGGTCGTTGCGCACAGACCCCAAGGGCTATACGCGGTCTGACGAGCGCGTGCGTGAAAACGTCTGCGAATACCTGGCGCACAGTGGCCTGGACGTGAGCGACGTATCGGTCAGCGTGGCCGACGGCCGGGTAACGCTGGAAGGCACCGCGCCCGACCGCCACACCAAGCACCGCATCGAAGACTGCACCGATGCCTGCGCGGGCGTGCAGGACGTGGACAACCGGATTCGGGTCGCCGGCAAGGGCTCCGGCACGCCGCAGCCCGGCAACACCGCCATCGGCGGCGGCCGGGAATAGCCGGTGCACCATGAGCGCCGCCTCCAAGCCCGCGGACGGCCGTGACGGGGACATCAACCCGGACCAGCGGCCGGCCTCCCTGGACGACTGCCGACGTTGCGGCTTGTGGCGCAACGCCACGCAGGCGGTGGGGGGCGAGGGCGGGCGGCGAGCCACCATCATGCTGGTGGGGGAACAGCCCGGCGACAAAGAAGATCTGGCCGGCCTGCCTTTCGTGGGGCCGGCCGGGGCGCTGCTGGACAAGGCGCTGGCCCAGGCGGGCGTGGACCGCCGCGACGTGTATGTGACCAACGCCGTGAAGCACTTCAAGTGGCAGCTTCGTGGCAAGCGGCGCATGCACAAATCGCCGGCGCAGGTAGAGATACGGGCATGCTCGTACTGGCTGGACCAGGAGTTGGACGACGTTGGCCCGCGCGTCATCGTGGCGCTGGGCGCGACCGCCCTGGGAGCCGTCATGCAAGACGCCAAACAGACATTGAAGGCGGCGATGGGCAAGGTGCTCAAGCGGGGCGATAGCCGCGTGCTGGCCACGTTTCATCCGTCGTTCGCGTTGCGCAGCCCCAGCCATGAAAGCCGCGATGCCGCGTTCCAGGCCATTGTGCAGGCCTTGGCGCGCGCCCGGCGCCTGGCCGACAGGCCCGACGCAAACCCTTAAGCAACAGGAGGAATCACCATGAAGTTCACCAAAGCCACCGATGCCCACGCGCAAGGCGATGCCATCGTCTTCCAGATGGAAACCGCCGGCGTCACGCGCCAATTCGAGATTTCGGGCGATGTTTTGCGGCGGCGCTTCGGCGCGTCGGACGACTCGGCTACCGAACTGTTGCGCGCATTTGAAAGCGCAGCCGAGGCGTTGCAAGACGCCGCGCACCGCGCGCAATGGGTGCCCGCGGATGGCCCCATCATGCTGGGCGAGGGCGATTTCGCCTAGGAAGCAAGGAGTGGGGACACCATGGATCAGCAGCCAATACCGGGCATCCCGTCAATCTGGGCGATTGGCGACGTGCATGGTTGCGTGGATTTCCTGGACGCGCTGCTGGCCCGCCCCGAGATCTCGGACGAACCCGAATGCCGCCTGTGGTTCGTGGGCGACCTGATCAACCGGGGGCCCGCGTCCGCCGCGACGCTGCGCCGCGTCAAGGGGCTGGGTGAGCGCGCAACCGTGGTGCTGGGTAATCACGATCTGCGGGCGTTGGCAATCGCGGCGGGTAGTGTGCGCCCGGGCAGGCGCGACACGCTTGGCGATCTCTTCAACGCGCCCGACCTGGACGAGCTTCTGGACTGGCTGCGCAAGCGCCCGTTGATGCACATCGAAGCCGGCCACGTGCTGGCGCATGCCGGCATCCACCCCCAATGGGATGTCGCCACCGCCAAATCCTTGGCGGAAGAGGGCGAGCACGCGCTTCGCGGCGAGCATTGGCGCAAGACGATGCACGCCTTGCAGGGCGGCTCGCCCCGCGCCTGGAGCCCCAAGCTGCATGACGAGCAGCGGCTGCGCTTTATCCTGAATGCCTTTACCCGCATGCGGCTGTGCACGCGCGATGGCGCCATGGCGTTGGGGGCTCGCGCCACGCCCGGCCACTGGCCGCAAGGCACCATGCCGTGGTTCGACGTGCCCGAACGGCGCTGCGCGGATACACCCATCTTGTTCGGGCATTGGGCCACGCTGGGTTTGGTGGTGCGCCGCGACGTGGCCTGCCTGGACACCGGCTGTGTGACGGGCGGCGTGTTGACGGCATTACGGCTGGGCGACCGGAAGCTGCTGCAAGTGGGGCTGGACGCGCTCCCGGCCAGCGCTGTCGATGCGCTGGCCCAAGCCTAGTCGGGGG
The DNA here is from genome assembly GCF_002812705.1 of Achromobacter spanius. Lineage (NCBI taxonomy): Bacteria > Pseudomonadati > Pseudomonadota > Betaproteobacteria > Burkholderiales > Alcaligenaceae > Achromobacter > Achromobacter spanius. The sequence goes on along the minus strand of NZ_CP025030.1, from coordinate 4,163,257 downwards.
CGAAGGAACCTGCCTAGTCCGGTGGCGCTGGCCCATGCCTGGTCCAGAGGCGATGGAACTTACCTAGTCGAAGTTCGACAGCGTCTGCAAGAACGCGGCGATGTCGCGCGCGTCTTGCTCGCGTAGCCCCAGGGCGGGCATGGCCGAACCGGGCTTGATTTGCTGGGGATCGATTAGCCATTGCCGCATGTTGTCGGGCGTATTGGGCAGTACGCCCGCAATGCGCGAACGATCCGCCATGCCCGCCAGCGACGGCCCCACGTGGTGGCGCGCGCCCGGTACGCCCGGAATGGCATGACAGGTCACGCACAGGTACTGCTGTAGCGCGTCGCGTCCGGCCATGGCGTCACCCACGCGCAGCGGCTCGCTGGGCGTGGGCGGCGGAGTGGGGGCGCTTGGCGCGGCTGCCGGCGCGGATGGTGAGCGGGAAGATGCGGCGGAAGAGGCGTCGGAAGAGGCGGCGGAAGATGCGTCGGAAGATGCCCCGGAAGCGGCGGTGGCCGGCTGCGCCAAGTCGCGGTATTCCTCGGGCGACAACGTCGGCAGCACCCGCATGAAAGCCACCACGTCCCAGATCTGCTCGTCTGTCAGCCGGTACTGCCAGGCGGGCATGCCCGTCATCTTGACGCCGTGGCGGGTGATCCAGAACATCTCGGCGGCGGGGCGTTCGCGGGCGCTGCCTACCAGGGACGCGGGCGCGGGGTTCAGGCCCAGCGCATAGGGTTCCGGCGCCTGCCCGGGGGCGCCATGGCATTGCACGCAATGCGCGCGAAACAAGGCGTCGCCACGCTGGGTGCGCGTAGAGCTGTCCAGGTCGTCGGGCACATCGATGTCGGCCGAGCGCACCTTGACCGACCGCGTCAGCGCCACATCCAGCAGTGCGTGGACCGGCACCGTGTGCGGGCCGGTGGCGCTGACGTCGTACAAACCGAAGTAAATGACGGCCGCGCCCAGCGCCGCGCCGGATGCGGCCATGGCGGCGACCAACCACGCGGCGACACGTTTCCAACGGCTCATGATGGCTCCGGTGACTCGGGCTGTGACAGCAGAAAGGCGGCGATGTCCTCGGCCTCGGCCTGGCTCAAGCCCACGTTGGGCATGGCGGTGCGCGGATTGATGGCGGGTGGGTCCATCAGCCAGCGGACCAGGTTGTCGGGCGTGTTGGGCAACAGGCCGGTCAGGTAGGCTTGCCGCCCCACGTTGCCCAGGGGCGGCCCGACGGACGAGGCCGGCCCTCGCACCGTAGGCACGGCGTGGCAGGCCAGGCAGCCATAGTCCGCTATCCATTGCCTGCCCCGGACGGCGTCGGCCCGCTCGGGCAGGGCGGCTGCCGTCAGGTTTGGCGTGAGCGCCGCCCGCTCGTCCCCACACGCGGCCAGGATCGTCAGCATGGCGGCGCCAAGCAGCATGAAAGCGGGTCGGGCAGGGGTACGCACAGGTTTCACCTCCAGACCGGCCGTGGTCAGCAAGTCTTGTTCCTCGCTCATCGCTCCCGGCTCCCTGTCCCTCGTCCATTATTTCCAGGCCCGCGCCCGGTGCGCCGCCTTTCAGGCACGCCACATGCTGACGGCCGACATGGCCGCCATTCCTTCCTACGCGCTTGCCGCCGCGCTACCGGCTTCGGCCGACCCGCGCGCGCCTACGCTCCTGCCCGACTCACCTGCGGGCGAGGGCGCAGGCAGCGTGGCCGACATCAACAACGTGCTGTACATCGGCGGTACGGTGATTTTCCTGGCCGTGGCGGCGCTGGTCGGGGTGGCGCTCTTCGGCCCGGTGACGTGGCGGCGGCGCTTGTCGCGTCCGTCGCTGATCGTGGGCGCGGGCATCGCCTTTCCCGTGGTGGCCCTGACCGCATTGCTGGTGTACGTGTTGAGCGAGGCGTCGTCCATGGCGCGCGCGGGGGCGACGGCTGCCGTCCGCATCGAGGTCACGGGCGAACTCTGGTGGTGGCGGGTCCGCTACCTGGACGCATCGGGCAACCCCGTGTTTGAAACCGCCAACGACATCCGCATTGCCGCCGGGGAATGGGTGGAATTCGTGCTGAAGTCCGACAACGTCATCCACAGTTTCTGGATACCCGAGCTGGGCGGCAAGCTGGACATGATCCCCGGCCACGTCAACCGCCTGCGCGTGCGCGCGCTGGAGGCGGGCAGGTACACCGGCCAGTGCGCGGAATACTGCGGCGCGCAACACGCCAATATGAAGTTCGATGTGCAGGCCATGGCGCCCGACGCCTTCCAGGCCTGGCTGAGCGCGCAAGCCCAACCCGCCGCGCCCGCCGGCCCCGCGCTGCGCCAGGGCGAGCGTGTATTACAACAGGCTTGCGCCCAATGCCACACCGTGCGGGGCACGTCGGCCGCCGGCACGCTGGGGCCGGACCTGACGCATGTGGGCAGCCGCTTGTCGTTGGCGGGGGGCGTCTTGCCCAACAATGTCGGCGCGCTGGCCGGCTGGATCGCCGGCAGCCAGCACATCAAGCCCGGCAACCCCATGCCGTCCTTTGACCAACTGCCGGGCGAGGATCTGCGCGCCGTGGCCCACTACCTGGAAAGCCTGAAGTGAGCGACGACGCCACGCACCCGGCCACCGCCACGCCTGCCTTGCCGCAACAGGGCGCGTTGCTGTCGCCCAAGCTGCCCAATCCCGCGCCGCGCCCGGATGGCGAATTCGACGAGCTTGAACGCGTGTGGAAGGCGCCGACCGGCTGGCGCGCGCTGACCGTGGTCAACAACACCTCCATCGGGCTGCTTTACATCGGCACGGCTTTTCTGTTCTTCCTGCTGGCGGGCGTGCTGGCGCTGCTGATGCGTACGCAGTTGGCCGCGCCCGACAGCCACTTGATCGGCCACGCGCTTTACAACCAGTTGTTCACCATGCATGGCACGGTGATGATGTTTCTGTTTGCCGTGCCGGCGGTGGAAGCCGTGGCCGTGCTGCTGCTGCCCAACATGCTGGGCGCGCGCGACCTGCCGTTTCCCCGGCTGTCGGCCTATGCGTATTGGGCCTATGCCGTGGGCGGGCTGGTGTTCTTTTGCAGCATCTTCGTGGGGCTTGCGCCCGACGGCGGCTGGTTCATGTATCCGCCGCTGACCAGTTCGCAGTTCTCGCCCGCCATGAATGCGGACCTGTGGCTGCTGGGCATCGGCTTCATTGAAATCTCGGCCATTGCCGGCGCCATCGAGCTTGCGGTCGGCATCCTGCGCACCCGCGCGCCCGGCATGACGCTGGACAAAATGCCGATATTCGCCTGGGTCATGCTGGTGTTCTGCGGCATGGTCATCATCGCGTTTCCCGCCGTCATCGTCGCCACCGCCTTGCTGGAGCTTGAGCGCGCCTTCGACATGCCGTTCTTCATCACCCAGCGCGGCGGCGACCCCTTGCTGTGGCAGCATCTGTTCTGGTTCTTCGGCCACCCCGAGGTCTACATCATCTTCCTGCCGGCGGCCGGCATGGTGTCCATGATGATTCCGGCCATGACGGGCGTGCCGCTGGTGGGTTACCGCCTGGTGGTGATGGCGGTGGTGGGCACCGCGTTCCTGAGCTTTGGCCTGTGGGTCCATCACATGTTCGCCACCGGTATCCCGGCGTTGTCGCTGAGCTTCGCGTCGGCGGCCAGCATGGCGGTGTCCGTGCCCACCGCCATCCAGGTGTTCGCCTGGATCGCCACCATCGCGGCGGCGGTGCGCCTGCGCCCCTTGAAGTCGCCCATGCTGTTCATTCTTGGCTTCTTCTTCATCTTCGTGCTGGGCGGGCTGACCGGCGTGATGGTGGCCGTCATTCCCTTCGACTTGCAGGCGCACGATACCTACTTCATCGTGGCGCACCTGCATTACGTCCTGTTCGGCGGCATGGTGTTCCCGTTGTTCGCGGCGTTCTATTACTGGGCGCCCCTGATCAGCAGGCGCGCCTTGTCTGAACGGCTGGGCCGTTGGGCGTTCTGGCTGATGTTCGTGGGCTTTAACGTGACGTTCTTTCCCATGCATTTCACCGGTCTGGCCGGCATGCCCCGGCGCGTCTACACCTATGCCGAAAGCCAGGGGTGGGGGCTGTTGAACATGGTGTCCACAGTGGGCTCTTACCTGATCGCGGCGGGGGTGCTGGTGTTTCTGTGGGACCTGGCGCGCAACTTCCGGCCGGGCAGCGGCCAGGGCGTGGGCAACGTGTGGAACGCGGGCACGCTGGAATGGCTGCCCAACGGGCGCTACGGCTTGCGCAGCATTCCCTTCGTGACCTCGCGCGAACCCTTGTGGGACCAACCCGGGCTGGCGCGCGACGTGGCCGAAGGGCGCTACTTCCTGCCCAATACTCCGGCGGGGCAGCGCTCAACGCTGGTTACCAGCGCCGCGCAAGCGCAGCCCGACTATGTGCTGCCGCTGCCCGGTCCGGGCTGGTCGCCGCTGTTGGCGGCCTTGGGCACGGCAGGCTTCTTCCTGTTGCTGACCTTCAAGATGCATGCGCTGGCCGGCGCTTGCGGGGTGTTGGCAGTCGTGTCGATGTGGCGGTGGCTATGGGACGCGGACACCGGGCCGGACCATCCGCCCGTCGACATCGGGGCGGGGCTGCGGTTGCCTATGTCGTGCCCGGGCATGGGCTCGCATTACGCCTGGGCCATGGTGCTGTTGGTGATCGTCTGCACCAGCATCTTCGGATCGCTGTCCTTCGCGTATCTGTTCTTGTGGACCACGTCGCCCGAGGTCTGGCCAAGCGCGGCGGACCTTGCCGCGCCCGGTGGCGCCGCGTTGTCCGGCTGCCTGCTGCTGGGGGCAAGCGCGCTCATCGCCTGCTGTGGCTACTGGCTGCGGCAGGGTCGGCAAGGCCTTGTCAGGGCGGGGATGTTGGTGGGGGTGGGGTTGCTGGTGGCGGCGTCCGCGGTGGAATTGCATGGGCATTGGACGCAAGGTTTGCGTCCTCAGGCGTCGGCCTATGCGGCGGCGGTTTACGCCGTTGCGGGCTTGCAGGCCGTCTTCGCGCTGCTGGCTGGCACCATGGGCGTGTTCACGGTGGCGCGCTCGGTGGCGGGCAGGCTGTCTTACACCCGTCGCGCCTGCTACGAGACCACCATGATGATGTGGCACTACACCGTGGCGCAGGGCTTGTTGGGGCTGGGATTGGTGCACGCCTTTCCCCGGCTGGCGGGGTAAGGCATGAAAGCCATGAACACCACAAGGACCACAAGCACCCCGAAGACCCCGTTCGGCACCGATCTGTTGTTCCTGATTGCCGGGCCATCGATCTGGATGATGCACTTCCTGGCGATCTACATCGTCAACGCCTTGGGTTGCGCGCGGCCACGCTCCACCTTGGCAACGTCCGCGATGGGGTTGCCGCTGTCATCGTGGTTGATACTTGCCGGCACGGCGCTGGCCTTGGCCGCCATGGCCGTCATCGCCGCGCGACAAGCCAGGCGCGTCAGGAAGTGGGGCTTGGACGGCTTCCACGCCTGGCTGACAGGCGCGCTGTGCTTGCTGTCTGCCTTGGCGGTTATCTGGCAGACCGTGCCGGTCTTTCTGGTGGCGGCCTGCGGCTAGGGCAGGCCGGCCAAGCGTTGACGGATCGTCAATACCGCCAATACCTTTACTTCGGCTTGGCGTTCTTCACGCTTTGTTCCAGCGTCTTCGCCATTTGCAAATGCTGCTGAAGCGTCGGCAAGGTTTCGGTGGCGAACTGCTTCAACTCGGGATCCTTGACCTCGTTCGATGCCTGTTCAAACAGCTTCACGGCGTCTTCATGGGCCGACACGCCCACCCCTTCGGCATAGGCCTCGTCAAACCCGTCATCGCGCATGCCCAGCGTCTTCAGCTTCGCTTGCTGCATCAAGGACGGGTCGGTGGGGACGTCCACGCCCTTGCTCTTGGCCAGGGCGGCCAACTTCTGGCCCGCCTTGGTGTGGTCGTCGATCATCTGTTGCGCGAACTTCTTCACTTCAGGGTTTTGGGACTTCTCGAGTGCCATCTTGCTGCCTTCGACTTCCATATGGCCGGACTGCGCGGCGTTTTCAATAAAGTCGCGGTCTTTGCCGTCGAGCTTGGATTCGGCCGCCATCGGCGCGGCGGGTGCGCCCGGTGAGGCCGGCTTCGTGGGCGAAGCCGGCGCGCCGGTGGAAGGAGTGGTCGGGGCGGTTTGTTGCGCGACGGCGAAATTGCCGGCGCCAAGCACGGACACCGAAAGCAGGGCGGCAGTCAGAGTGCGAGTTTTCATGTACGTCTCCCAAGGGTGGCGCGGTGCGCCGTTGATAACACGTGGATAGCTGTGATCCACGCACACCCCAGCAATCAGCGTTCCCGCCGCCTTCCCTGGACGCGGCTCAGCGCGGGGCGTCGTCCGGCGATTCTTCCAACGTGGAGTGGGCGGGGGGAGTGTCTTCGTCAACGCTGATCACGCTGAATTCGCCGGTGGACTCCAGGTACGCGCGCTTCACCTTGGCCAGATTGCCCACTCCCTTCAGCCGCAATTGCTCCATCAATTCGCCACGACTGATGTGCTCGCTCCTCAAGCCGGACACAATGATGCGGCCATCCCGGACCAGGCAGATGCGTTGCGGTTCCAGAATCCGCTGCAAGGCGGGCACGTAATACACCACCCGGTCCAGCACGAAGCTCCATCCCACAATGGTCGTGACGACAATGATGCCGTCGCCCATCGAATACGAGTCACCCGACATGGCGTTACCGCCCGCGTCGGCCACCAACACCAGCACCAGCAGGTCGGCGACCCCCAGCGAGCCCAGGTCGCGCCTGCCCGCCAGGCGCAGCAGCGCGTACAGCACCCAGTACATCGTGGTGCCGCGTATGAACATTTCGGCAAACCCGGCTTCCAGCGAAAAAATTTCAGCGATGTCCGGCATCTTGGCGACCTTCGACAGGTGCCGCGAACCCGCGGCGTCAGCGCAGGCGCAGCAACTACCGTGCCCACGCTTAACGCGTGGTGGCTAGGCGCTGTGATCCGCCAACAGCGGTTGCGCCGAGATCGTGCCGCGCAGCGATTCCAGCAACACGCGCTTGTTTTCGCGGCTGCGGTAAGCGTGTTCGCGCATCAGGTTTTCAGCGCGCACGGCTTCGCGCCGGGTGATGGCACGCAACAGGTCTTCGTGATCGGCCTGTGCCCGCAGCACAAAGGGCGTTTCCAGCAGGGAAGGGGTGGACGGCAGCGTCAGCGCCGCGGGCCCCGCCAACGGCGTCTTGTTGTTGTGTTCCAGCGCGGACAGCAGGGCGCGGTTGCCGGCCGCTTCGCACAGAATTTCGTGAAACCGGCGGTTGATCTGGCCCCAGGCGCGCGCGTCCACCGTGGTGTTGGGATCACGGCGCGCGGGCGCCAACAGCGTGCGTCCTTCTTCCACTGCCTGCGACAGTTGTTCCAGCACCTCGGGCGAGGCGCCGCGTTCGGCCAGCAGACGCGCCGCCATGCCTTCCAGCACGCCACGCACATCAACCGCATCGCCGATTTCATCCACCGTGAACGCCCGCACCCGGAACCCGCGCGACGGCAGGCGTTCCAGCAGGCCTTCCTTTTCAAGTTCGGTCAGCGCAATGCGCAGCGGCGTGCGCGACACGCCCAGGCGCGCCGAAAACTGGAGTTCCACGACCCGTTCTCCGGGTTGCAAAGCGCCCGAAAGCACCATGTCCCGAAGTTCGGAAATCACTTTATCGATTTGTGCGGCCATAGCGGGGCGTCGACTGAAACGTGTCGGAAAGGGGCTCCAGTGTACCTAGAAAATTGCATGCAATTGGCCAATAAAAAACGTTGTGGGTCTTGCGATTCGTCAAAATTGCATGCAATAATTCGGAAAAACAGCGGTCAGATGGCAAATAAGCCCTCGAATGCATGCAACGGAATCGATGGCTGCATGCTTTATGGCCGCATGCACAGGAGACAAGAATGAAGCTCATCAGCTTCTTGGAGGCCGGGCGCAACGCCTGGGGCGTCGTGCGAGACACCGACGTCGTGGTGTTGACCCACGTCTGGCCCGACGTCATCGCCGGCTTGGAAGCGGGCCTGGACGAGATCGCTGGCGCGGCCCAGGCCGACGGGATGCCCTGTAGGCCCTTGGCCGGTCTGCAATGGCTGCCCCCCGTGCCCGCGCCGGGCAAGATCCTGTGCGTGGGCTTGAACTACGGGCGGCACGTAGCCGAAGCCGGCCGCGACCTGCCGGCGCATCCGTCCATGTTTGTCCGCTTTGCCGATAGCGTGGTGGGCCATCGCGAACCCGTGTGGAAACCGCGCGCATCCGACCGCTTCGACTACGAAGGCGAACTGGCGGTGGTGATCGGCCGGGGCGGGCGCCACATTGCGGCCGAAGACGCGCTATCGCACGTGGCGGGCTACACCTGCATGGCCGAAAACTCGGTGCGCGACTTTCAAAAGCACAACGCGCAGGTCACGCCCGGCAAGAACTTCGAACGCAGCGGCGCCATCGGTCCGTGGCTGGTCACCGCTGACGAAGTAGGCGACCCGTCCCGCCTGGAAGTCATGTCACGCCTGAATGGCGAACGGATGCAGCACGGCCAGGTGTCCGACCTGATCTTTCCCATTCCCGAACTCATCGCCTACATCAGCGCGTTCACACCGCTGTCGCCGGGCGACATCATCGCCACCGGCACCCCCGAAGGCGTGGGCTCCAGCCGCAAGCCGCCGCGCTTCATGGTGGCGGGCGACACGCTGGAAGTGGACATCCCCGGCATCGGCACGCTGGTCAATACGGTGGCGGACGAACCCGCCTGCCAACAAGGAGACGCGCATGGCTGATGCGCTGCGGTATCTGACGGAACGGGACGTAGTCTCGGTGCTGAACATCCATCGCGCCATCGACGCGCTGCAAGACATGCTGGTGGCGCAGGCGCGCGAAGAAGCGCGCAACCTGCCCAAGACGCTGGCCACCTGGGGCGACGGCAGCTCAATGCATGCATTGGGTTCCGTGCAGACGGGTCCGGCCGGTTACGCCGGGTTCAAGACCTGGGTGCACACCAAGGCGGGCGGCGGCTCGCTGTTCAGCCTGTTTGATGCGGCAACGGGCACGCTGCGCGCCATTATCGAAGCGCGCGCGCTGGGCATGTTGCGCACGGCGGCGATCAGCGGCGTGGCCACGCGCACCCTGGCGCCGGCCGACGCCACCCGCGCCGCGCTGATCGGCACCGGCCCGCAAGCGGTCACGCAACTGGCAGCGCTGGCGGCGGTGCGCCCCTTGCGCCAGGTGCGCGTCTATAGCCCCACGCCCGAAAAGCGCCAGGCCTTCGTGGCCAGCGTGGCCGGCAAGTATGGCTTCGATATCCAGGCATCCCCCAGCCTGGAACACGCGCTGGCGGGCGCCGAGATCGTCACGCTGATCACGCGCGCGGTCGAGCCTTTCGTGGACGCGGCCATGCTGGCCGACTGCCGGCACTTGAACGCGGTGGGCGCCATCCTGCCCGCCAAGGCCGAATTCGCGCAAGACGTGTTCAGCCTGACCGACCGCGTGGTGGTGGACGACCTGGAAAACGCCCGCAAGGGCTCGCGTGAACTGCGCGAGCAATACGGATCGGACGGCGCGCCGTGGCAGGGCGTGTCGGTGTTGGGCCAATTGCTGGCGGCCGGCGAATCACGTCCTGATGGCGCCCGGCTGACGATCTTCAAGGGCATGGGCATGGGCCTGTCTGACCTGGCGATGGCGCGCGTGGTGTACGAGCACGCACGCGACCACGGGCTGGGGGTGGAACTGCCGCCGCAGACCCGCGAAAACCTGCTGCTGTCGCAGCCCTGAAGTCTGAAGACAGATCCCTGAGCCCAAACAACGTTCAACAAGACATTCGGCAAGCGCCGGAAGCAAGAGGAGACAAGCATGTTCGTCGACGTCAGCGGGGCCAGCCCCCGCGAACAAAACAAATGGCCGTCGATCGTGATCCCGAAAGAGGACATCGATCTGGAAATCGAACGGTTGATTGACGCGCCCCGGCCCGACAACGGCCGCCGCGCCTCGCTCATCACGCACCCCGAGGCCGCCGCGCCCGGGCTGGGTCTGGCCCCGGGTACCGACGTGACCATCAACGTGGTCAACCCCGGCGAACGCACCTACAACCTGCGCAAGAACTCCAACATGCTGGAGATCTGTATCAGCGGCGAGGGCGTGGCGACCGTGGCCGGCCGCGATATCCGCGTGGGGCATTGGGACGTCTGGAATACCCCCGCCATGCAGGTGCATTCGTACCGCAATGACGGCAAGACGCCGTGGGTGCGCTTGTCGTACTCGAACGCGCCCTTGCTGGAAAAGCTGGAAATCCACTACGTGGAAGAGTTTGACGGCAACGTGCCGCCGGCCGATGCCAACACGAAGCCCGTGCCGCCGCGCGCGCCCGACGCCGCGCGATCGCGCGACCTGGCGCTGCGCGAACAGATCACACCCGAGGGCGCGTGGCTGATGGGCTACGAATGGCTGATCGACATTGACGTGCTGGAATCCAAGGCGCTGCATTGGCCCTGGCAGGCGGTGTCGCGCTACCTGCCCACCGTGGAAGACATGGCGCGCGGCTACAACGGACGCCGCCTGTTCGTGCTGTACAACCCGGCCACCGAACGCCGCATCGGCACCACCCACAGCTTCTTCGCCACCATTTCGTCGTCGCCGCCGGACAACCACCACGTGCCGCACCGACACAGCTCGTCGGCCATCAACTATTACCTGCGCGGCAACGGCTACAGCAAGGTCAACGGCGTGCGGCTGGACTGGAAGGCAGGTGACCTGATCCTGTCCGCGCCCGGCTGGGCCATGCACTCGCACCATTCCGGCACCGAAACCACGTCCGCGCTGACGGTGCAAGACCACCCGCTGCAAATCGCCATGGAATCGCTGATCTGGCAGGAGCGCATGCAGGAACCCATTCTGGCGCTGGGCAGCCAGAGTGGCTTTGAAAGCAACCGTGCGCAATTGGCGGCCGCGACCTGAAGCACGCCGCGCCTTCCCCCGAAACACACTCCGGATTCCTCATGACCCTGACCGACCTGACCGACGCCCCGGCCCTGCGCGCGCAACTGCGTGACTTCTACGACGACTACGCCTTTTGCCTGGACGAGGGGCGGCTTGAAGAATGGCCTGACTTCTTCACCGAAGACTGCCACTACCGCGTGCTGTCCCGCGAGAACCACGACGCGGGCCTGCCGCTGGGCCTGATCTATTGCATGAACAAGAACATGGTGCGCGACCGCGTGACCGCGCTGCGCGAAACCACCATGTTTGAACCGCGTTCGCTGCGCCACTTCATCAGCGGCGTGCGTGTGATGGAAGTGCAGGGCGACCACATCGTGTCGCAAGCCAACTTCGCCATCATGGAGTCGCTTTCCGACCGCGAGCCCAGCCTGAACATGGTGGGCCGCTACCTGGACGTGCTGCGCGTCACCCCCGAAGGCCTGGCCATCAGCCGCCGCGACTGCGTGTACGACAACTACCGCGTGCGCACGTCGCTGATCGTGCCCATCTGAATTTGCTTGAAGGAAAAGCCATGACCTGTTCCGATTCCGCCGTGCTGGACACGCCCGCCGCGGCCCCCATCCATCTTGAACGCCGCTGGCCCAAAGAGGGCTACACGCGCATCCCCAACTGGGTCTACACCGACCCCGCCATCTTCCAGAAGGAAATGGACGTATTCTTCGCCGGCCAGACCTGGAACTACGTGGGCCTGGAATGCGAAGTGCCCGAAACCGGCAGCTACAAGCGCAACTGGATCGGCAACCGCCCGGTCATCATGGTGCGCACCGAAACGGGCGACGTGAACGTGCTGGAAAACCGCTGCGCGCATCGCGGCGCGCAGATCTGCTGGCAGAACACCGGCCGCGTCACCGATTTCACCTGCCCGTATCACCAATGGAACTACGACCTGCACGGCAACCTGCAAGGCGTGCCGTTCCGGCGCGGCGCCATGGGCAAGGGCGGCATGCCGCGCGACTTCGACCCCAAGCAGAACGGCATCCGCAAGCTGCGCACCGTGAACCGGGGCGGCTCCATCTGGGCCACGTTCTCCGAAGACGCGCCCAGCTTTGAAGACTATTGCGGCCCGGAAGTGCTGGCCGAAATTGACCACATGTTGCCGGGCAAGCCGCTCAAGCTGTTGGGCTACAGCCGCCAGTTGATTCCCAGCAACTGGAAGATGTACCTGGAAAACCTGAAAGACCCGTACCACGCCACCTTGCTGCACACCTTCTACATCACCTTCGGGCTGTGGCGCGCGGATTCCAAGTCGGAATGCATTCCCACGGGTGGCGGCGCGCACAGCGTCATGGTGTCGCACAACGAAGGCAAGAAGAAGACCGAGGCCACCACGGAAATGAGCCGGTTCCGCGACGACCTGGAACTGCTGGACCTGGAAACCGTGACCCCGCGCGCCGAGTTCAACCGGGGCCGCGTGGGCGGTGCCTGGGTGTTTCCGGCCGCGCAATTCGGCATCCAGGCCAATTCGCTAAAGACGCGCCATGTCATTCCGCGCAGCCCGACCGAGCACGAGCTGGTCTTTACTTATTACGGCTACGAGGACGACGACGAGGAAATGACCCGGCTGCGCCTGAAACACGCCAACCTGCTGGGGCCGGCCGGCTTTGTGTCGATGGACGACAGCGAAATGCTGAACCAGGTGCAGATCGGCGTCACGGGCTACCCCGAGGCGCGCGGCATCGTGGAAATGGGCGGGCGCGACACCGAACCGGCCGACTACATGGTGACCGAGGTGCTGATCCGGTCGTTCTATGACTATTACCGCAAGGCGATGGGGTTGTAATCATGGAGACCTGGAAACCCGTTGCGCTGGTGGCGGACATTTCGCCCGACACCGGCACGCTGCGCGTCGTGCATGAAGGCGAGGCCGTCTGCCTGTACAAGCTGCCCGACGACATCTGTGCCACCCAGGATCGCTGCCCGCACGGCAACGCCAGCCTGGCAGACGGCTACCTGGAAGACGGCACCATCGAATGCCCGCTGCACCAGGGCGTGTTCGACATCCGTACCGGCAAGCCGCAATGCCCGCCCGTTACCACCGACCTGCGCCGCTACGAGGTGCGGGTCGAGGCCGACACCATCTACCTGAAGGCAGAAGCCGCGTGAACTCGGACGCGATCGTCATCGTGGGCGCGGGGCAGGCGGGCGGTTGGGCCGCCGCCACCCTGCGCGAACGCGGCTACGCCGGCCGTGTGGTGCTGCTGGGCGACGAGCCGCACGCGCCCTATGAACGTCCGCCCTTGAGCAAGGCCGTGCTGGGCGGGCACGCGCCCGCCGAAAGCACCGAACTGTTTTCGGCCGAGCGGCTGGCGGCGCTGAACGTGGCGTTCCAGCCCGGCGTGGCCGCCACGCGCTTACGGCTGGCCGACAAGCAGGTGGACACGTCCGACGGCGCCTCAATTGCCTACGACAAGCTGATTCTGTGCATGGGTGGGCGACCGGTCGTGCCACCGTTGCCGGGCATCAACCATGCCGGTGTTTACGTGCTGCGCACCCGCGACGACGCGCTGCGTCTGCGCGCCCAGTTGGGGCCGGACAAGCACGTGCTGATTGTGGGCGGCGGATGGATCGGGCTGGAAGTGGCCGCCACCGCGCGCCAGGCCGGCACCCAGGTCACCGTGCTGGAACAGGCCCCACGGCTATGCGCCCGCAGCGTACTGCCGGGCGTTTCCGCGTACCTGGCCGCGATGCATGCACAAGCCGGCGTGAACCTCATGCTGGGCGCCAGCCTGCTTGCGGTCCATGCGCAAGCAGACGGGCGTCCCGTGGCCGAGCTGGCTGACGGCACCCGCATCGCGGCGCACGCCGTGGTGCTGGGCGTGGGGCTACAAGCCAACGACGCACTGGCGCGCGAGGCGGGCATAGCCTGCCAGCGCGGTGTGCTGGTCGATGAGTATTGCCGCACGTCGGCGCCGGATGTCTACGCCGCGGGCGACGTGGCCGTGTCGGTGCACGCCGATGCGGGTGGCCCGGTGCGATTGGAATCCTGGCAGAACGCGCAAGACCAGGGCACGGCCGCCGCGCTGTGTGCGCTGGGCGAGACGGCGCCGTATCTGCCCAGCGGCGCGGTCTGGTCCGAGCAGTACGACGCCATGGTGCAGATCGTGGGCTTTCCGGCGTTGGCGGCCAGCGAAGTGCTGCGCCCGCAGGCCGACGCGCGTGTCTTGCTGTCGGTGGCGCTGGACGCCAGCGGCCGCGTCGTGGCCGGCGTGGCGGTCAATGCTGCCCGGGACTTGCGCCAACTGCGGAAATGGATCGCGCAACGCGCGGTGGTGGACCCGGCGTTACTACAGCAGCCAGACGTGCCGCTGGCCAACGCCCAAATCGGATAAGGGAGCGCGACACAATATGGAACATGCTTCAGAAGCCATGCAGGCCATAGAGATCAAGGCCGCTTGCGAAGCGGTGGTCTTGACGTTTTTTCATGCGCTGGACACCCGGCGACACGATGCCGCCGCCGTGCTGATGGCGCCTGAGGGCGTGTGGATGCGCCAGGGAAAGCGGCTATGCGGCCCGCAAGAAGTGCTGGCCGCGCTGAACGCCCGGGCTCCCGAGCGCAGCACTTGCCATGTCATTACCAACCTGCGGCTGGAGGCGGTCGAGCAAGCGAGCGACCCCGAGCGCACCCCGGCACGCGCCACGGTCGGCTACTTCCTGACGGCGTACGACAGCGTGCCGCAAGAGCAGGGTGGGGCGCCCCGCCTGGTATCCATCCGCGAATGCCGTGACGTGCTTGTCGCCACGCCGGACGGCTGGCGCCTGGCCGACAAAAGCAGCCGCCGCCATCTGCCGCCCGAGTAATCGGCAACGCCCACGCAAACAACACTGAAAAGCACAAACAAAGCACAAACAAAGCACCCCCAAGGAGACATCAATGGACGCCACCACCATAAAAACACTGGCGCTGCGGCTGGACGAGGCCGAGCAGCGCCGCACCCAGGTGCGGCAGCTTTCGCTGGACCACCCCGACATCACGATCGCCGACGCCTACGCCATCCAGCGCGCCTGGGTGGCGCACAAGATTGCGTCGGGCCGCCGCCTGGTGGGTCACAAGATTGGCCTGACCTCGCGCGCCATGCAGTTGTCGTCACAGATTGACGAGCCCGACTACGGCGCGCTGCTGGACGACATGCTGTTTGCCGACGGCGCCGAGATCCCGCGTGACCGCTTCATCGTGCCGCGCGTGGAAGTGGAACTGGCCTTCATCCTGGACCGCCCACTGCAAGGCCCCGGCGTGACGCTCTTCGACGTGTTGGACGCCGTGCGCTACGTGATTCCGGCGCTTGAGATCATCGATGCGCGCTCGCACCAGATCGACCCCGAGTCCAAGCGCCCGCGCAAGGTGTTTGACACCATCGCCGACAACGCCGCCAACGCGGGCGTGGTGATGGGCGGGCGCCCCGTGCGCGTGGGCGACATGGACTTGCGCTGGGTCGGCGCCATGATGTCGCGCAACGCCGTCATCGAGGAAACCGGCCTGGCGGCGGGCGTGCTGAATCACCCCGCCAACGGCGTCGTGTGGCTGGCCAACAAGCTGGCGGAACACGACGTGGCGCTGGAAGCGGGCCAGATCATTCTTAGCGGCTCGTTCACGCGGCCCGTTTTTGCCCAGGCCGGCGACACCTTCCATGTGGACTACGGCCCGCTTGGGTCGGTGAGTTGCCGCTTCGTCTGAGGCATCCCCCAAATACTTCCCGCTACACAACAGGCCCAGATTTCACTTCAACGCTCGCAAGAAAACACGCGCCCGATACATCCAAAACCCAAGCGGGCGCGCGCACAATCCCCACAGGAGACAAGCATGAAATTTTCCAAGACCTTGATTTGCCTGGCGGCCGCCGCCTGTGCAGCCCTGCCATCCGCCACGGTGCTGGCGCAACAAGCCGCCTGGCCCACCCACGCAATCACGCTTGTGGTGCCGTTCGCGGCGGGCGGCGGCGGCGACACGCTGGCGCGGCTGGTGGCCGAGCCCTTGTCGCGCGAACTGGGCCAATCCATCATCGTGGAAAACCGCCCCGGCGCGGGCGGCAACATCGGCACGTCCATCGCGGCGCGCGCCAATCCCGACGGCTACACGCTGTCATACGGCACCAACGGTACGCAGGCCACCAACCACTGGCTGTATAAATCCCCGGGTTACGCGCCCAGCGACTTCGAGCCGATCTCGCGCTTTACCGTCATCGCTGCCGCCTTGGTCGTGAACGGTACCGACGACCGCTTCAAATCGCTGGACCAACTGCTGGCCTACGCCAAATCGCACCCTGGCGAACTGACCTGCGGCTCGGCGGGCAATGGCACGTCGTCGCATCTGGCCTGTGAATTGCTGAACCAGATGGCGGGCATCAAGGTGATGCACATCCCGTACAAGGGCGGCGGCGCGGCCATGACCGACCTGCTGGGCGGGCGCATCTCGTTCCTGATCGACGTCATGCCCAACGTGTCGGGCCAGATCGCCGCCGGCAAACTGCGCGCGCTGGCCGTGACCACGCCCGAGCGCGTGGCGTCCAATCCCGACATTCCCACGATGAACGAAGCGGGTGTGAAGGGCTACGAGTTCTTCGCCTGGGACGGCCTGTACGCCCCGAAGGGCACCCCGCCTGAGGTGCTGGACAAGCTGAACGCCGCCGTCAACAAGGCGCTGCAACGGCCCGACGTGAAGAAGACGCTGGAGTCGCGCGGCGCGATCCCGTCGCCCACCACGCGCCAAACGCTGAAGGACTTTGGCGCCGAGGAATACACCCGCCTGGGCAAGGTCGTGAAAACCGCGGGCGCGGCGATTGATTAAGAAGGCTTGGGCCGCGGGCAGCGGCGTCGGGTGGAAGTCAGCGGCTTCAACCCGACGGCTTCACCCCAGCAGCCCGTCGTCGTCGTCCACGGGCGGCGACGCGACCAGTTGCACTCTATCTGGAGCTGTCTCTTTGACAATGCGGACAAACAGGCGCGCGAATTCGCGCGCTTGTTCCGACGGCGCATAACTGCTGGGCAGCAAAAATCCGTAGGGAATGCTCAGCCGGGGTTCAAAGTCCCGCAGCACAATGCCCGGCACGTTGGCCGCCAGAATCGGGTCGGCCAACGCAATCCCCACGCCCAACGCCGCGAGCTGGCACGCGGATTGACCCGATGAGGTCTCCATGACCAAGCGCAAGGGCAAGCGATGCTTCTCCATCAGATCGTCGGTGCGCTGACGCAGCAGGGTGAACGGGCGCAGCGCAATGAAAGGCTCGTCCTTGATGTCTTCCGGCGTCAGCACGGCCTTGGCGGCCAGTCGGTGGCCTTCCGGCATGGCGATCACCAGCCGCACGTCGGCGAACTGGCGCGAGCGAATGCCCGGAAAATCAATGGGCAACGCCGCCAGGCCCAGGTCGAATTGCTGGCCCGACATCCACAACCCCACATCCACGCGCGAGCGCACCTCCAGCGATATCCGAACACGCGGATGGCTGCGCGAGAACTCCGCGATGGCGCTGGGCGTGACGCTATAGGCGAAGTAGGGCTGTGTCAGGATGCGCAGCCAGGCGTCCTGCTGATTGCGGATGGAATCGGCAATGCGAGACACCTCTTCAAAACCCGCCAGGATATGCCGGGTGCCGTCGTAGAAACGCAGGCACTCCTGAGTGGGAATCAGGCCGCGTCCCTGGCGCAGAAACAGCGAAAACCCCACTTCTTCTTCCAGCGCCGAAATCAGGCGGCTGATCTGGGGCTGGGTTCGGTGGATACGGCGCGCGGCCTCGGTCACGCTTCCGGTTTCCAGGACAGCGCGCAACGCTTGCAGACGGTTCAATCGCATAGGGAGAAACCCGGAAGTAGGGACAACACACACGCGCACGGCAAGCCCGTCTGCCGGCGCTTTCCATAGGGCCGGGCGGTCGCGTGACGCCCAACCCATTACAAAAGCGCATGCATCAATACCGCAAACGAAATTGACGCATGGATTCCGGCAATCTTAGGATCATCCCACCTTCAATGAAAGAGGCACGGCGTGAACAACCTAGCTAACGCGGTTTCCCTGGGCGGACCCGCTTCCCTTTTTCCCGACGACCGCAACGGCATCGAGCAACTTGACTGGAGCAACGTCGGGCAAGCGTTTCCCATCAAGCAGCGGCGGGCGTATCTGAACAACGCATCGATCGGCGCGTTAAGCCTGCCGGTGGTTGCCGCCGTGAACCGTTTCATGGAGGACGTGCGCGACAACGGGCGCAATGCCTATCCCGACTGGTGCCGTTTTGCCGAAGAAACCATCAAGGCACGCATCGGTCGCCTGATCGGCGCTCATCGAGACGAAATCGCCTATGTGAAGAACACCACCGAAGGGCTGGTCAACGTGGCCAACGGCTTTCCGTGGCGCGACGGCGACAACCTTATCCTTGCCGATATCGAATACCCCTCGAATGTGTACTGCTGGATGAAACTGGCGGCACGCGGCGTAACGATACGCTGGGTCAAGAACCGCAATGGCCGCATCCTCGTCGATGACATCCGCAATCTCATGGACGACCGCACGCGGCTGGTCTCGATCAGCGCGGTGCAGTTTTCAAACGGTTTTCGGCAAGACCTGGAGGCCACGTCCAACCTGTGCCACGAACGCGGCGTATACCTGAACCTGGACGCCATCCAGTGGGCCGGTTCCCTGGAACTGGATGTGGAAAGGCTGGGCATCCACTTCCTGGCGGTGGGGGGGCACAAATGGATGTTGGCGCCGATCGGCACCGGCTACTTCTACTGCCGCAAGAGCGTGCTGGGCCTGCTGGACCCACCCAGCGTGGGCTATCACAGCGTGGACAGCACTGAAGACCACATGCATTACCTGCTGGAATATCGGCCCAATGCCGGCCGTTTCGAAGAAGCGTTGGCGAATTTCACCGGTATCTGGGGCCTGGACGCCGCGGTCCGTATTCAACTGGCGTTGACGCCGGCACGCATTGAAGCGCACATCCTGGAACTGACCGACTACGCCAGCCAGGCCTTGCAGAAAAAAGGCTATCAGATCGTCAGTTCACGCGCGCCGGGCGAGGCATCCGGCAATCTGTCGTTCAAGCACGCGGGCCACGATGCCCAAGACCTGTCGATGCGGCTGCGCGAAGCCGGCGTCGACCTGGCGGTGCGCGGCGGCAACCTGCGTATCTCGCCGTCCTATTACAACGATTCCAGTGAAATAGATCGGCTGGTCGAGGCGCTGCCCTGACCAGGACACGCATCCGGCAAACCGAACCATCATGAGCAAGGGGAAAACAATGACGATGCAACAAACCTGGCGCCGGATGGCGCTGCGCCTGGGCGCTTGCGCGCTGGTGGCCTTCACGGCCGGAGCGCATGCCGCCGACACGCCGAAGCAGGGCGGCACGCTGCGCTACGGCACGGTCTCCGAAGTGGTGTCTCTGGATCCGCACGTCTACGGCGGCAGCGCGTGGAAGGTATTGATCGAATCGCTATACAGCCCCTTGGCGGGCTACGACAAGACCGGCGCCGTCGTGCCGCGTCTGGCCGAACGCTGGGAACAGCCCGATGCGCGCAGCATCATCTTCCACTTGCGCCCGAACGTGAAATTCCAGGACGGCACGCCGGTCACTGCTGACGACGTGAAGTATTCGCTGGACCGCATCCTGGACCCGGCCACCGGCGCCACGCTGCGCGCCAACCTGCTGGGCATGACCGTCACGGTTGTGGACCCGGCCACCATCAAGGTTGAAAAGCCGTCGGCCGACGCCACGTTGCTGGGCGTGCTGGCCTTGCCCGAGGCGGCCATCGTGTCGCGCAAGTGGGTGGAAGGCGGCGCCAACCTGAAGCTTGCCGCCAACGGCACCGGCCCATTCCAGCTCAAGGCCTACGAACCCGCCGTGCGCGCCAGCCTGGCCCGCAATCCCGCTTACTTTGTGGCCGGACAACCGTATCTGGACGCCGTAGATTTCCGCATGATCAAAAGTGACGATGCCCGCGTCAATGCGCTGCGCAGCGGATCACTGGACATGATTGATTTCGTGCCCTGGAAGGACATCGACGTCTTGCGGCGCAACGCCGGCATGAAGATCGACATGGCGGGCGGGGCCTTCATGAGCGTCTGGTTCAACACCAGCAAAAAGCCGTTCGACGACGCCCGCGTGCGGCGCGCGGTGTCCTACGCCATCGACCGCGAGGCCGTGTCCAAGGCCGCCTTCTTCGGTCATGGCCAGCCCATCTACGGCGCCCCGACTTCCACGGACTCGCCGTACTACAACAAGACGCTGGACGGCACCTACAAGCGCGACGTCAAGCAGGCGCGGGCGCTGCTGGCCGAGGCCGGCTACCCCAACGGGCTCGATGCCTCGATGGTGGTGTTCCAAGGCTTGGGCATCTACACGACCATGGCGCAAGTGGTGCAGGCCAACCTGAAGGAAGCCGGCATCAACCTGAAGCTGGAACCGGTGGAGTGGGCCACCTTGGTGGAACGCAAGAATCGCGGCGATTATGAATCCATGATCTACGGCGTGTCGGTCAAACTGCCCGACCCCGACGCCTATGCCTATTACTTGGGCGGCGATTCCAGCTACTGGGCCAAACCCATCGGCTACCGTGACCCCGAACTGGAAAAACTGCTGGCCGAAGGCCGCGCGTTGACGGACCCGAAGGCGCGCCAACCGGTCTATGCACAAGTGGAAAAACGCATTCTGGAGACCAGCCCCTGGGCCTTCGTCAACTGGCGTGAACAGGCGCAAGGCTATCTGCGCAAGGTGCGCGGGTACACGCAATTGGGCGGAGCGCTGAGCGAAAGCAGCCCGGGTATTTCGCTGCCCACCATGTGGCTGAACTGAGCGCATCGGCATGCTGCCTTTCCTGCTAAGACGGCTGTCCTCGGCGCTGATCACGCTGGCGCTGGCGACGGGCGTGGTGTTCATCGCCATCCATCTGCTGCCCGGCGACCCGGTTGCCATCATGCTGGGCGACCAGGCCGGCAGCGACCCGGAGGCCGTGGCCCGCGTGCGGGCTCAGCTAGGCCTGGACCTGCCTCTGGCCACGCAGTTCACGCACTGGGCGGGGGCCTTGGCGCACGGCGACCTGGGCGTGTCGCTACGCACCGGCGAACCCGTGGCCAACGAGCTGGCGCGGCGCATTCCACGCAGCCTTGAATTGATCGGCGTCGGCCTGCTGGTGGCCGTGCTGCTGGGCGTGCCCTTGGGGGTCATCGCGGCGCGCGCCCGGGGCCGGCTGGCGGGGGTGGCGGCATCAGTGCTGGCCGTGGCTGGATTCTCCGCGCCGGTGTTCGTGCTGGGCATTGTGCTGGTGCTGGTCTTCAGCCTGGGGCTGGGCTGGCTGCCGTCGTCGGGCTTCGTGCCGTTCGGCGACGATCCGCTGCAGCATTGCCTGGCGCTGATCCTGCCGGCCCTGACCATCGGCTTGAACTTCATGGGCGTCGTGGCCCGCATGACCCGCGCCAGCCTGGCGGACGTGATGGGGCGTGACTACGTCAAGCTGGCCCGCGCCAAAGGGCTGCCGCGCGGCAAGGCCATCTTCCGGCACGCGCTGCCCAATGCGCTGGTGCCCGTGATTGCCATTGTTGGCATCCGGGCGGGCAACTTGCTGGGCGGCACGGTCATTATCGAAGCGCTGTTCGACTGGCCTGGCTTGAGTTCCTTGCTGGTCAGCGCTGCATTTTCGCGCGACTACCCCGTCATTCAGGGCTGCCTGCTGGCCATTTTTGCCATCTTCATCCTGATCAGCCTGGTCATCGACCTGGCGCAGGGCTTGGTTGACCCCCGCATCCGCAGGCCATCCACATGATTGCATCGCTACGAACGTATTCCGGTGGCGCTTCCGTCCGCCTGGCGCTTGGGTTTTTGATCCTACTGGTGGCGTGCGCCGCCTTCGGCCCATTGCTGGGCCTGGCTGATCCGTATCAGATCGACGCCGCCAACCTGCTGTCTTCGCCGTCGTGGAAGCATTGGCTGGGCACCGATGAACTGGGACGCGACCTGCTGTCGCGAGCCGTGTACGGCGCTCGCGTGTCGCTAACTGTGGCAGCCGCCGCCGTCGTGTTGGCGGGCGTTCTGGGCGTGGCTACCGGCGTGGGCGTGGCGTTCCTGGGCCGGCGCGCGGAGGCCGCCGCCATCCGCGTGGTGGACGTCTTTGTATCCCTGCCCGAGATTTTCGTGGCGCTGGTCGTGCTGGCGTTCATCGGCGGCAATCTGCCCACACTGGTCGCGACCATCGGCGTGCTCTACGCGCCGCAGTTCGCCCGGGTCACCTGGGGCGTGGCGCGCGGTATTCGGGCCCGCGAACACGTGCTGGCCGCCAGTTCGCTGGGCGCCGGCAGCGGCTGGATCATCTGGCATGAGGTGCTGCCCAACATGCGTTCGATCATCGCGGTGCAGGCGTCCTTCACGTTTTCGTTCGCGATGCTGCTGGAAGCGGGCCTGAGCTTCCTGGGCCTGGGCGTCAGGCCGCCGGTGCCGTCATGGGGGCAGATGGTCGGCTCGCTGAAGGACTATCTGTATACGAACCCCTGGCCCGTAATGGTGCCGGCGCTGGCGCTGTTCTTTACCGTGCTTGCGGTCAACGTGCTGGGCGACTGGCTGCAAGATGTGCTGAACCCGGAGCTGCAACGATGAACCGAGATGCCGAAGAAGCCCTGCTGACGGTTCGCAACCTGAGCGTCAACTTCGATACGGCCCAGGGTGTGGTCGCCGCGGTCAGGGGAGTGGACCTGACCGTACACCGCGGCGAAGTCGTCTGCCTGGTGGGCGAGTCGGGCTCAGGCAAATCCGTTACGGGCTTTTCCTTGATGGGGCTGGTCGACCCGCCTGGCCGCGTCGCGGCGGACGAACTTCGGTTTGACGGCCACGACCTGTTGCGCGCCTCGGATACCGACATGGACGCGCTGCGCGGCAAGGACATCGCCATGGTGTTCCAGGAACCCATGACGGCGCTGAACCCCGGGCGCAGTGTGGCCGACCAGATTGCCGAAGTGCTGCGCATCCACGAAGCGGGCATCAGTCGCAAGCGGGCCTGGGACCGCGCGGTGGCATTGATGGACCGTGTTGGCATCCGCGACCCGGCGCAGCGCGCAAAAGCATATCCCCACGAACTGTCGGGTGGCATGCGCCAGCGCATCATGATTGCCATCGCCTGCGCGCTCACGCCCAAACTGATCATCGCCGACGAACCGACAACGGCGCTGGACGTCACCGTACAGGCGCAGGTGCTGCAACTGCTGTTCTCCATGCAAGCGGAAACCGGGGCGGCGGTGCTGTTCATTACGCATGACTTGGGCGTGGTGGCCGAGATCGCAGATCAGGTGGTCGTCATGCAGGCGGGCAGGGTGGTCGAGGAGGGCGACGTTGCGCGGATTTTCCATAATCCCCGACATCCCTATACCCAAGCCTTGCTGGCGGCGGTGCCCAATGTGGACGCGCCTCGCGACCCCGCGCGGCGCCTTGCGCCTGCCCGCCCCATCGTACAAGGAGCGCCGCGATGACCGAACTTATCCTGCAAGCCGAAGGCGTCACGAAGGACTACGTCGTGGCCCGCGCGTTCCTGGGCAAGCCGACTCGGGTGGTGCAGGCGGTGCGCGGCGTCAACCTGTCGATCGCGGCTGGTACCACGCTGGCGCTGGTGGGGGAATCCGGTTCGGGAAAGAGCACGCTGGGACGTTGCATCGCGGGCCTGGTCCGGCCCTCTACAGGCAAGATCCGCTTGGCCGGGCATGACGTGCGGCAACTGTCGGGCGCATCCCTGCTGTCGTTTCGACGCCAGGTGCAAACGATATTCCAGGACCCGTACTCCAGCTTGAATCCGCGCCGTACAGTGGGCGAAGCGATCATGGACGGCATGGTCATTCACAATCTCTACACACCGGAGGAACGGCACGCGCGGATGCTTGGTCTGCTTGCGCGCGTCGGCCTGCAATCCGACCACGCCAAGCGCTTTCCCCATCAGTTTTCAGGCGGACAGCGCCAGCGCATCGCGATTGCCCGTGCATTGGCGCTGGAACCGCGCTTTATCGTCGCGGACGAAGCCGTGTCGGCGCTGGACGTGTCGGTCAAGGCACAGGTCCTGGACCTGCTGGCCGATCTGCAGGCGGAAAAGGGCTTGACCTACCTGTTCATTTCGCATGACCTGGGCGTGGTCCGGCACATTGCGGACCGGGTCGCGATCATGGCCGCGGGCGAGCTGATTGAAGAGGGCGAGTGCGATCAGATATTCGAGGCGCCTGTCGAAGGCTATACCCGGGACCTGATCGCGGCGGTGCCCAGGCCGGATCCCGGCCGACGGCGGTTTCGCGCGTGAAGCCAAAAGAAGCCTGGACGGCTGGCGCCAACCCGCGCGCCGCCGCATGCCGCGCAACGGCTACGGCGCAACCGTTTCGTGGTCCATCGCCGCGCGCGCCAGGCGCGCGGCTTCTTGCGCCATGCCCTTGCGTTCGCTATACCGGTCGGTCAGGTAATCGCTGCGGTCGCGCACCAGCAGGGTGAACTTGATTAGCTCTTCCATCACGTCGACCACCCGGTCGTAGTAGGACGACGGCTTCATGCGCCCGGACTCGTCGAATTCCTGGAACGCCTTGGCCACGGACGACTGGTTGGGTATGGTCACCATCCGCATCCATCGGCCCAGCACGCGCAGGGCGTTAACCGCGTTAAAGGATTGCGACCCGCCCGATACCTGCATGACGGCCAGCGTGCGGCCTTGCGTGGGGCGCACGCTGCCGCTTTCCAGGGGCAGCCAGTCAATCTGGCTCTTGAACACGCCGGTCAGTGTGCCGTGCCGTTCCGGGCTGCACCAGACTTGCCCTTCGGACCACAGCGACAGCGCGCGCAATTCCGCCACCTTGGGATGATCGGCGGGCGCGCCATCGGGCAGCGGCAGGCCACGCGGGTCGAAGATGCGGGTTTCCGCGCCCAGCCGCGTCAGGATGCGCGCGGCTTCTTCGGTCAGCAGGCGGCTATACGAACGCTCGCGCAGGGAGCCGTACAGCAGCAGGATGCGCGGCGGGTGCGTGGCACCGCTTTCCAGCGCCAGCTTTTCGTGGCTGGGCACATCCAGCAAGGCATCGTCCAGGCTGGGCAGGTCCCACTCGGCGGAGGAGGGGTTGGAAGGGGAGGAATACGTCGTCATTGCAAGACTCTCTACTCAAATTACTCAAATCAATTGAAGCCTGGGGCGGCTGATCCAGGCGGCCAGCCAAAAGCCCGCGGCCAGTACAACCGCCACCGCCACGATGGCGGCCAGCACCGCGTCGTAAGAGGAACCCACCGCCCACAAGGCGGCGGCGCCCATCGGCGCGGCGGCTCGGGCAAAGGTCATGGGCACGGTCAGCAAGCCATTGATCGCCCCATAGGCGTGGCGGCTCAGCATTTCGGGTACCACCATGCCGCGCACGATCGTGAAAATGCCATTGGCCGCGCCATACACCACGCACACCGCCGCCACGGTCAGGAAGTCGGCGCGCAGGAAGGCAAGCGCGCCAAAGGCCAGCGGAAAAATCGTGACGACCGCCGTGCCGACCGCGCGCATCGAGGCCCGCGCCGCGAACAGGCTGATCACGATCCGCCCCGCAACCTGGGCCGGGCCGATCAGCGCAATGGCTTGCACCACCGATGCCGTATCGATGCCGCGTTCGCGCAGCAGGGGATACATATGGAAGGTGAAGGCCGAGAACATCGCCGCATATGCCGTCAAGGACACCAGCAAGGCCCAGAAAACCGGGCGATGCAACGCATCCCGCACCGCCAGGCGGTTGCGTTCGCGCTCTTCCGCCGGCGTGAAGTCGCTGGCGGGCTTGGCGTCACGCGCGGGCGTGATGAACAGCAGATAGGCGCTGGCACAGATCAGCACATTGACCGCCGCCAGCGCCATCAGCGCCTCGCGCCAACCCCAATGGTTCAACAGCCATTGCACCAGCGGAATGAAAACCGTGCTGGCGAACCCGCCCCACAACGTCAGCGCGGTGATGCCGGCGCGTGAATGGCCAGGGCCGACCCGGCGCGCAACAACAGCGAACGCCGGTTCGTACAGCGTGGCGGCCTGCAAGGCCCCGATCCCGCCCACCAGCACGTAGAACGCCAGCAGCGACGTCACCTGCGACCAAAGCAGCAACAGGCCGCCGGCCGCCAGGGAAGACAGCCCCATCACCCAACGGCCATAACCGCGATCCACCGCCACGCCCACGGGATAGGCAGCCAGCGCCGCCAGCATCAGCCCCAGCGTGGCCGCGCCGTAAAGATCGGGTTTGCTCCAGCCGAGTTCTGCGCCCATGGCCTCAGCGATCAGGGGAAAGCTGTAGTACAGCGAGCCCCACGAACAGATTTGCCCAATGCCCAGCGCAGTCACCAAACCATGCGCTTTGTCGGGGGAGGCGGCTTGGGGGGACATCGGGCGGTGTGCCATCGGGGGCTTAGCGCACGCGCTGTCCGTTTTCGTCGATCACCGCTTCGCCGTCTTCTTTCACGAAGGCGCCGCGTTGCGCTTCTTCAAGAATGTCCAGCACCAGTTCGGACGGGCGGCACAGCCGCACGCCCTTGGCCGTCACGACGAAGGGGCGGTTGATCAGGATGGGGTGTTCAAGCATGGCGTCGATCAGCGCGTCGTCGGTAAGCGATGCATCGTCCAGGCCCAGTTCCCGGTAGGAGGTTTCCTTTTGCCGGATGGCGTCTCTTACCGACAGGCCCGCGCGCGCGATCAGGTCAACCAGTGTGGCGCGGTCGGGCGGGGTTTGCAGGTATTCGATCACTTGCGGCTCAACGCCGGCATTGCGGATCAGCGCCAAGGTATTGCGCGAGGTGCCGCACTTGGGGTTGTGATAGATGGTGACGGTGCTCATGGTGTCCTGTCAGGTTGATTTAGGTGGAGTTAGGTCGGAATGGAAGAGGGGGAGTCAAACGAGGAAGGTTCAGAAGTGGGCGCTTCAGCACGGCTTGGCGCCAGCGGATCAGCCTGAACATAAGCAGCCACTTCCAGCGCCGTGGATTTGGCGGTGCGCATGATGCCGACCAGCGTGGCGGACGCAAAGCCCGTCCACTCGCCATACCCAAGCAGCCACAAGCCCGGCATCGCCGACGCCTGCGTACCCGCCAGCGGGACCCGGCCTTCGGCATTGATGACGTCCAACGGCGCCAGATGGTCCAGCGCGGGCCGGAACCCCGTGCACCAGATGATGGCGTCCACGTCGGTGGCGCTACCGTCCGGCCAGGCGACGCCCTGCGGCGTAAAGCGCACGAAAGGCCGCACCGAGTGCAACACGCCACGTTCTCGGGCTTCGCGCACGGGCGCAACCATGACGACGTCGCCAAAACCACCGGGAAGATCGTCCGGTTGCTTGCCCTGTTGCAACGCCTGCCAGCGCGCCGTGGCCCGTTCGAACAGCACCCGGCCGTCGACGTCATCGGGCAAGAACAGGGGCTCGGTCTGCGTGACCCAGGTGGTGTCCGCCACGCGGGACACCTCGGCCAGAATCTGCGCACCCGAATTACCGCCGCCCACGACCAGGACGCGCAGCCCGGCAAAGGGCGTCGGTGACCGGTACTGCGCGGAGTGGATCTGGGTACCCTGGAACTCGGACGTGCCCTCAATTAGCGGTACGTAGGGCTTGCTCCAGGTGCCTGTTGCGCTGACCACGGCGCGGCTGCGCCATACGCCCTGGTCGGTTTCAACGACGAATTCGGATTCCTCCCTGCGCACCGCATTCACTATCACGGGGCGGTGGACGTTGAACCCGTAACGGCTTTCATAGCGCGCCAGGTACTCCACAACCTGGTCTCGGCCGGGATACCCGGGAACTGCCGGCATCGGCCAGCCCGGCAAGGAACTCCATTGCGCGGGAGAAAACAGCTGCAACGAGTCCCAACCATTCAGCCAGGCGCCGCCCGGTTGCGGGCTGGCATCCAGCAAGACGACATCCAGGGACGTGCGCTTCAGGAAATACGCAAGCGCCAAGGCGCTTTGCCCCGCGCCCACGATCACCACATCCACCTGGCGAACAGAGGAGGGCAGCGTCATTACTGGCACTCCGCATCCTGGGGCCGCTCGGCGCACGCCACGCCGGCGCAACACTCGGCGGTCAGGTAGTCCACCAGCCCGTACATCAGCGTGGTGTTGGCGCGGTAGCGCATGAAGCGGCCTTCCTGTTCAACCGTCAGCAGGCCGGCTTGCGTCAGCGCTTTCAAGTGGAACGACAGATTGGTGGGCGGCAAGCTGAGTTCGGTGGCGATCTGGCCCGCCACGCAGCCGTCAGGCGCGGCCCGCACGAGCAGCCGGAAGATGTCCAGCCGGACGCCCGAGGCGAGCGATTCGAAGACGATGACAGCGGTGCTTTTATCCATGTTGCGAATACTACAATATTTGTTGAAATATTGGAATTTCCGTTTTAAGCTGGGGCCGCCTGACCGAAAGCCGCTGCCGTGTTGATCCGGACATCCCTATGCCGGACATGGCGTGCCCCCCCAGTCGCCTGACGAGACGTCCGCATGTTCGCCGCAATAACGATCTTCATCCTTACCCTGATCCTGGTCATCTGGCAGCCGCGAGGTTTAGGCATCGGCTGGAGCGCCAGCTTGGGCGCGGTGCTTGCCTTGGCCGTCGGCGTGGTGCAGGTGTCGGACATTCCCGTGGTGTGGAACATCGTCTGGAACGCCACGGCCACGTTCATCGCCGTCATCATCATCAGCCTGCTGCTGGACGAGGCCGGCTTCTTTGAATGGGCCGCGCTGCATGTGGCGCGGTGGGGCAGGGGCAACGGCCGCGCCTTGTTCGCCTTGATCGTGCTGCTGGGCGCGGCGGTGGCGGCGCTGTTTGCCAACGACGGCGCCGCGCTCATCCTGACCCCGATCGTGATGGCCATGTTGCTGGCCCTGGGCTTCACGCCCGGGGCAACACTGGCATTCGTGATGGCGGCGGGCTTCATCGCCGATGCCGCCAGCCTGCCGCTGATCGTGTCGAACCTGGTGAACATCGTCTCGGCCGACTTCTTCGACATCGGCTTCAATCGCTACGCGGCGGTGATGGCGCCGGTGAACGTGGTGGCCGTGCTGGCGTCGCTGGCGGTGTTGTACCTGTACTTCAGAAAGAGCATTCCGCAGCGGTATGACCAAAGCCAACTGAAGCCGCCCGCCGCGGCCATCCGCGACCTGAATACGTTCCGGTCGGGTTGGGCGGTGCTTGCGCTGCTGCTGAGTGGTTTCTTTGGGCTGGAACCGCTGGGCGTGCCGGTCAGCGTGGTGGCAGCCGTGGGCGCAGCGATCTTGCTGCTGGTGGCCGGCCGTGGCCACAAGATCAGCACGCGCAAAGTGATCCGCGAAGCGCCGTGGCAGATCGTGGTTTTCTCGTTGGGCATGTACCTGGTGGTGTATGGCTTGCGCAATGCCGGGCTGACCCAATATCTGGCGGATTTGCTGAGCCGGTTCGCGGAGCAGGGCATCTGGACTGCGACCTTTGGCGCCGGGTTCATGGCCGCGCTGCTGTCGTCCATCATGAACAACATGCCCACGGTGCTGGTCGGCGCGCTATCCATCGATGCCAGCCAGGCAAGCGGCGCGGTGAAGGAAGCGATGATCTACGCCAACGTCATCGGCAGCGATCTGGGGCCGAAGATCACGCCGATCGGCAGTCTGGCTACCTTGCTGTGGCTGCACGTACTGGAACGCAAGGGCACGCGGATCTTTTGGGGCTACTACTTCAAGGTAGGCATTGTGCTGACGCTGCCGGTGCTGGCGTTGACGCTGGCGGCCTTGGCGATCAGGCTCGGTTAAAGACCCCCCGGTTGTGGCATGACCGGCAACGCGGATTCTGGAATTTCGTCCCCGATTTTCCGTTGATAAAGGTCAATATCGAAAGTCCAGGACGGCTCAGCATGGTTCAAGGAGGCGGGTGGCCGCCGATTGGCAACAAGGTGAGTAACCATGTTCAGCCGTATCGCGGTTCATCTGGACAATGGGGTCGACTGCGCCCGCCGCATCGACCTGGGCCTGAGCCTGGCCAAGGCGCATGACGCCCATCTGACCGGCATCTTCGCCAGCTACATGCTGCCGGGGTATTTCTACGACGCCGCCGGGCTATGGGTGCGGTCCATAGACATGGCCCGCGAAATGAACACCCGGGGCCGCGCGGCGGTCCAGGCCGCGTTCACCCAAGCCGCGCTGGCCGCGGGCGTGGCCGTGTCGTGGCGGCAAGGGGACGACGCGCCCGCTGAATGCGCGGCGCGGCATGCGCGGTGTTCGGATGTACTGATCATCAGCCAGCAAAACGCCTACGACCTGTATGCCGCAACGGGCAACAATTTTGTGGAGCAAACCTTGTTGACCGCCGGCCGGCCGGTGATCGTGCTGCCCACGGCAGGCACGTTTCCCACCATCGGCACGCGCGTCCTGTACTGCTGGGACCGGGGCAGGGAAGCCGCCCGCGCCATCGCCGATGCCGCGCCGCTGCTGCGCAACGCCCGAGCGCTGCGCGTGCTGGTCGGCACCCCGGATGCGGACGCCAAGCCTGAGGCCGGCGTGCCCTTCGAAGACTTGGCTGCCTATTGCGCCTGCCATGGTTTTCCGCAGCCCGAGCAAGAATCCAGGAACATGGACGACACCGTCATCGGCGACGCGATCCTGAGCGCGGCGGCGGATTTCAACGCGGACCTGATCGTCATGGGGGCCTACGGGCACAGCCGCATGCATGAATGGGTGCTGGGCGGGGCAACCCGTTCGCTGCTGGCCGCCATGACCGTACCGGTGCTGTTCTCGCATTAGCCAGGGCGTGGCGGGGCGTAGTAGGACACGACAAACGACGCTACGCCGCGCTACACGCTACCGACTTTCCTCAAGGCTTCCAGGTTGCGGATTTCCAGATTCCGCCTGCTGACGCTCAGCAGCGACGCCGTTTGCATCCGCCCGAAGGTTCTGCATACCGTTTCGATCGTCATGCCCAGATGGTTGGCGATGTCTTCGCGTGTCATCTTCAGCGTGAATTCGCGGGCGGAGTAGCCATTGGCCGCCATCTGCTCGGACAGGTTCACCAGAAAGCGCGCGATGCGGCCTTCGGTCGACATGCAGCCCAATGCCGTCAACAGGCGCCGGAACTGATTGACCTCTTGGGCGATCAGCTTGTTGAATTCGCGGGAGGCCACCGAGTCGTGCAGGCAATTAGACATCAGCTCGTCAAAGGGCAGCACGCAGACCAGCGAATCTTCCAACGCGATGGCATCGCACTCGTGCGCGCCCGTGGCGATGGCATCCAGCCCCAAGAGCGCGCCGGCAATCGGAAACGCCACGATCTGCTCGGAACCGGATGGGTTGGTGACGCGGATCTTCATCGACCCGGCGCGCAGGTAATACAGATTCAACAAGGAGTCGCCGGCCCGGTAAACGGATTCACCACGGTGGACCAGGCGCCAGTTGCGCGCCGTATCGTGGATAGGTTGGACGTGATTGTTGCGGCCTGGCTGGCAGATGCGCGCCATGCCGCAGAAGTCGCAATCGGCCGGCAGCCGCACCGGTCCATCGTGGATGCCGGTGCCGCGCCGCGCGGCCCCCCGGGATCCGTTGCCTGGGTAGGGGACAAGGGAAGGGATAAGGGAAGCATCCATGGCTGCGCCTCACGTCAGGTGAAGATGGCCGCCGGGTGAAAAATGGAGGTTTCACGGGCCATCTGGCACACTCCACCGCCAGTCTGCATCATCAAACCCGCTTGCACTATCAGCGCAGCCCGCCAGTTTTCAGGGGAAACAGACTACAGCTGTAGGCGTATTCCTACGGGCAAGCCTGTTTGGGCGAATACGCCGTGCGCGGAGCCGGGCATCATTTGCCTGGGCTGTCCTCGTCGTCAAACAAGTCGTGCTTGATGGCGTAGCGCACCAGGTCGGCCTGGTTGCGCAACTGCATCTTCACCAGGACTCTGCCCTTGTAGGTACTGACGGTCTTGATGCTCAGGCACAGTAGCCGCGCAATATCCGAATTACTCATGCCTGAGGCCAGATACCGGAATACGGACAGCTCCCGATCGGACAACAACAGATGAGGCAGGCCGCTGATATCGCCGTGCCGCTCGAATACGATGCTTTCGGCAAGCGACCGGCTCAGGTAGCGGCCGCCCGCCGCCACCTTGCGCACGGCCTGCACCAGCTCGTCCGCCGCGCTGTCCTTGGTCAGGTAGCCAGCCGCGCCGGCCTTGATCGCCTGCACGGCGTATTGCTGCTCGCCATGCATGGTCAGCACCAGGATCGGCACCTTGGGAAAGTCCGCCTTTATCTGGCGTATCAGGCCCACCCCGTCGCGGCCCGGCATCGACATGTCCAGCACGATCAGGTCCCAGGGCCGCAGGGCAAGCTGCCGCAGCGCTTCCGAGCCGTCTCGCGCTTCGCCCGCCACCGTGATGTCGCCCGCCTGTTCAAGCAGCCGCCTGAGCCCTTCGCGCAGCAAGGTGTGGTCGTCGGCCAGCATCAGGGTGATCAATTCATTTCCCCTGGCAAGTTCGGATGTTCGGCGGGCACCTTGGCCTCCAGGCGAAAGCCCCCTTGTTTGCGGGTGGTGATCGTGACTTCGCCATTGAGCAGCCGCACGCGCTCGCGGATGCCTTGCAAGCCCAGCGACATGGGCAGCTTCTTGGCAATGCTGTCGGGCGTTGTGCCCACGCCGTTGTCCTGCACGGTCAGGCTGCAATGGGTAGTGGTGCAGGACAGGTGCACCTGTACTTTGCTGGCCTGCGCGTGCTTGGCGATGTTGGTCAGCGCTTCCTGCACCACCCGGAAGAGGGTAGTGGCCACCCGTTTGGACGGTTCGGCCGGGCCGATTTCGATGCGGGCGTCGGTATCGATACCGTATCGCGACACAAAACCGGCCACCAACCATTCGACGGCGGCGGCCAGGCCCAGGTCATCCAACATGACCGGGCGCAGGTCGGAGGCTATGCGCCGCAACGACGCGAACGTGCTTTTGACCAAGGCGCGCATCACCTGCACACGTTCCCGCACCCGCTCGCGTGCTTCCGGGTCATTCGCGCCGATGGTGGATTCCAGTTGCGACAGTTCCATCGTCAACGCCGTCAGGCTTTGGCCCAGGTCGTCGTGCAGTTCGCGGGCAATGTGCTTTTTTTCTTGTTCGCGCACATGCAGCAAGGCATTGGACAAGCGGGTCAGTTCATCGCGCGAGGCGCGCAGCGCCTGATCGATGCGTTGCCGCTCGGTGACGTCACGCAGGAAAATGGACAGGAATACGCCGGATTCCGTATGCGTCTGCGAGATCGACGCTTCCATGGGAAATTCTTCGCCGTTGGACCTCAAGCCCCACAACGGCGCGCCCAGGCCCATTTGGCGTTCAGAGATGCCCGTGTGCTTGAAACGATCGACATGCCTGGCGTGTACCTGGCGAAAGCGCACGGGTATCAGCATGTCGAGCTTGGCGCCGATGGTGCTTGCTGAATTGCGAAGGAAGACACGTTCCGCCGCGGCGTTGAACATCACGATACGCTGCTGTTCATCAATCGTGATGATCGGCTCGGTGGCGGACTGGATGATGTCGATCAGCGGAGGTGCGCTCGACGAATTTCCCATTGCGTAGCGTTGCCCTGGACGGGGGCTGCGACAACCAGCGACGAGTCATTGCAGCACACATTGCCAGGCGAATCCAGATCGCAAAAGACCGCCCCCGGGAGGGGTAGGGCGTTTGGCTGGAGCGCTTAATCCACGGCACGCAGCACGTGGCTGTCGTCGCGACCCGCCGGGGTCGCCGCGGCCACCTGCTCTTTGAAGCGGAAAAGGGACGCATCGCATTCTTCCGCCAGCACGTCCGCCTGCTTCAACAGCAGGATCGACCGAGGCTTCTTGCCCGCCAAGGTGGCGATATCGTCGACAGCACGAAACCCGCCCACCCCCGACATGACGCAGATCACGGAATAGGCCGGCAGAAAAGACGCCTCGGTCTTCAGGAAGGCGCGCATGGGCGCGGCAAGGGAACGCAGCCAAACCGGCGCCACCAGCACCACATGGTCCAGCACATCCAGCTCGGGCCCGTCATACCGATACGCCGGGCTGCGCTTGAACAGGCTGTCCACGACACAGCGCAGGTCGCCGGACAGGCCGGCCCTGGGTTTGGCGTCCCGGATTTCCCACGCCGGCCAGCCAGACGCCGTGGCAAGGCGTTCGGCCACGGTGCGCCCCGTGCCGGAACGCGAATAAAAAATAATGGCTGTGCGCGACATCATGGCTCCTTGTTAGGGCAGCACGCTCAGGATTCCTGCGCGAGCAGGGCGCGCAGGATGTCGCGGCGGCTCACCACGCCCACCAGCTTGCCGGCGCGGGTGATGGGTACCCGCTTGATGCCGTGCTTGAGCATCACGTCAACAATCTCGGACAGGTGCGCGGTGTCGTCCAGGGTCATGACGGGGCGGCTCATCACGGCGGCGGCGGTGCGCTCGCCTAACTGCAAGCTATGCAGAAATTCCAGGTTCAACGCCTCGCCTTGCGCCAGCAGCGACAGCCAATGGTCCTTTTTTTGCTGGTGCACGCTGTCCTGGCGGCGCACCAGATCGCCTTCGCTGACCAAGCCGATCAATTCGCCGCTGTCGCCGGTCACCATGACGGCGCTGATGTTCTTGTCCAGCATCGCGTGAATAATGGTCGACACGGGTGTACTTGCACTAACGCAAAAGGGATCTTGGGACATCAGGTCGCGTGCCAGCATCATGTTTCTCCAGAACGCCAGCGTCCAAGCCTGTCCACTGTATCGTTGCTTCCATCTTGTTCCGCCGGGCGCGGTGGATATTGACTTTGGTCAAGCAAGCACGCATGTTCGCGGCGCCAGGCGGCGGCATGGCGTGCGAACCTGATCACCAATGCTGATCAGGAGGCCTGATGCCGTCGAACCCAAGATTGCGCTTTCTAGGCGCAGCGGGAACCGTCACCGGTTCGCGACACCTGCTGAATGTGCAGGGACGGCGCGTCCTGCTGGATTGCGGCCTGTTTCAGGGCGTCAAACCCTTGCGGCTGCGCAATTGGGCGCCGTTTCCCGTGCCGCCCGCCGACATCGAGGCCGTCGTGCTGTCGCACGCGCACCTGGACCATTCCGGTTACTTGCCCAGGCTGGTGCGTGAAGGGTTTCGCGGGCCGATCTATTGTTCGGAAGCCACGCGCGATCTATGCCGCATCCTGCTGCTGGACAGCGCGCACCTGCAAGAGGCGGACGCCGACTACCTCAACCGCCACGGCCTCTCGCAGCACAAGCCCGCGCTGCCGCTGTACACCGTCGCCGACGCGCAGCGTGCCATTGCCGCCTTGTGCCCGGTTGGATTCGACACCCCCCAGGACCTGCCGGCAGGACTGCGCTTTACGCTGACGCGCGCGGGCCACATCCTGGGCGCCGCCGTGGTGCAGATTGCCTACGACGGCGGCAAGCTGGTGTTTTCGGGCGACCTGGGCCGTTACAACGACCCGCTGATGCCACCGCCCCAGACGGTAAGCGAAGCCGATTACCTGATCATTGAATCCACCTACGGCAACCGGCTGCACGGCACGCAAGACGTGCTGGATACCTTGGCGGACATCATCGGCCGCACGATCGCGCGCGGCGGCACGGTCATCATTCCGTCATTCGCCGTGGGGCGTGCGCAGTTGCTGTTGTTGCACCTGCACCGCCTGAAGGCCAGCGGCCGCATCCCGGCAAGCCTGCCCATCTACCTGGACAGCCCGATGGCCAGCGCCGCCGTGGAAACCTATCTTCAACACGGGGCCGACCAGCGCCTGCCGCAAGGCGAGGCCGAAGCCGCCTATCGCGTGGCCACCTGCGTCAGCGACGTCGAAGCGTCCAAGGCGCTGGACCGTTCACCCATGCCGAAGATCATCGTTTCGGCCAGCGGCATGGCAACGGGCGGCCGCGTCATCCATCACCTGAAGCACTATGTGAGCGACCCTCGCAACACCATCTTGTTTGCCGGTTTTCAAGCGCCGGGAACGCGCGGCGCGGCCATGCTGGACGGCGTCCGCAGCGTCAAGTTCCATGGGGAATACGTACCCGTCAGGGCCGAGCTGGACAACTTGTCGATGCTGTCCGCCCATGCCGATGCGGACGAGATCCTGCAATGGCTGAGCGGGTTTACCCGAGCACCGAAAGACACCTACATCGTGCATGGCGAGCCCGCGGCGGCGGACGCGCTGCGGCTGTGCATCAAAGATGAACTGGGCTGGCGCTGCCATGCGGTGGAGCAGGGCGAGGACGTGGAACTGAAATAGGCGACGCCCGCAAGGCTTCGCAGCCCGCCCCGCGCTAGGCTTCCGGCGCCCGTACCAGCAACACCGGCACCGCCGCGCCGCGCATGATGGTCTCGGCGCTGCTGCCCAGCACCGCCCGGCGCACCCCGCGACGCCCGTGGGTGCCCAGGACGATCAAGTCCGCCTTCCAATCGTCGGCTTCGTCCATGACGCGCTGGTGGACGGTGCGGTCCAGGTTCTCGTACAGCACGCTGTCGGCCTCAACGCCAGCCGCGCGCGCGGTGTTCACGGCGGTCTCAAGCAGCTTGGCGCCGTTCTTTCGCGTCAGGTCCAGGAGTTCTCCCGCGTGATAGCTGTAGGCATCCACGGTCAGCGCGAACGACAGCTCATCCACAACATGAATCATGCGCAGGCTTGCTTGCATCAGTTGCGCCATGCGTATGGCTTCCTTCAAGCCCGCCTCGGCGGTGGGGCTTCCATCGATGGGTACCAGGATACGTTTGTACATGTTGGATCTCCGGCAACGCAGGGCGCGGGCAACGGCCTCACGCTAGTTGATAAGCACCACCGGGATATGGGTGGTGTGCAGCACCTTCATCGCCACTGAGCCCAGCAACAGGCTGCCCGCCGCGCCCAGCCCGCGCGAGCCCATGACGATGTGGTCGCAGTGCTGTTCGGTGGCGTAGGCCTTGATGGTGTCGGCCACGTTGCCCACCCGCAGCTCGGCCTGGTACATGACGCCGGCGGTATCCAGCGTGTCTTTCGCTTTCGCCAGGGCCATTTTGGCTTCGTCTTCGTAGTATTCCTGGATGGCGTCCGCCGAAATGAAGGTCAGTACCGTGCCGGACACGATCGGAAGCTGCACGTTCAGCAAGTGGATGGTGCAGGGACCATATTCGCGCACGCGGTCGATCATGTAGCGCACGGCCCGCAGGGAGTTGTCCGAGCCGTCGACGGGGATGAGTACGTTCTTCATGGTGTCTCCAAGAGTTAAGGGGGGCTTGCCGTAGTGGGAATGACCGCCTGCTATCAGCATGATCCAGCCCTCAGGCACGGTGTTGATCCACGTCAAACTTCTTCAAGCTGGCCGTGCGATGCTTGGGTGACAGTCCCCGGCACAGGAATCCAGCCCATGCAAGACGCCGCGCAAGAACAGAACGGTTCCCCCTGGCACGCACAAGCGGGCGACCAGGTGTTGGCCAAATTAAAGGCCACGCCCACGGGCTTGGAGCAGGCCGAGGCCGAATCCAGACTGGCCACCTTCGGCCCAAACCGGCTGCCGGTTGCGCGCCAGCGCGGCATGCTCAGCCGCTTTCTTGCACAGTTCCACAACGTGCTTATCTACGTGCTGCTGGGTTCGGCCGCCATCACCGCGTTTCTGGGACATGGCGTCGACACTGGCGTCATCCTGGCCGTGGTCCTGGCGAATGCCGCCATCGGCTTTATTCAGGAAGGCAAGGCAGAGAAAGCCATGACGTCCATCCGCCAGATGCTGGCGCCGCGCGCGAATGTGTTGCGCGACGGCGAGCGCCGCAGCATCGCGGGCGAGACCCTGGTGCCCGGCGATATCGTGCTGCTGGAAGCAGGCGACCGGGTTCCGGCAGACCTACGCCTGCTGGCGGCGCATTCCCTGCGGGTACAGGAAGCCGTGCTGACCGGGGAATCCATGCCCGTGGAAAAGCACATAGACCCCGTCACCACGGACGCGGCGCTGGGCGACCGCTGGCCCATGGCCTATTGCGGCACGCTGGTGGCGGCCGGGCAGGGCAGAGGGGTGGTGGTGGCCACCGGCCTGCACACGGAAATTGGGCGGATCAGCACACTGCTGGACACGGTGCAAACGCTGACCACGCCCCTGGTCAAGCAAATGGATGGCTTTGGCAGGTGGCTGACCGCCGTGATACTTGCCGTTGCCGCGCTGCTGCTGGTGCATGGCTATTTCGTCCATGGCTACGAGTTCACCGAACTGTTCATGGCGGTGGTCGGCCTGTCGGTCGCGGCAATTCCGGAAGGGCTGCCGGCGGTGCTGACCATCACCCTGGCCATCGGCGTGCAGGCAATGGCCAGGCGCAACACCATCGTGCGGCGTCTGCCCGCCATTGAAACGATAGGCGCCGTGTCCGTCATCTGCACCGACAAGACCGGCACCTTGACCCGCAATGAAATGGTCGTGGCCACGGTCTTGACCCCGCAACACGTCTTGGCGCTGGACGGCGTGGGCTACGAACCCAAAGGGCGCATCCTGCTTGATGGGCTTGTCGTGGATGCGTCGAACCACGACGTGTTGCAAGAACTGGCACGCGCCGGCACGCTGTGCAACGACGCTGCGCTGCGCCAACATGAGGGCGCTTGGATGGTCGAGGGCGACCCGATGGAAGGCGCGCTGCTGGCGTTCTCGGAAAAGGCCGGGACGGATGTCCAGAGGCTTCGGGCGGGCTGGACGCGCACGGACGCCATCGCATTCGACTCGCAGACGCGCTTCATGGCAACGCTATGCCACGACCATCAGCGGCAAGCCTTCATCTATGTGAAGGGCGCGCCGGAACGCATATTGGCCATGTGCGCCAACCAGCGCGCGGCCGATGGCGGCGTCGAACCACTGAACACCCCCTACTGGCACGCGGAATCCGACCGCATCGCCGCCAGCGGCCAACGCCTGCTTGGCTTTGCGGTGCAGTCCATGAAGCCCACGCATACCGTGCTTGAGAACAGCGATGTCGACGGAACCTTGACGCTGTTGGGCATGGTGGGAATGATTGACCCGCCCAGAGCCGAGGCCATCGAGGCCGTGCGTGCCTGCCGCGCGGCCGGCATCCGCGTCAAGATGATTACCGGCGACCACGCCAAGACCGCCGCCGCCATCGGCGCGCAGATCGGCCTGCAAGACACCCGCACCGTGTTGACCGGCGCCGACCTGGACGGCCTGAGCGACGCCGCGTTGCGGCAGGCCGTCCAAGATTGCGACATCTTCGCCCGCACCAGCCCCGAACATAAACTGCGGCTGGTGATGGCCCTGCAATCGCAAGGCATGATCGTCGCGATGACCGGCGACGGCGTCAACGACGCCCCGGCGCTACGTCGCGCCGACGTCGGCATCGCGATGGGAGAGAAGGGCAGCGAGGCCGCCAAGGAAGCGGCTGAACTGGTGCTGGTGGAAGAGAACTTCGCGTCCATCGTCGCCGCCGTGCGCGAAGGCCGAACCGTCTACGACAACATCAAGAAGGTGGTTAGCTGGACGCTGCCGACCAACACGGGCGAAGCCCTGACGGTCATTGTGGCGTTGCTGGCCGGCACCAGCCTGCCTGTCACGCCAATCCAGATTCTGTGGGTCAACCTGATCACCGGGGTCACGCTAGGCCTGGCCTTGGCCTTTGAACCCACGGAAGAAAACACCATGCGTCGGCCCCCGCGCGCGCCCGGCACACCGTTGATCGGGGGTGAACTGGCCTGGCACATCTTGTTCGTCAGCGCGTTGTTCTTGATCGCCGTGTTCGGCGTCTTTCA
Source organism: Achromobacter spanius (assembly GCF_002812705.1). NCBI lineage: Bacteria > Pseudomonadati > Pseudomonadota > Betaproteobacteria > Burkholderiales > Alcaligenaceae > Achromobacter > Achromobacter spanius. The sequence goes on along the minus strand of NZ_CP025030.1, from coordinate 4,123,652 downwards.
CTACGCCAACGCGCGGGGCTGCTCGATGGCGCTGGCGCACACCATGGCGTTCAACACGCTGGTGGTCATGGAGATCTTCCATCTGTTCTTCGTCCGGAATATCTACGGGACGTCGCTGACGTGGAAGGCCGTGGCCGGTACGAAGGTGGTTTGGGCGATGGTGATAGCCGTGACGGCGGCGCAGTTCGCGGTCACGTACTTGCCGCCGATGCAGGTCATCTTCGGCACGGAGTCGGTGCCGGTGTGGGATGGGGTGTTGATCGTGGGCGTCGGCGTGGTGTTGTTCGCGGTGCTGGAGGTTGAGAAGCAGATTCGGTTGGGGCTCAGGCGGGCCAGGGCCGGAACAAGTACCAGGAAGAAGGTTCTGGCTTAGAAAGACGTTGCTGGAGGGGTGGAATGACGTTGGATGGCAGCTTGGCGCTGGGGCAAGCAGGACTCTTGATCCATTTCATACTTTACATAATACACATTATGCGATTTCCATTAAGCCAAGCCGATCTTCATTGCCGCTAGCCTGAACAAGCCCTCCGCATCCGTCGTCAACCGGAACGCATTCAACAAATCCGCTACCCGATACGCGGGATTTGCCTGATGAATCAAGGCCACAAAACCCAGCGCCTCGTCCTGCCTGTCAGCCAGCGCCAAACAATGTGCCGCGATCGCCAATATATGTACGTGGGCATTCGGACGCATGGCCGCCTTCACCGCCCAGTCGGCGGCTTCCGCGATTCTTCCCAATCGGACCAGCGCCAGCGCGCGCACGGCCAACATGCCGAATAACAAGGGGTCAAAGGGGCTTAGATGGCGTGAATGATCGGCCGAGCCGATTGCCGCCTGCGCATCGCCCGATTGGCAATGGACGAAGCCCAAGGTGTAGTGCCCCAGCGCAAAATTCGGGCTTAAGTCCACCGCGCGCTGCAATTCGGCCAGCGATGGGTCCTGGCTGCCGCGCAGCCACAGCGCCCGGCCCATGGCCCAATGCGCGGCGGGGTCCCGCTCGTCGGCAGTCAAGCTTTGACCCGCCGCTTTGTACGCCAGATCCATCGACAGGCGCTGCTCGCCCCAATGTTGGAATGCGTCCTGCCAATGCGTGAACGACAGCCCGGCGTACGCGCGGGAATACGTCGGGTCCAGCCGCACCGCCATCTGGAAGAAACGTCTTGCCTGCGCGTTGTCCGCTTGGTTGAAGCGGTACATGTGCCAAAGGCCGCGATGGTGCGCCGACCAGGCGTCCAGCGAATTGGGTGGCATGAGGATGGCGCGATCGCGCTCGGCGGATTCAACTTCGATTTCCACCGAGGCAACGATCCGGTTGCCGATGTCATCCAGCGCGACAAAGGCGTCGTCCAGCGGGTGGTCGAAGGTTTCCGCCCACACGATGCGAGCGGTCCGGGCTTGGACCAGCGCCACGTCAACGATGATCCGCTTGGCGTGCCGGCGCAACCTGCCGCTGACCACGAAGTCCACATTCAACGTTCGGCCGGCCTCTTCCGGCCCCACGCTGCGCTGATCCAGGGCGAATACGGTGCCCTGCGCAATGACGAACAGGCTGCGCAGCTTGGCCAGGCGGGTGATGATGTCGTAGGCCAACCCATCGCCCAGCCCTCCCCGCACACCGTCACGCGCCGATGCGTCCGCGAAAGGCATGACCGCGATCGAGGCGCGTCGGGTTTGGTCCTGGCCCTCTTCTGACGGCGCGGCCTGCGTTGCGATGCCGGGCGCTGCTGCCGGCGCCAGCCGCAACTGCCGCCATGCATCCCGCAACGGACGCCAATCCAGCCCTTCGTCTTCAAACGCGCGAATCGCGGCAGCCAGGTGCTCTTCGCCTTCGCGTAGCTGTTTGCGCGCGCTAAGCGATTGCAGCATCAGCACATGCGCGTGCCGGTCGAACGGCGCAAGCCGCAGCCACTGGTCCAGGCTGTCGTAGCGCTCTTCGGATCCGTCCGGCAGCGTCGCGGCCAGGTGTTCCAGCACCGCCGCCTGGCAGGCTCTGAACCGCCGCCGTTGCGCCACCAGCCAGCTATCGAACATCGGGCAGGATCGGATCTGCAATCCGTCCAGAAAATCTCCGCCAAACAGCGCCGCCAGCGTGCGCAGTCGCTCCATCTCGACGTTGTTGATGCCCTGCCGCATCGCCAGTTCGATGTCGATCACATCAACACGGCAATCGTGCAGGTCCAGCATGACGCTGTCTTGAGCCGCCTGGACGCGGGGGTGGCTCGGATCGTCCAACAAGGTTCTTGCTTTGCTGAGACACCAGCGCAGTTCACCGCGCGGATCATTCGGCACGTCCCAGAGCAGTTCACACAGATGCGCGCGGGAAACGGGGTGCGAGGCGAGCGCCAGGTAGGCCACCAGCGCACGCAGCTTGCGGGAGGGCGGCAACGGCAAGGCAACGCCCGCCCGGCTGATGGTGGTTGGCCCCAGAAGTTGAATACGAATGACGGCGCCGTCTTGGGGAAACCCCTCCCCGCCAGCCGCGTCGGATTCCACGGCGGCTACCACGCTTGCCTCCACGCGCCCGCTCTACGGTTGAGTGCCGATTGCACGAACCGCGCAAGCTCTTGGGCCCCTGCCCGCGCATCGGCGCCGTGCCGGCGATGTTCGCCAGCACGCTTCCCTTGCCTTGATGGAGACAGACCATGTCCGCATCCGATATTGCCGCCGTTCCCGACGCGCCAACTTCCGCGCCGCCTTCCGCCCCACCCACCCTTGCCGCCGTGAAGACCCGGCAGCAAGCCACCTGGTCTTCCGGAGACTATGCCGTTATCGGCACCACGCTTCAGATCGTGGGCGAACAACTGTGCGAAGCCCTTGATGTCCGCGCCGGCCAAAAGGTGCTTGATGTGGCCGCGGGTAACGGCAACGTGTCGCTGGCCGCCGCGCGGCGTTGGTGCGAGGTGACGTCGACCGACTATGTGCCCGCGTTGCTGAGCCGTGGCCGCGAGCGCGCCGCCGCCGAACGGCTGAAGATTGAGTTTCAAGAAGCCGATGCCGAAGCCCTGCCCTTCGCGCCAGGCAGCTTTGACGCCGTGGTTTCCACCTTCGGCGTGATGTTCACGGCCGACCAGGACAAGGCCGCCGCCGAACTGCTGCGCGTATGCCGCTCGGGCGGCAAGATCGGCTTGGCCAATTGGACGCCGGAAAGCTTCGTGGGCCAGGTCTTCAAGACCATTGGCAAGCATGTGCCGCCACCAGCCGGCGTCAAGTCGCCCGCGCTGTGGGGCACCCGGGCGCGCATCGACGAGATGTTTGGCGCTGATGCCTTGGCGATACAGGTGCAAGCGCGGCACTTCGTGTTCCGCTATCTCTCGCCAGCGCATTTCGTGCAGATCTTCAGAAGCTATTACGGCCCGGTCCTCAAGGCGTTTTCCATGCTGGAGCCCGCCGCGCAGGCCGCTCTGGAAAGCGATTTGCTGGCGCAAATAGACCGGTTCAATCGCTCTGGCGACGCGACCGTGGTGATGCCCAGTGAGTATCTTGAAATCGTGATCACCCGTCGGTGACGGGCATACCGTCCCGGCCCGGCTATCGCTAGAAAAACCCATGCGGGGAAAATCCGAGTGGGTAGCAAGCAGCAGATGGTCCATGGCGCGATGGTTGTATCCGGGGAAGCACTGGTACGTGTCTCCCCGGTCGAGCATTCAATACCAAGCGGGTGGCAGACTGAGGTTCACCCCAAGCTGCTCGGCTTTTTTCAACGCACGGGGCATGTCGAAGTACATGGAGGGTCTAAGAAGGCGAAGCGATTGAATCGGCGGAGCAAGCAATAAGCGATCACGAATCGAAGCTAGAAAAACCTCTTGCAGGCGTTCGTCGTCAGCCACGCCGGCCAGCGCGAGTCTGAACTCGTGAATCGCAACGATATATTCCGGCGGCTTTGGTTTGTTGAGCAAACAAATAAGCCACGCTCTATGGGTAGGAGTCGCTCCGCCCTGCTCCGAAGCGGTTCTAAATCGGCGGCCGTTCCGCACTCGAACAATGCGAGGCTTTCGCTCCAAGCCGATGAGCGTATTCACCATCCATGAAAAATCCTCAATCCTCTCTCCCGAGGCAACGGACTTAAGGATCAACTCCGCAAGTTGTTCGTTGTGCATGGTCTTTGTCCCGATCGGTGTAGACAACTGCACGCAGTTTGTTCTTATCCAGGCAGAACACAATCTGCGACGTTTTCCCGCTGTATTCCAACCTTTGCGCAGTGGCCGTATCGGGCTCACCCCACACTTTGAATATGACTTCGCGACTGGTGCCCAGCTCAGGAATTGGACGCTCGATGGATACCGTTCCAATCCCATGGGCAAGCTGCGGCGCTGGAGAGCGTGCTTGAATCGAATAAGCGGCCAAAGCCACCACTGTGCACGCCAGAAAAGCGATCAGGCTGGAATACTGACATCCCATCGCCGCCGGCAATCCGATACGTCCGCCTCCCAGGATGACTTTGCCCGTGGCCGGGTCCTTCGGCGCGTCAAGCAGCAGCGTGTAGACCACGTATGCGCCGACAAACAGTGAAAGAACCGCCAGCATCATTGCCGATAAGAGCAGATCTGCCACCCAGGGACTCACCTCGCTCTTCAAGACTTCTTGCATGAACGCCGCATCCAGCGGTATGCCTATTGCCAATACAGAGATCGCCGTGACGAAAGGCAGGGCAGCCTTATCAGGGTCCAAAAGCACCGTTTTAGATTTACCCCGCCATGCCCACGCAGTCGTGCTTGTCAGCAGGGCTACGACGATCGGCGGCAGCAGCAACGCAGTCCAACTGATGTCCATTTTTGCCTCCGACAAGATGCCGTATGACGCACGATCGTCCGCGCCCGGAACGATGTCAAGCCCCCTAGCTGACTGAGGCTGCCAAACGTCGCATCATTCCGCATCCAACTGCGTGCGCAGGCTGGCGATGAACGCCTTGGCCGCTTCCGGCAGCACACGCCCGGCCAGCGTCTGCACTTCAAAGTGGCGTTCGTTCATTTCGCGATCGCGCAGCGGCACGGCCACCACCTGTTTGCCGCGCAGCCGATAGCGGATGGCCAATTCGCCGCAGAACGCCACGCCGCCGCCCGCCCCGGCAAACGCCACCAGCGCGTCGACGCTGCGGCTGGAGAACACGGGCTCGCACTGCAATTGCTGGCGGCTGCAACTGATGTCGATCAATTGCCGCAAGGTGGAATCGGCGTCCGGCAAGGCCAGCGGATAGGCCATCAATTGCGCCAGCGACACGTCGGCGCGGCGCGCCAGCGGATGGTCGGCGGCCACCACCGCGCGCACGGGCGCGGGCATGCGCAGTTCCACTTGCATGTCGCGGTGCGAGGTCAGGCCCAGCGTAATGCCGATGTCGGCCGCGCCATCGCGCACCCGCGCCGGCACCTCGCGCTGCGAACACACCTCCAGCGTGAAGCGGATGCCGGCGTATTGCTTGCGGAATTCCGCGATGGCGGCCGGCACCACGTCGTGCACGAAACCTTCGGTACAGACGACCCGCACCAGCCCCTGGCGCAAACCGCGCAGGCCCATGATTTCGCCGCTGACGCGCTCTACGTCCTGCTGCGCGCGCTTGGCGTGCGCCGCCAGTAATTCGCCGGCGGCGTTCAAGACCATGCCGCGCGATCGGCGTTCGAACAGCAAGGTGCCCAGCTCGCGCTCCAGCCGCGCAATCTGGCGGCTGACCGCCGACGGCGCCACTTCCAGCTTTTCCGCCGCCACGCTGACAGAGCCGCAGCGCGCCACTTCCAGGAAGTAGCGAACGGCCATTTCTTGCAGGACTTGCACGTTCATCGGGTTTCCCCTTGGTTTGCGTTAAGCGCAACGAACAATTCTAACAACGCATATTGCCGCAACGCTAAAGCCGAGCCTAGGATGTGACCGTTCGATGACGTTTTTCATTTTGCAACCGTGTTCATGCCACCGTCCCACGCCTCCGTTTCCTCTTTGTCCTTGCAAGCGCTGCGTGCCGCGCGGCCTGCGTTGTGGACCCGTTCCGACAAGGCTGCCGCACTAGCCGCCGCACTAGCCGCCGCACCCTTTCGCTTGGCCGACGTACAAGCCGCGCATGACCGCTTTGCGCGTTTTGCGCCCTTGCTGGCGCAGTTGTTTCCGGAACTGAAGGCGTCGGCCGGCGTGATCGAATCGCCGCTGCTTGAGGCCGCCGCCATGCAACAGGCGCTGGGCTTGCCGTTGGCATCGGGGCGGCTGTGGTTGAAGGCCGATCACGCCCTGCCGGTGGCCGGCTCGATCAAGGCGCGCGGCGGCATTCACGAAGTGTTGGAATTCACCGAAAAGCTGGCGCTGGAACGCGGCCTGATCGCGCCGGGCGACGACTATCGCAAGCTAGGCACGCCAGAGGCGCGCGCCTGTTTTGCGCAGTACCAGGTGGCCGTGGGCTCGACCGGCAACCTGGGCCTGTCGATCGGCGTGATCGCGTCGGCGCTGGGGTTTCGTGCCGCCGTGCACATGTCTTCGGATGCCAAGGAATGGAAGAAGGCGCGCCTGCGCGCCCGTGGCGTCGAAGTGGTCGAGCATCAGGGGGATTACGAAAAAGCCGTGGCGGCTGGCCGCCGCCAGGTCGAGGCCGACCCGCACGGCTATTTTGTTGACGACGAACGCTCGGCGTCGTTGTTCCTGGGTTATGCCGCCGCCGCGCTGGCGCTGCGTGACCAGCTTGCGCAGGCCGGCATCGTGGTCGACGCCGAGCATCCGCTGTTTGTTTACCTGCCGTGTGGCGTGGGTGGCGCGCCGGGCGGCATCGCCTTCGGCCTGTCGCTGCTGTTCGGTGCGCACGTGCATTGCTTCTTTGCCGAGCCGGTACAGTCGCCCTGCTTTCTGCTGCGCATGATGGCCGGCAACGGGGAATTGCCCGGCGTGCCGGTGCCGCCGTCCGTCTACGACATCGGGCTGACCAACCAGACCGAGGCCGATGGCCTGGCCGTGCCGCGTGCGTCCGAACTGGCGTATGACGCGGTCGGCCACTTGCTGGCCGGCGTCTACACAGTGGCGGACGACACGCTCTACGGGGATCTTGCGCGCCTGCATGACAGCGAAGGCTTGCGCATCGAGCCGTCGGCCGCCGCAGGTTTTTCCGGGCCGCGCCTGTTGCTGGGCAGCATCGCGGGCCAGCAATGGCTGCGCCAACGCAAGCTGCTGCCGCACCTGCCGCGCGCCACGCATCTGGCCTGGACCACGGGCGGGCTGTTCGTGCCGACCGAAGAGTACGACCGATTTCTGAACCGCGGGCAAGGACTCGCGGCAACTCCCCAGGCGCCGACAGACGCGCCCTCTCTCCACCACTCTTGTCGAGCATGACCATGAAGACTCCCCTGATCGCCCTTTCCGTCGCCTTGGCCGGCGCCTTCGCCATTCCCGCCGTGGCCAGCGCGCAGAATGCCTACCCGACGCGCCCTGTCACCCTGGTGGTGCCCTTCCCGCCCGGTGGCGCCACTGACGTGCTGGGCCGCGTCATCGCGCAAAAGCTCGGCCAGGAATTGGGCCAGACCATCGTGGTGGAAAACCGCGCCGGCGCGGGCACCGCAATCGGCGCCGGCTTCGTGGCCAAGGCCGCGCCCGATGGCTACACGCTGCTGGTCAGTTCCGGCACCACCTTCACGGTCAACCCCGCCATTCAGAAAAAGCTGCCCTACGACCCGGTCAAGAGCTTCGAGCCGATCGGCATCGTCGGCCGCACCGGCCTGGCGCTGTTGGCCAACCCGAACGTGCCGGTCAAGAACCTGAAGGAACTGGTGGCCTACGCCAAGGAACGCAGCAAGGAACCGCCCGCCTATGGTTCGTTTGGCGCCGGCACCACCGCGCACTTCGTCGGTGCAGCCTTCCTGTCGGCCGCCGATATCCAGATGATCCACGTGCCCTACAAGGGCAGTGCCCCCGCCATGACCGACCTGATCGGCGGCCAGATTCCGTTCTCGGTTGACACCGTGGCGGCCGCGCTGCCGCAAAGCAAGCAAGGCAAGGTGCGCGTGCTGGCCGTGTCGGCCCCCGCGCGGTCTAGCTTCCTGCCCGACGTGCCGACTTTTGCCGAACAGGGCTATCCGTCGGTGGCCATGGACACCTGGCTGATGGTCGCCGCCCCGCGCGGCCTGCCCGCCGACGTGAAGACCAAGCTTGAAACCGCCTTGCGCGCCACGGTCGCGTCGCCCGACGTGCGCAAGAGCCTTGAGGCGCAGGGCTTTGAAGCGGCCTTCTCCAGCGCCGCCGAGGGCGAAGCGCTGATCCAGAAAGAACTGCCGCAGATGCGTGACGTCGCGCAGCGCGCCAACATCACGATCGATTAAAGGAAGCATTCATGGCACTGGACGATACGCTCGTCACCTTGTCCGCGGTGGAGTTGCGGCGCCTGATCGGGGCGCGCCAACTCTCGCCCGTGGAACTGCTGGAGGCGTGCATTGCGCGCGTCGAGGCAATCAACCCCTACATCAACGCCGTGACCGCCACCGCGTTCGAGCGGGCCCGCGCCGAAGCGCGCTCCGCCGAACAGGCGGTGATGGCGGGCGACACGCTGGGCCTCTTGCACGGCCTGCCGCTGGGCGTGAAAGACCTGGAACCCACGGCCGGTTTGCTGACCACCTTTGGTTCGCAGATCTATCGCGACCATGTGCCGACGGAAGACGTGACGCTGGTGGCGCGCCTGCGCCGCGCCGGCGCCATCGTGGCCGCCAAGACCAACGTGCCCGAAATGGGCGCGGGCGCCAATTCGCGCAACACGGTGTGGGGCGCCACCGGCAACCCGTTCAACCCCAACCTGAATGCGGGGGGGTCCTCGGGCGGTTCGGCCGCGGCTCTGGCCACCGACATGTTCCCGCTTTGCACCGGGTCGGACACCGGCGGCTCGTTGCGCATTCCGGCATCCAAGTGCGGCGTGGTGGGCTTTCGGCCGTCGCCTGGCGTGGTGCCCAGCGTGCGCAAGCTGCTGGGCTGGACGCCGATTTCCGTCGTCGGCCCGATGGGCCGCACGGTGGCCGACGCCTGCCTGCAAATGGCGGCCAGCGCCGGTCCGGACGCCGGTGACCCGCTTAGCTATCCGCTGGACCCGCTGCAATTCCTTGCGCCCGGCACCGCCGACCTGGGCCGCCTGCGGGTGGCCTATACCGAAGACTTCGGCGTGTGCGACGTGGACGACGGGATCCGCGCCACCTTCCGCGCCAAGATCGCGGCCATGCGCCACCTGTTCGCCGCCTGCGACCCCATCGAGCTGGACTTCGGCGACGCCCACCGCTGCTTTGACGTGCTGCGCGCCGAGGCCTTCGTGGCGGGCATGCGCGACGCCTACGAGAAAGACCCGAACAGCCTTGGCCCCAACAGCCGCGCCAACTTTGAAATGGGCGCGGCCATGAGCCTGAAGGATTGCGCCTGGGCGCAAGCCGAGCAGACGCGCTTGATCAAGCGTTTCCAGCGCGCCTTCGACGACTACGACCTGATCCTGTCGCCCACCACGCCCGTCTCGCCGTTTCCGTGGACGCAGTTGTATGCCGAGTCCATCAACGGCCGCCGCCAGGAAAACTACTACCGCTGGCTGGCGCTCACGTATGTGATCACGCTGACCACCCACCCTGCCCTGACCCTGCCGTGCGGCAGCGACCACCTGGGCATGCCGTTCGGCATGCAGATCATCGGGCGCTTCCGAGGCGACCGCGAAGTGCTACAGGCGGCGCGAGGCATGGAGCAGGCCTTTGCGGGCAACGCCGAACTGCAACGCCCTCGGCCGAACCTGGCGGCGCTGAAGCCGGCGGACCCGTCATTGACGTCAATCGTGACGGTGCCGCCGGACGCCGCCACGGGCGGGTCGGCGGGGAACGTGTCAGCGGTGTAGCTGATGCAAGGCGCCGGCCGCCTGGGGTTCCACGGCCGGTGTTTGCTGCGGGTTGATGCGGAACCAGATGGCGTACAAGGCCGGCAGGAACACCAGCGTCAACACCGTGCCGCCAATGGTGCCGCCGATCAGGGTGTAGGCCAGCGAGCCCCAGAACACCGAGAAAGTCAGCGGAATGAACGCCAGCACGGCGGCCAACGAGGTCAGGATGACCGGCCGCGCGCGCTGTACGGTGGCTTCCACCACGGCGTGGAACGGCGTCAAGCCTTCCTCTTCGTTGATATGGATCTGCCCCATCAGGATCAAGGTGTTGCGCATGATGATGCCGGCCAGACCGATCATGCCCAGGATGGCGTTGAAGCCGAACGGCTGGTTGAACAGCAGCAGCGTCGGCACGACGCCCACCAGCGCAAGCGGCGCGGTCAGCACGACCATGATCATCGCTGACATCGAACGCACCTGGAAGATGATCACCACCAGCATCAAAATGAACATCAGCGGGAACACCGCGGCCAGCGCCGCGTTGGCCTTGCCCGCCTCTTCCAGGTCGGCCGCCGCCACGATGTGGTAGCCGGCCGGCAGCGCCGCGATGATGGGTTGCAGCTTGGGCAGGATCTGCTTGGAGACATCCGGCGGCTGCACGCCTTCGGCCACGTCGCCGCGTACGGTGATCGTGACTTCGCGGTCGCGGCGGCGCTGGATCGGGTTTTCCATCCGCACCTCGGTATGGCCGATCTGATCAAGCGGCACCCGCTGGCCCGCCGATCCCACCAGCGTGAACGCGCCGATCTCGGCGGGGTCGAGCCGTTGCGCCCCGGCGCTGCGCGCCACCACTTCCACCGAGCGGATGTCTTCGCGCACCCGCGTCACCGGGATGCCCGTGAGCAGGAACTGCAACTGCTGCGCCGCGTCGGTGGAGCTCAGGCCGATGGCGCGCAACCGGTCTTGATCCAGCACGAAATGCAGCGTGGGCGCGCGCTCGCCCCAGTCGGTGTTGACCTGCCGCATCGACGGGTTTTCCTGCATCACCTGACGCACCTGTTGCGCGATCTGGCGCACGGTTTCTTCCTGCGGCCCCGCCACGCGAAACGCCACCGGGAACGGTGAATACGGCCCGAACACCAGTTGCGACACCCGCACCCGCGCCTGCGGCGCAAGCTGATCGGCCACCGCCTGGCGCGCGCGCAGCTTGAGCGCGTCGCGGTCCTTCTCGCTGCCGGTCAGCACAATGATCTTGGCGAATGAGGGGTCCGGCAATTCCGGCGACATCGCCAGATAGAAGCGTGGCGCGCCCTGCCCGATGTAGCTGGTGACAAGCTTCGCTTCGGGTTGCTGAGCCAGCCATTTTTCCACCGACGTGACCGCCGCCGTGGTGCTTTCGATGCTGGAACCCTCTGGCATCTGCACTTCCAGCAGCACCTCGGGCCGATCCGATACCGGAAAGAACTGCTGCTTGACCTGGCCCAGCCCGATAAAGGACAGGATGAACAGGCCGACCACGCTGAGCGCAACCTTCTTCTTGTGCGCCACCGCCCACACCACGCCGCGTCGCAGGCGTTGATAACCGGGGGTGCCGTAGATGGCCCCATGACCGCCCTGCACCGGTTTGATCTTGGGCAAGAGCTTCACGCCGATGTAGGGCGTGAACACCACCGCCACCACCCATGATGTCAACAGGGCGAACGCCACGACCCAGAAGATGTTGCCGGCGTATTCCCCGGCGGTGGACTTGGCGAAACCCACCGGCATCAAGCCGATGGCGGTCACCAGCGTACCGGCAAGCATGGGCGCGGCTGTGTGGCCCCAGGCGTAGGTGGCCGCCGCAATGCGGTCCATGCCCTCTTCCATCTTCACGACCATGGTTTCGATCACGATGATGGCGTCGTCCACCAACAGCCCCAAGGCCAGGATCAGCGCACCCAGCGTGATGCGGTCGAAGTCGCGGCCCGTGGCAAGCATGATGACAAAGACCCCGGCAAGCGTCAGCGGCACGGCAGCCGCCACCACCACGCCCACGCGCCAGCCCAGGCTGACCAGGCTCACCACGATCACCACCACCAGCGCCACGAAGAACTTGAGCATGAACTCGTCGTAGGCCTCTTCGATGTTGACGGCCTGATCCGTGATCTTGGTGAAGCTCATGCCCAGCGGCAGATCCTTTGCGATCGCGTCGGCTTCAGCCGCAAGCGCGCCGCCCAGCTCCAGGCCGTTGTGGCCCTCGCGCATGACCACACCGAGCATCAACGCGGGTTCGCCCTGGCTGCGGATGAGAAACGTGGCGGGGTCTTCATAGCCGCGCTTCACGTCGGCCACATCGCCCACGCGCAAGGTGCGGCCGTCGGCCACGATGGGCGTTGCGCGGATTTGCTCCAGATCGTCAATGGCGCCATCCAGGCGAATTTGCACCTGTTGGCCGTGCGTCTGCACCGAGCCCGCCGGCGTCACCTGATTGCGGGCGTTGAGCGCGGCGAAGAGTTCGCCCGGCGACACGCCCAGCGTGGCCAGCCGCGCGTAAGAAAACTCCACGAAGATGCGCTCGGGGCGTTCGCCCAGGATATTGACCTTCTTCACCCCTTGCACCTTGAGCAGGCGCTGCCGCAGTTCCTCGGCCTCGCGCACCAGCTTGCGCTGCGGTTCGCCGTGCGCCTTCAAGGCGTAGAGCGCGAAGGTCACGTCGCCATACTCGTCGTTCACCATCGGGGGCAGCACGCCAGGGGGCAGCCTGGCGGCTTCGTCGCCCAGCTTCTTGCGCGCCTGGTAGAACTCTTCGGCCACGGCCGACGGCGGCGTGCTGTCTTTCAAGGTCACCGTCATGAAGGCGAGCCCGGGCCGCGTGAAGGTCTCGGTGCGGTCGTACCACTTCAGTTCCTGCATCCGCTTTTCCAGCGGTTCGGACACCAGGTCCTGCATCTCCTGCGCCGTGGCGCCGGGCCAGGCGGTCACCACCGTCAGCGTCTTGACCGTGAAACTGGGGTCTTCCGCCCGCCCCAGTTGCAGGAAGGCGAAGATGCCGGCGGCCGACATCGCGATGATGAGAAACAGCGTGACGGCGCGCTCGCGCACCGCGATCGCCGAGATATTGAACCCGCTCATTGCGCCGCTCCCGTCGTGGCGGCCAGCGCGCGCCGGCCCTGCGGCGCGGCCACGCGCACCGTCTCGCCCTCATGCAACAGGTGCGCGCCCAGCGCCACGAAGCGCTCGCCCGGGGCCAGGCCCGCGCTCACGGCGGCGGTCTCTTCCCCCAGGCCCGCCAGCGTGACGGCACGCCAGCGCACCTGCGTGGGCTCGCCCGACAGGACCCAGACACCCGGCCCACGGCCTTCATCGTGCAGCGCCGCCAGGGGCACCTGAAACACCGGCTTGGCCTGCGCGCCCGCGATCGACACCGAGATGGTGGCGCCCAGCGGCGCCTGCGCAGCGTTGGGGTCAAGCACGTAGCGCGCCGCGAACGTGCGTGTGCGGGGATCGGCGTAGTCGGACAGTTCTCGCAGTTGCACCGGTATGGGCTGGCTTGAGCCGCCATACAGCGTGGCCTCGCCGACGGAACCCAAGGCCGGCCGAACGGTTTCGGGCAGATCAATCAAGGCCTCGCGCTGGCCCGACCGCGCCACGCGCACCACGGGCTGCCCGGCCGTTACCACCTGACCAGGTTCGGCCAGCGTGGCCATGACCACGCCATCGGCATCCGCGTAGAGGGTGGCGTAACCCGTTTCGTTGCGCGCCACATCGGCCTGCGCCTGCGCCGCGCTGAGATCGGCCTGGGCCGTATCGGCCGCGGCGCGGGCCTGGTCATAGGCGGATGCCGACACCGCGCCCGCGCCTACCAGGACGCGATAGCGCTTTTCGTCAGCCGCCGTTTGCGAAGCGCGTGCGCGGGCGGCATGCACCGCCTGCAAACGCGCCCGCGCCGCCAAGGCCAGGTCGGTGGGATCCAGCCGCATCAGCGGCTGGCCACGCTTGACTTGCTGGCCCGTGTCGACCAGGCGTTCGGCCACCTTGCCGTTCACCCGGAAGCCCAGATCGCTTTGCACCCGCGCCACTACCACGCCGGTGTACGTCCGGGTCGACGGGGCTGGCGCTTGCACCGTGGCCACCCTGACCAGCGGTATGCCGATACGCGGATCATCGGCCGCGCTGGGGCTACAACCGGACAAGGCGCCGGTCAACAAGACGGCCACGACGGCCGAGATCGCCGTGACGGCAGAACGACGAGAAACCATAAGACACCCCTGGGGCAATCGGATTGCCGCGCAGTTTGCGTCTAATGACCAATATTGTCAATAGTCACTAAATGGGGTTTTGAGGGGGGGGGCAGATCGGACCCCGCTTCCAGCACTCAGGGCGCCAGGCTGCGCAGCACCAGGCTCGCCACTTCACGCGGGGCGTCCGGCAAGCGGTCCAGGTTGTACTGAAGCAAAAGCGGACTGATGAAGGGCAGCATCACCAGATAAATCGACCGCGCGGTTTCGTCTAGCGGGGTCTTGCGCTCGAACTCGCCCTGCTCTCTTCCTTCGCGCAGGATGTCGGTCAGGATGGCTCGCATGCGCTGTTCGTACGCCTGCGCCGACGCCCATTTTTCCAGCGAGGAATGCGCCGCGATTTCATAGAGCTTTCTGTCCTGGAAAAACAATTCCGCTGATAGCTCTACAGCACTAAGGAAGAAGCGGCGAAAACGGTCGGTGGGCGATTCGGCCTGGGCGATGGCCTGCTCCACGCCCGCCATCAACTGGCCCAGCACGTTGGTGCAGATGGCCTCGCCGATGGCCTGCTTGGAATCGAAGAACTTGTAGATGTAGGCCTTGGAAATACCGATCTCGCGCGCCAGGTCGGACACCGTGGTCTTGTCGTAACCATAGTGGCTGAAATGCGCGTTGGCCGCCTGAACGATCTGGTCTCGCACGCTGTGATCTGTCGGTCCGCGATGGCCTTGGGATTGCTGGGACGAGTCGGACATAGGAACGCTACCTTATGGCTATATCGATTGACGACTAATGACCATATCGTACAATAGTCACCATTCGCGGTTTATTCGTGATCTTTTTTTCGATGCATGGGCGCGTCTCAACCCCTGGTACGGACGTTCGACGCGCGCCAACTTTCTCTTTCACCTGTCTTGCAGGACCCCGTCATGCTGCCCCGTAAACATGCTGTGCCGCTGTTTCTCTCAAGCTTGCTTCTGGCAGGTTGTGCTGTCGGCCCCGATTATCAGCAGCCCGATACGGCGTCAGCCCCGCATTTTATGGGACAGGCCGCGATCCAGGCGCGGCAGGCGCCGGCCGCTGCCGATGCCCGGGTATGGTGGCAAGGGTTTCATGATCCGCTGCTGACCCAATTGGTGGAGCGCGCACTTAACCAGAACCTGGACATTGCGCAGGCCGTGGCGCGCGTGGCCCAGTCGCGCGCGGGTCTGCGCAGCGCCACCGCCGCGTTGCTGCCGTCGGCCGCCGTGGCGGGCCAGGCCGCCCGTGCGCGCCAGTCCCTGGAAACCCCGCAGGGCCAGTTGCTGAACGCCACGCCCGACTACAACCGCTATGGCGACTATTACGAGCTGGGCTTGAACGCCGGCTGGGAGGTCGACCTGTTCGGCGGCCTGCAACGCCAACGTGAAGCCGCCGTCGCCAACTACCAAGGCGCCGAAGCCGGTGTTGCCGCCGCCCGGCTTGCCGTGGCGGCGCAAACCGCCGACATCTACGTCTTGATCCGTGGATTGCAGACCCGCCTGGACATCGCCCGTGAACAGGTCAAGACCCGCAGCCAATTGCTTGCCACCGTGCAACTGCAATTCGACAAAGGGCTCGCCGCGGAACTCCAGGTACATCAGTCGACAGGCGCGCTGGCCGAAGTGCGCGCCACCGTGCCCGTACTGGAAGACGGCCTGTCGGCCGCCATGAACGCGCTGGACGTGCTGCTGGGCGAGCCGCCCGGCAGCAATCGCGCCCTGCTGGCCGCCAGCGCGCCCATCCCCTTGCCGCCCGCCATTGCAGACACCGGCACCCCGGCCGACCTGCTGCGCCGCCGCCCTGACCTGATCGCGGCCGAACGCCAGCTTGCCGCTACCAACGCCGGTATTGGCGCGGCGATCGCCGAGTACTACCCAACATTCTCGCTAGGCGCGGTGCTTGGCACCGCCACCACCCTGTCCGGCAACCTGTTCAACGACAGCGCCAACCAGATGCAAGGCATGCTTGGCCTGCGCTGGCGCCTGTTCGACTTCGGCCGTATCGAAGCCGACATCGCAAACGCCCGTGGCCGCAACGCCGAAGCGCTGGCGGCCTACCGCCTGGCGGTGCTGCGCGCTTCCGAAGATGTGGAAAACGCCTTCTCGGCCCTGGTCAAACGTGAACAGCAGTCGCGCTACCTGGCCGAAGGCGTGGACGCGCTGACGCAGGCGCGCACAAGCTCATTCCTTGCCTACCAGAACGGCATCGTCAGCCTGATCGAAGTGCTGGACGCCGACAGCGCCGTGCTACGCACCCGCGATGCCAGCGCACAGGCGCAAACCGAGTCGGCGCGCGCGGCCATTGCGTCTTACCGCGCCTTGGGCGGGGGCTGGGAACGCCCCCTATAGCCGACGCTTAGTCGATGCGCCCGATCGCCGCGCCTGCCGCCACGGCCTGGCCCGGTTGCGCTTCGTGCTTGAGCACGCCGCTGCGATGCGCCAACACCTGCATTTCCATTTTCATGGCTTCCATCGTGGCGATCAGATCGCCCTCTTTCACCGTGGCGCCGTCCTCGGCCTTCCACGCCTGGATGGTGCCGGCGATGGGCGCGGCTACGCTTTGGGCGTTGGCCGTGCTGGCTTGGCCGGCGTCCACCGAGGCTGCCCCGGCGGCATGCAGGCCGCGCAGCAGTTCGGCGGGCAGGCCCAGCGACACGCGGCGGCCGTCGATTTCCACGGCCGTGCGATGCAGCGTCACGGCGCCCAGCGGCTCCGGGCGCACGGCGGCTTCCAGGTCGTTGGCGAAGTCGGTTTCGATCCAGCGCGTGTGCACCTTGAAGCCCGATGCGTCGCCCAGGAAGTCGTCATGCGCCAACACCGCGCGGTGAAACGGCAGCACGGACGCCACGCCTTCGATGCGGAACTCGGCCAGCGCGCGGCGGGCGCGGGCAATGGCTTGCTCGCGGGTGGCCCCGGTGACGATCAGCTTGGCCATCAGCGAATCGAAGGTGCCTGGAATGGTCGAGCCCGATTCCACGCCGCTGTCCACGCGCACGCCAGGGCCGGACGGCGGCGCAAAGCTGGCGATGCGACCCGGTGACGGCAGGAAGCCGCGGCCCACGTCTTCGGCGTTGATGCGAAATTCAATGGCATGGCAACGCGGCGCGGGCGCCTCGCTGAAGCCCAGCGGCAGGCCGTCGGCGATGCGCAGTTGCTGCACTACCAGGTCCAGCCCGCAGGTTTCCTCGGTGACGGGGTGCTCGACTTGCAGGCGCGTGTTGACCTCCAGGAACGAGATGGCGCCCGACGCGCTCAGCAGGAACTCGACAGTGCCGGCGCCGACATAACCGGCGTGCGCGCAGATGTCGCGCGCGGACGCATGGACGCGCTGACGCTGGTCGTCGCTGAGGAACGGCGCGGGCGCTTCTTCCACCAGCTTCTGGTTGCGGCGTTGCAGCGAGCAATCGCGCGTGCCCAGCACCACCACGTTGCCGTGCTGGTCCGCCAGCACCTGCGCTTCGACGTGGCGCGGGCGGTCCAAAAACTGTTCGACATAGCATTCGCCACGGCCAAACGCGGTGACGGCTTCGCGCACGGCCGACTCATAGAGTTCGGCCACGTCTTCCATGCGCCACACCACCTTCAGGCCCCGGCCGCCGCCGCCAAACGCCGCCTTGATGGCGATGGGCAAGCCGTGTTCGCGTGCAAATTCCAGCACGTCTTCGGCGCCGTTGACCGGGTCGGCCGTGCCGGCCACCAGGGGCGCGCCCACCGCCAGTGCAATCTTGCGCGCCTGGACCTTGTCGCCCAGCCGTTCGATGGTCTCAGGCGACGGGCCGATCCAGGTCAGGCCGGCGTCGATCACCGCACGGGCAAACGAGGGGCTTTCCGACAGAAAGCCGTAGCCCGGATGCACCGCGTCCGCGCCGCTGCGACGCGCTACGTCCAGCAGCTTGTCGATATTCAGATAGGAGTCCGCAGGACGGTCGCCGTCCAGGCCATAGGCCTCGTCGGCCATGCGCGCGTGCAGCGCATCGAAATCCGCATCGGCATAGACCGCTACGGATTTCACGCCGTAGTCGGCGCAGGCTCGGATGATGCGGACGGCGATTTCGCCACGGTTGGCAATCAGGACTTTCTTCATGGCAGGCGGGTTCACGTTATGTCGGGGTGACTTGCACGGCGGGCACATCAACCGGAACGAAGTCGGAAATGGGGTTCAGGCGCACGCGCGCGCCGATGGGAATTTGCGCGGCGCGATCCAGATGCCAGGGCGCGACCGAGCCAATGACGGGATAGCCGCCGGTAAGCGGATGGTCGGCCAGGAACAGCACGGGCTGGCCGCTGGCGGGAACCTGGATAGAGCCTTTGCGAGTGCCCTCGCTGGGCAGTTCGGCATGGTTGGCGCGTTGCAGCGGCGCGTCGCCCTGCAAGCGGATGCCGACGCGGTTGGATTGCGGCGTTACGGTCCAGGCCTGGCGCGACAGCAGCGCCACCGCGTCGGCGTCGCACCAGTCGGTGCGCGGGCCCAGCACCACGTCCAGGACCACCTCGGCGTCTGTGCGCGGCAGGTCGGCGGGGGCCGTTTCGGGTGCGCCCACAATAGCGCCCTGCCCGGCTTGGCGGATGCCGATGCGGTCACCGGCTGCCAGCGGTTCGGGGCCGACGCGGGCCAGGGTGTCGGTAGAGCAACTGCCCAACACGGGTTCCACGGCAAAGCCGCCGCGCGCCGCCAGGTAGTAGCGGATGCCGGCGTCCGGTTGGCTCAGGGTCAGCGTGTCGCCGTCGTCCATGGCAAAAGCTTGGTAGCCCGGGACCGTCCAGCTTGCACCGGCGGCGTTGCGCAATGTGATGTTGCCCTGCGCGCCGGTCACGGCCAACACGCAAGGGCCGTGGGCGCGCACCTGGAAACCGCCGTAGACGATTTCAATGGCGGCCTCACCGGGTGCATTGCCCACCAGCCGGTTCGCGGCGCGCAACGCGCCCCGGTCCATGGCGCCGGAGGCGGCCACGCCCTGGCGGGCCTGGCCGGGGCGGCCCAGGTCTTCGAACACGGCTTGCAAGCCGGGCGATACGACTTCCAAGGCGGGGGTGGCGGATGTTGCGGAGGTGGAGCGGGCGGCGCTTGGCGGTGTCGCGAATGTGGTCGATGCAGCGGATGCCGTCGATGCGCTTGATGTGGTCGATGTGGCGGAGGTGTCCGACTCTGATGCCACGCCCGCGTCGATAAATCGCACGCGATAGCCCGGTTGCAGCAGCGCGGGCGTGTCACGGTTCAAATCCCACATGGCGACCGGGGTCACGCCCAGGATCTGCCAGCCGCCCGGGCTGGCCTGCGGATACACGCCGCTGAACGTACCCGCCAGCGCCACGGCGCCTGCCGGGATGCGGGTGCGCGGGGTCTTGCGGCGCGGGACGTCCAGCGTGGGATCGCCACCGCTCAGGTAGGCAAAGCCCGGCGCAAAGCCGGTGAAGGCCACGCTGTAGGTGCCGCCCGTGTGGCGGCGCACGACTTCTTCGCGCGTGATGCCCAGATGCCGCGCCACGTCGTCCAGGTCTTCGCCGTTGTAATGGACGGGAATTTCGATCAGCTTGCCGTCGCGCGCCACGCGGCTGGACGTGTCACGCGCGCCGATATCGGCAATCAGCGCCGCGCGTGAGACCACGCCGGGCTGGAACACCACCAGCACGGTGCGGGCGGCGGGCACCAGTTCGGTCACCCCTTCAATCGGGCGGCCCTGTAGCGCGGCGAACAGCGCCAGGGTCTGTTCCAGGTCGTCTAGTTCAACCAGCAGCGCGTCGGTGTTTACAGGCAGAAAACGCACGCCGGCTCCCTAGGCGGATTGCCGGGGGGCAGCGGCCGCGAAAGCGCGGATGCTGACGCCGGCCTGCTCAAGCTGCGTGCGCAGCGCGCGCGCCATGTCCACTGCGCCAGGGCTATCGCCGTGCACGCAGATGGAATCGGCCTGCACGCGGGTGAGGCTGCCATCAATGGCTTCCACCACACCCTCTTGCACCAGGCGCAGCATGCGTTGCGCCACCGCTTTCGGGTCATGCAGCACGGCGCCCTTTTCGCGGCGCGACACCAGCGCGCCTTGCGGGGTGTAGGCGCGGTCGGCAAAGGCTTCGGCTACCACGCGCAGGCCGCGCTCTTGCGCCAGCGTCAACAGCGGCGCGCCGGCCAGGCCCACCAGCACCAGGCTGGGGTCGATTTCCAGAATGGCCGTGATCACGTCATTACCCTGGCGGGCGTCGTGGGCGATGGTGTTGTACAGCGCGCCGTGCGGCTTCACGTAGCGCACCTCGGTGCCGGCGGCGGCGGCCAGGCCTTTCAGCGCGCCAATCTGGTAGATGACGTCGGCCACCAGGTCGGCGCTGGCCACGTCCATGTTGCGTCGGCCGAAGCCCGTCAAGTCTGGGTAGGACACATGGGCGCCCACCGTCACGCCATTGGCGCGCGCGGCCTTCAAGGTGCTGAGGATGCCGGCCGGATCGCCCGCATGGAAACCGCAGGCCACGTTGGCGCTGGACACCACCGCCAGCATGGCCTCGTCATCGCCCATGCGCCAGGCGCCAAGGCTTTCGCCCAAGTCACTGTTTAAATCGATCTCAGCCATGTCTGATCCTTAGTCCGATGGCGGCACGCCTTCTTTTTGCCGCTGATCGTGGAACGATAGTTACACAATTGTTCTACAAATTGGTTAGTATGGTAGATCAAAGCCAGGCTTTCGCCTATCGGTAATTTCACTACCGGGTTTCACCACCGGGTATTTAGACCCCCCTCGCCTATGACGCTGCCCGCCGCGCACCAGACCCTGACCGACAAGGTCACCGAGCAGATCCGCCGCCGCCTGATCAACGGGGAATTCATGCCCGGTCAGCGGCTGTCGGAAGCCGTGCTTACGCAATCGCTGGACGTCTCGCGCAACACGCTGCGCGAGGCGTTTCGCAACCTGACCAAGGAAGGCCTGCTGACGCACTCGCCTAACCGAGGGGTGGCGGTGGCCGTGCCCAGCATGGCATCCATTATTGATATTTATCGGGTGCGGCGCATGATCGAATGCCAGGCGCTGGCGCAGGCGTACCCGCACCATCCGGCGCGCCAGCGCATGCGCCAGTCGGTGGAAGACGCTTTGGCTTGCCGCGAACGCCAGGACTGGCCGGGCGTGGGCACCGCCAACATGGCGTTTCACATGGCCATTGTGGAGTTGGCCGACAGTGACCGGCTGAACGCCATGTTTTCCTTATTGCTGGCCGAACTGCGGCTGGTCTTCGGGCTGTTGCAAGACCCGGAATTCCTGCACGCGCCCTACGCCGACATGAACCAGCAAATTCTGCAAAGCGTGGAAGCCGGCGAGTTCGGCAAGGCGGCCGATGCGCTGAAGGACTACCTGGCGCAGTCCGAGCGCATCGTGCTGGCCAGCTACGCGCGGCGCGTGGGCAACTGAAGGCGCCACGAGCGCAGCACGTCCACCACCAGGAACGCCAACAGGCTTACCCCCATGACGGGCAGGCACCACCCCAGCGCCGCCGCCACCGCCAACACGGCAATGCGCGCGGGCCAGCCCAGGGCGGCCCAGGCTTGGGTCAGCGTCTGAGCACCGGCACCCGCAGCGGGCCGCCGCAACCACCACATGCGATAACCCAGCACGATCATGGCCGACAGCGCCAAGCCGATCGCGCCCATCAGCAACTGATTAGGCCAGCCGAACAGAATGCCCATGTGCATGTCCACGCCCCAGCGGATCAGCTTGGCGATCAGCGGAAAGGTGTCGAAGTCGGCGCGGCTGGTGATGGTGTAGGTGGCGGGGTCGATGGCGATGGTGTCGACCTGGGTGGGCCAGGAACGGTCTACCTCGCGCACCATCCAGGCCTGGTCGGCGCTACGCGGCGGGCGGATTTCCAGCTGCGTGCTGTCGATGCCGCCCTGGCGCGCGGTTTGCAGGATGCGGTCGAAATCGCGGGCGGGGTCTTGGGGCGCTGCCATGGGGGCTGCCATAGCGCCGCCCTCCATCTGCATGCCGCCGTGATGATGCGCGTGTTCACCACCGCCCATCGCCGGGCCGGTCGCGGCACCGGCCGCCGCGGCATCGGCCGCCGCGCCCGGCAGCTTCAGCGTAATCGCCGGCGTGATCCAGCCCAGTTGCGCGCGCAGTTGGTCCACCCGACCTCCCGCCCAGTTGGACCAGGTCAGGCCGGTGGCGGACAGGAACAACAGCCCCAGCGCCAACCACAAGCCAAGCAAGCTGTGCCAGCGGCGCGCGCGCAACCTGGGGCTGCGGGCTTGGGCTGCGATCTGGTTCGCGGCAAGCTTGCGGCGGCGTCCGGCCCACCACAGCACCAGCCCGCCCAGCGTGGCCAGCCACATCCAGGACGCGGCCAGTTCGCTGTAGTTGCGGCCCAGCGCCCCCAGCATCAGGTTGCGGTGCAGGTAGTCCAGGGTGGTGCGAAACGGCAGCGTGCCACTGGTGCCGTAGACCGTCATGTCGCCCTTGATGTCCAGCGTGACGGGGTCGACGAACAGCGCGCGGCTTTCCGAATCGCCCATGCCGGGCTGCGTGAACATCACGCGCGTGGTGTCGCCCGGAGCCGGCGCGGGCCGCACGGCAAACAGGCGCGGCCCGGGGGCGATGCGCTCCTGCGCCGCCCGGACCTGGCTGGCCAGGGGTTGTGCCGGCCCGGTGGACGCGGTGTGCAGTTGGTCCGCATACAGCAGGCTTTCAATCTGCGGAGTCAGCACGAACAGCGTGCCGGTGACGGCGGCCACCAAAATGAAGGGGCCGACAAACAGCCCGATGTAAAAGTGCAGGCGCGTGATCAACGCCAGTAAGGCGCTGTTGCCCGCAACCCGCGCGCGAGCAGGCGCGGAGGGGGTATCCAGGGTGTGCGTGGACATGGGATTCTCGAATACGAACAACGCCGCCCCGTTTGGGCGGCAAGCATGCGCGCGGGGCGCACGGCGGAAACGGTTATCCGCGTATCGAGGGTGGCGCCCGTTGCCCCAAGGGCGGGCCGGCGGCCGGCATGGGCGGGCGCGCGCCGTCAAGCTTTAACGGGCGCTGCGCCAGCCAGCGCAACAGCACGGGCGCTACGGCCGCCAGCGGCGGCAGGTTCAGGATTTGATGCGCGCTCAGGCCAAAGGGACATTCCTGCCCGGCGCCGCGTTCGTCGTCATGGCCGGCGCCATGGTGGCCGTGATGGCCGGGGTGGCCATCATCGGCGTGCAGCATGGGGTCGCCGTGCATCGCTTGATGGCCGTCGCCAGGCGCCTGCCGTTCACCCAGCGATTGCAAGGCCGCCATGACGTTGCCACCCGCCGTACAGAAGCCCAGCGCCAGCCGGCCTTGCCGCAGCGCGTCGGCATCGGGCATGTACCCAGCCGGCACCCAGGCCCGCGCCACCAGCAACAGCAGCAGCAACAGCCGCCCGAAATCGGCGGCCGAGGCAAAGCGAGGAAGGCGACGGGACAATCCGGTGCGCATGCGTCCAATCCACGACGCCGGCGAATGCCGGCGTCAAGCCACGCATTTTACGCGCCATGGCGCCGGCCCGCGACTCCGGTGCCGCGCGCCCTCCCCCAAAACCTTGCTTGCCGCCGCCTGCGTTCAGGCATAAATTCACTGTTACCGATTTCCGCTTCGGGCCTGCCTGGCCTGGTTTTCGCGGACGGTATCCAAAGGTTGTTTTTGATCTTTTAAGCCCGCGAGGAGCGATGCGATGAAAGTGAAACACCTGTTAGGTCCGGCAGCCCTGGCGCTGTCTCTGCTGACCACCGCGCCCAGCGTGGCGCAAATGTCAGACCCCGCCCCCATCATCACCGGCAAGCAATGGACGGAGTCCGACGCCAATCTCAAGAAAGCCTATCTATTGGGGATTTCCAACCTGCTTGAAGTCGAACGCGCGTACCAGGCACGCCGCGCGCCGCCCGATACTCAGAGCCTGGTGCCCAGGTTTTCCCGGGGCCTGCAAACGCACACCCTGGATACGGTGGCCCAGAGCCTGGACGGCTGGTATGCCGCGAACCCCTCGCGGCTGGACCGTCCGGTGATCGAGACCTTGTGGTTCGAGGTCGTCGTTCCTGGCATGAAGCGCAAGCCTTGAAGGAGCCGTCATGAAAGCTATTCGAACGTTAGTCATCGGCGTCGCGATAGGGACGCTTGCGGCGTGCACGAACATGACGCCGAAACAGCAAGGGACCATGTCCGGGGCGGCCATTGGGGGTGCCGCGGGCGCGGGGATTGCCGCCATTGCGGGCGGCAGCGCCTGGACGGGCGCCGCGATCGGCGCCGTGGCGGGCGGGGTTGCGGGGAATATACGGGGGGGGAATTGAGTCCGAGGGTTACGGTTGCTGGTTTCGCCAGGCTTCGTATTTAGCCTGCGTCTCCTTGTTGGGGGGGTAGAGGCCGGGGAGTTTTTCGCCGGCTTCTACTTGCTGCATGATCCAGCCTTCCAGGCGTTCCTGTTCGATGGCGATTTCTACCACCTCGTCCAGTAGCGCGGCGGGGATGAGGACGGCGCCGTCACGGTCCAGCACGATGACGTCGTTGGGAAAGACGGCCACGCCGCCGCAGCCCACGGGTTCTTGCCAGCCGACGAAGGTCAGCCCGGCCACCGACGGGGGGGCCGCCGCGCCGGCGCACCATACGGGCAGGCCCGTACCTTCGACGCCTTCCAGGTCGCGCACCACGCCATCAGTCACCAGCGCGGCCACGCCCCGCTTTTGCATGCGGGCGCAGAGGATGTCGCCGAAGATGCCGGCGTCGGTGACGCCCATCGCATCCACCACGGCGATGCAGCCCTCGGGCATGTCTTCGATGGCGGCGCGCGTGGAGATGGGCGACGCCCACGACGCGGGCGTGGCCAGGTCTTCGCGGGCGGGCACGAAGCGCAGCGTGAACGCGCGCCCGACTATCCGCTTGGCGCCCGGCGCCAGTGGCCGCGCGCCGCGTACCCACACGTTGCGCAAGCCTTTCTTCAACAGCACGGTCGTGAGCGTGGCCGTGGTGATGCGGGACAGGGCCTGGACCACGTTCGCGTCCAAAGGCTGAGGGGCAATCGTCATGATGCAAATTCTCCTTGCGGGGCGGGTTGCCGCATAGCGGGGATTCCGATTGTGCCCCTACGCAAAAGCGGGCACAACCTTGATTTTGCAGATTCAGAATCCGTTTTTTATGTGGGTATGACGCGGCGATTCGATACCGGCCCAGGCAATTTTGACCAGTGCGGGCAGTTCCGGCCACCCGCCCTGCATGGCTACCGTCATGCGTTCCATACCGCCATCCCCCCAATGAAAATCCCCGCAGGTGCCGGCTCAGGCACGAAACTTGCGCAGGGTTGTGGACCCATTTCCCCCCGGAGAGTCCATGCCCGTCCCGACCGACGAATCCCACCGGCGCTTGACGGTATTGACCGTCAATACCCACAAGGGATTCACCAGCTTCAATCGGCGCTTCATGCTGCACGACCTGCGCGAGGCGTTGCGCAAGGCGGCGCCGGATGTGGTGTTCCTGCAAGAAGTCCTGGGCGAGCATCAGGATCATGCCGAACGGCACGAGGCCTGGCCGGCGCTGTCGCAGTATGAATTTTTGGCCGACACGCTGTGGTCGGACTACGCCTATGGGCGCAACGCGGTGTATCCGGCGGGCCATCATGGCAACGCGATCCTGTCGCGCTACCCGATCGAGCGCTATGAGAACCACGATGTCAGCGTGCACGGGCACGAAGGCCGTGGCCTGCTGCATTGCGTGCTGCGCGTGCCGGGCGATGCCCCCGTGCATGCCATCTGCGTCCACCTGGGCCTGCTGGAACGCCATCGCGGCGAACAGCTTGGCCGCCTGTGCGAACTGGTTGCCCGCGAGGTGCCCGACGGCGAACCCCTGCTGATCGCGGGCGACTTCAACGACTGGCGCCTGAACGCCAACCGCTTCATGGCCACCTGCGGCGCGCAGGAGGTCTTCACCACCCGCCTGGGCCGCCCTGCACGCACCTTTCCCGCGCGCTGGCCGCTACTGCGGCTGGACCGCATTTATGTGCGCAACGTGCGGGACTGGCGGCCCGTGCCGCAGGCCTCGCGCGTGTGGTCGCGCCTGTCGGACCACGTGCCCCTGTCGGCGGAGATCGCACTATGACCGCCACTAACTTGGGATGGCGGGAAGGCAACCGCTACACGCTGCTGGAAAACGGCGAGGGCTATTTCCCCGCCGTGAACGAGGCCATTGCCTCGGCCAAGCACGAAGTGCTGGTGGAAACCTTCATCCTGTTCGACGACAAAGTCGGGCAGGCTTTGCAGAAGACCTTGATTGACGCGGCCCGGCGCGGCGTCAGCGTGGACGTGCTGGTTGACGGCTACGGCTCGGACCAGCTCAGCCAGGAATTCATTGGCGCCATGACCGAAAGCGGGGTGCGCTTTCATATCTTCGACCCGCGCCCCCGCCTGCTGGGCGTGCGCACCAATCTGTTTCGCCGCATGCACCGCAAGATCGTCGCGGTGGACGGCGTATGCGCGCTGATCGGCGGCATCAACTTTTCGGCGGACCACCTGGCGGACTTCGGCCCCGAAGCCAAGCAGGACTATGCGGTGCGGGTGGACGGCCCCCTGGCGGCCGACCTGGCCGACTACGCCCGTTCCGCCCTGGGCGGCCGCAAGCCCCCGCGCCGCTGGCGGCGCCCCGCCGCCGCTTCGGTGCCCGAGGGCGACGGCGGCGGGCGCCTGGTGGTGCGCGACAACAATGGCCACACCACCGACATCGAACGCTACTACCGCGCCGGTCTGCGCGCCGCCAAGCAGGACGTGCTGATCGCCAATGCCTATTTCTTTCCCGGCTACCACCTGCTGCGCGACCTGACCAAAGCGGCGCGTCGGGGCGTGCGCGTACGCCTGCTGCTGCAAGGCGAGCCCGACATGCTGGTGGCGCGCCTGGCCGCGACCATGCTGTATGACTACCTGAAGAACGCCGGCGTGGAGATCTACGAATACTGCAAGCGGCCGCTGCACGGCAAGGTGGCTTGCGTGGACGATGACTGGTGCACGGTGGGCTCCAGCAATCTGGACCCCTTGAGCCTGGCCCTGAACCTGGAAGCCAACGTGGTCGTGCGCGACCGTTCGTTGAACAAAGCCCTGCGGGATAGCCTGGACCACCTGATCGCGCAGGACTGCAAGCCCGTGCCCTTCAGTTCCAAGTCCACGCGCGCGCTGCGGCGCTTCTGGGTCGGCGTGGTGGTGTTTCACTTCCTGCGGCGCTTTCCGACCTGGGCAGGCGCCCTGCCGGCGCACAAGCCGCGCCTGCAAACCATCAAACCGCCCGAGCCGGGCGAAAGCGAGGCCGCATGAGGGTCTATCGCACAACGTTCATGCGTTCCCTGCGCCACCGCTGGCCGCGCATCAAGAAGGTGCTGCCCTGGGTAGTTCTGGCCGTGGTGGCCGTGCTGTTGTTCTACTTCGGCCGCTCGGTGGATTGGCCGAAGGTCTGGCAGGCCATGCGCAGCATTCCCGGCGAAGCCATCCTGATGGCGAGCGGCCTGGTGGTGCTGGGCTATCTGAGCTATGCCGCGCTGGACCTGCTGGGCCGCCGCTACACCGGGCACAAGCTGGCCTGGCCCTTGGTGATGGGCATCGCGATGGTGAGCTATGCCCTGAACCTCAGCCTGGGCGTGCTGGTAGGTGGCCTGGGCGCGCGCTTGCGCATGTATGCCAGGCTGGGCTGCCGCAAATCGGTGGCGACCCGCGTGGCCGTCTTCTCGGCCGCGTCGAACTGGATCGGCTATGCCTGGGTGGCGGGCGTGGTGTTCGTCAGCGGCGCGTTGACGGTGCCGAAGGGCTGGGACGTGGGCAGCGGCGTGCTGCGCCTGATTGGCGCCGGCTTGCTGGCGGCAGGCATCGCGTACGTGTGGCTGTGCGCTCGCGCCAGCCGTCGCTCGGCCACCTTCATGGGCCAGCGCGTGACCTTGCCGCGCCTGCGCATGGCGGTGATGCAATGCGTGTTTGCCGGGCTGTCCTGGATGTTCATGGGCGCCGTGGCCTACGTGCTGCTACAGGGCAAGGCGCCCTACCCCCTGGTGCTGGGCATTTTGCTGTGCGCGAGTTTCGCGGCGGTGCTGACGCGCGTGCCGGGCGGGCTGGGCACCACCGAGGCCATCTTCGTGGCCGTGCTGGCGCCGCGCATGCCGTATTCCGAAGCACTGGGCGCGGCCCTGGCCTACCGCGCCTGCTATGCACTGGCGCCCATGTGCCTGGCATTGGCCGCCTTTCCGCTGTTTGAAGCCCTGGCCGCGTGGCGCAAGCGCCGTGCGCCAGCCGACCAGGAACACAACTTGCTCCACCCGCCCTCATGAAACCGTCCCCATCCCCGAGCGACTCCGATAGCGAATCCGACCTGGTGGTGGCATACCCCCGCCGCGCCAACGCCTCCGAGCACGAGGTGGCCTCGCAAGAAGCCATGGCCGTCCGCCTGGCGGCCTTGTTGGGACGCCGTTTTGAACCCGACTACCGGCCCAGCCGGCGCCGCGATGAACCGCCGCCCTACTACGTGCCCGACCGCACCATCATCGGCCCCATCCGCGCGGCCCGGCTGGGCATTACCCGCGCGGCCGACCTGTACGGCGGCGTCGCCCCCTATTCGTTCGTGGCCGGCAAAGCCATCACCCATGGACTGATCGGCCCCCAGGCGAAGGCGCCCAAGGCCTGGGTGGGCGATCTGGCGGATGCGCTGCGCGAGGTGGTGCTAGCGGGCTATAGCGCCTTCACCGTGGCGGATGCCGAAGCCGCCGGGATGCGGATGCTGCAAGACGGGCCGTTGCGCGTCAAACCCACCGACGCCACCGCCGGGCGCGGCCAGGTCGTGGTGCGCAATGCCGAGGAACTGCGCGCGGCGCTGGCGCAGCAATCTCCCTACGCCATGCGCCGGCTGGGCCTGGTGCTGGAAGAAGACTTGGCAGACGTGTCCACCTACAGCGTCGGCTGGGCGCGCGTGGGAAAAATGGAAATTGCGTATGTGGGCACGCAATCGCTCACGCCCGACAACCAGGGCATAGCCGTCTACGGCGGGTCGGTGCTGCGGGTGGCGCGCGGCGGTTTCGATAAGCTGCGTGCCTTGGATCTGACAGACCCCGAACGGCAGGCCGTGGCCATGGCCTGCCAGTACGACACGGCGGTGTCCACCGCCTATCCGCAGTTGTTCGCCTCGCGCCGTAACTACGATGTGGCGTTCGGCACCAACCGCGCGGGCCAAGCGCGGGCCGGCGTGCTGGAGCAGTCCTGGCGGGCGGGCGGCGCAAGTCTTGCCGAGCTGGCCGCGATGCAGGCGTTTGCGCTGTCGCCGTCGCTGACGTCGGTGCGCGCCGCCACCCGCGAACGCTACGGGCGGGACCAGGTGTTGCCAATTCCGCAGCATCTGGTCTTTCATGGCGAGGATTCCGCGGTGGGCCACATCAGCAAGTCGGCCGCCGTGTTGGACGGTTTGGATGACTGGAAGGAGGTTGGCAATGGCCGCGCACAGTAATCCCATCGCGCTGTCGGTTGACGACCAGGTTTTGGACGGCACCTTCCTGACGCCCGAGAACAAGGTACCCGGTGTGCTGTTCATCCATGGTTGGGGCGGCAGCCAGCAGTTTGACCTGTCGCGCGCCAAGGGCATTGCCGCGCTGGGCTGCGTCTGCCTGACGTTCGACCTGCGCGGCCATGCGGCCACGCGCGAGCAGCAATTACAAGTCACGCGCGAAGATAACCTGCGCGACGTGATGGCCGCCTACGACCTGCTTGCCACCCATCCGTCGCTGGATTCGGGCTCGGTCGCGGTGGTGGGCAGCAGCTATGGCGGCTATCTGGCCGCGCTGCTGAGCGGCCTGCGCCGCGTGCGCTGGCTGGCGTTGCACGTGCCCGCCTTGTACCGCGATGAAGAATGGCTGCTGCCGAAAAACCAGTTGAACCGGGAAACGCTGCGCGCCTATCGCAACACCTACGTCGCGCCCGAAACCAACCGCGCCCTGAAAGCCTGCGCGGAATTCAGCGGCGATGTGTTGATCGTGGAAGCCGAGCACGACACCTTCATCCCGCATTCCACCATCATGAGCTACCGCTCGGCGTTCCGCCGCTCGCATTCGATGACCCACCGCATCATCGACGGCGCCGACCACGCGCTGACGGAAAAATCCGCGCAGCGGGCCTATACCTCGGTGCTGGTGAATTGGGTGACTGAAATGGTGACCGGCGCGCGGATCGGGGATCCGCGGCCGGTGCCTTGATGGTAGGCGCCACCCGGGCCATGCGCTGATGGCCCAGGCTGGCGGCTTACCAGTAGATATCCTGCTTGTAATACGTATGCAGGTTACGCGCCCAGGTCTCGTCGGCCATGCTGGGCCAGTTGTCCTTGTCGAAGCCCGGCGCGTTCTTCAGCGTTTCTTCGTCGATGTCCAGCACGAAGCACTTGCGGTCGGTGTCCAGCGTGAGGGCCGCCCACGGAATCGCAAAGAGCTTATCGCCGATGCCCAACACGCCGCCGCGCGACAGCACCGCGTAGGCCACGCGGCCCCGGGGCACATCAATCATGATTTCCTTGATCGAACCCAGATCTTCGCCCGCCGAGTTGTAGACGTCATTGCCTTCCAGCGTGCTTGCGGCCATGACCTCCGGGCCCGGGCCGCCGGGGCTGCTCTTGGGGCCGCCCACGATGTTGGTTTGAGTTTCCATGCTGTGTCTCCTTTGCCGAACATCCGTTCAGCGACTAGGTGGTAGGACCCGCCCTGTCCGCAAACGCCGTGCCCGCCGCGCGGATTTCGCACAGGGTGTTGCACACGGCGCCTGGCCCAGGGCTTGTCTCCGTCAGCTTGCCCACCATTGCTTGATGGTGGCGCGTAGCGCGGCGGCGCCGGTGGCCATGTCTTCCTTGCGCAGTGCAGTCAGGTAGGCCGCAATCTGCTTGGGGGGAATGTGCGGCGGCATCGGCGGCACCTCGGGGTCGGTCACCACTTCCAGCACGGTGGGCCGGCCCGCGTTCAGCGCACGGTCCCAAGCGGGGCCGACGTCGTCGGGTTCGGTCACGCGGATGCCCTCCAGGCCCAGCATGCGGCCATAGTCCGCATACGAGAACGGCGGCAGCCATTGCGAATCCGGAAAACGCGGGTCGCCGCCCATTACGCGCTGCTCCCACGTCACCATGTTCAGATCGCCGTTGTTCAGCACCAGCACCACCAGCGTCGGGTCGGCCCAGTCCTTCCACCGGTGCGCGATGGTGATCAGTTCGTTGATGCCCAGCATCTGCATCGCGCCGTCGCCCACCAGCGCCACGACCGGACGCCCCGGATGGGCCAGCTTGGCCGCCAGGGCGTACGGCACGCCGCAGCCCATGCTGGCCAGCCCGCCCGATACCGATCCCATCATGCCCTCGCGTAATTGCACGTCGCGCGCGTACCAACTGGCCGCGGAACCGGAATCGCAGGTGACGATGCAGTGCGCCGGCAGGCGGCTGGACAGTTCCAGGAAGGGGCGCTGGGGGTTAACGCCCTTGGCCTCGACCATCGCGCGCGCCACCACGGTTTCGCGCCAGCGCGACACCCGCTTTTCTATGCCCTTCACCCAGCGGTCGGACGCCTTGGTCTCCAGCTTGGGCAGCAAGGCCTGCAAGGTCAGGCGGGCGTCGCCCACCAGGCCCATTTCGACCGGATAGCGCAGGCTGAGTTTGCGGCCGTCTACATCAATCTGCACCGCGCGCGCCTGCCCTTCCTTGGGCAGAAACTCGGCATACGGGAACGACGTGCCTACCATCAAGAGCGTGTCGCACTCGTTCATCATTTCCCAACTGGGTTGCGTGCCCAGCAGGCCGATGGCGCCCGTCACATAAGGCAGCGCGTCCGGCACCACGGCCTTGCCCAGCAGGGCCTTGGCCACACCCGCGCCCAGCCGCTCGGCTACCGCGCGCACCTCATCGCCGGCATCCAGCGCGCCCGCGCCCACCAGCATCGCCACGCGCTCGCCCTGGTTCAGGATGGCGGCGGCATTGTCCAAGGCCGCTTCCGGGGGCACCGCCGAGTGCGACGTCAGGCCGATGCCCGTGTGCACCGTGCCATGCTCGCGTGGCGGCGCTTCCACGGCTTCCAGGTCCTGCACGTCGTTGGGAAAAATCAGGCAGGTCACGCCGCGCCGTTCCATGGCGATACGCATGGCGCGGTCCACCATGTGGCGCGCCTGAAGCGGCGACGTGACCATGTGCACGAAGTCATGCGCCACGTCCTTGAACAGGCTGACCAGATCCACCTCCTGCTGATAGTCGCCGCCCAGCGCGCTGCGCGCCTGTTGGCCCACGATGGCCACGACCGGTTGATGGTCCAGCTTGGCGTCGTACAGCCCGTTAAGCAGGTGGATGGCGCCCGGCCCGGACGTGGCCAGGCACACGCCGACCTGCCCCGTGAATTTGGCGTGGGCGCAGGCCATGAAGGCCGCGCCCTCTTCGTGGCGTGCCTGGACGAATTCCAGCTCCTGGTTCTTGCCAAACGCGCCGATCAGGCCGTTGATGCCGTCGCCGGGATAGCCGAACACACGCTGCACGCCCCATTCGCCCAAGCGGGCGAGGACAAAATCGGAAACGGTTTTCAAGTTGGCGCTCCTTGTAGTCGGGATGGCTGGGTCCGAGTGCCGGCCCGTGGGCTTACGGCATACGGGAAGAAGAATCCGGGCGCGCCGCAATCTCCATTCCCGACGCTTCGGTCTCCTCCCGAATGCCGCGTGCCCGACGCTCTACAGACGCAATTTGTTGCACTGCTCCCAAATTTACAAACGTCAGCAAAAACGCCAGCAACCCCGATGCACGCCCTGGCGTCAGCCCGCGCTCAAGCCCGCGCCCGCCCTCACCCCGCCGTCTTGGGCACGCCACTTGCGCATAAGAAAGCCTTACGGAATCGGGCCCACTTTTTCAGCGGCCCTCCGACCTTCCCGGAGCAACAAGCATGGCGACGACAATTCTTATAGTGGCTGCCGAAGCATTCCCCCTGGCAAAGACCGGGGGCTTGGGCGATGCAATCACCGGCATGGCGCGGGCGCTGGTCCAGCGGGGCGTGCCCGCTACCGTCTTGCTGCCCGCTTATCGAGGCGCCGCCAAGCGCCTGGAAGGCGTGCGCGAAGTGGCGCGGCTGGAAGACCTGCCGGGCGGCGACGCCCGCCTGCTGGCCGGGGTATGCCCCGCGTCCGAGCTGCCCTTCCTGTTGCTGGAAAACGATGCGCTCTATGACCGCGCCGGCCTCTATGTGGACGAAGATGGCCAGGAACATCCGGACAATGGGCTGCGCTATGCCGCGCTGTCGCACGCTGCCGTGCGTATCGCACGCGGCGTGCCGGGGCTTGCGCGCCCCGATGTGGTGCATGCGCACGACTGGCACGCGGCGCTGATCCCCATGCTGATGCGCCAGGCGGGCCTGGATGACGTGAAATCCGTGCTGACCATCCACAACATGGCGTTCCAGGGCCAGTTCCCGCTAGAGGATGCCGCCGCTTTCGGCATTGCCCCCGCCTTCCGGGGCGAGCACGCCAGCGTGGCCTGGAACAAGCTGAACTTCATGAAGGCCGGCATCGCCCACGCCGACCGCGTCACCACCGTCAGCCACACCTACGCCCGCGAAATCCTTACCCCGGCATTCGGTTGCGGGCTGGACGGCTTGCTGCGCGAGCGCGCCGCCGACCTGATCGCCATTCCGAACGGCATCGACACCGTGCTGTGGGACCCGGCGCGCGACCCGCACCTGGGCCCCTTGCGCTACACCGCCGCCGATCTGGCCAACAAGCGGCTGTGCAAGACCGTGCTGCAACGCGAATTCGGCTTGGCCGCCGACCCGCAAGCCAGCCTGGTGGTGATGGGCAGCCGCCTGACCGACCAGAAGATGGCCGACGTTGCCGCCGAAGCCTTGCCGCGCGCCCTGGATGCCCACCCGGACATGCAGGTCGCCATCCTTGGCCAGGGCGACCGCCGTCTGGAAGCCGCGCTGAAGGCGCTGTCCGACCGCTACCCGCAGCGCTGCGCCACGCACATTGGCTACAACGAGGCGGGCGCGCATCGCCTGCACGCCGGGGGCGACATCCTGCTGCACGGCAGCCGCTTCGAGCCCTTTGGCCTGACGCCGCTGTACGCCATGCGCTACGGCACCGTACCGATCGGGTCGCGCGTGGGCGGCATGGCCGACACCATCGAAGACCCAGGTACCGACGCGCCACTGACCGCGATGGCGTTCGCCAACGGCCTGTTGTTTGACGGCGACCACCCCGACGCCATGGCCGATGCCTTGTCGCGCGCCATGCACCTGCGCCGTCACCCGACGCTGTGGCGCGCCATGCAGCGCAACGCCATGAGTACCGACTTCAGTTGGCAGCGTGCCGTGGGCGCTTACGAAGACCTGCTTCAAGCCCTGACCGGTCGCGCCGACGCGGACGCGGACGACACCGCTGTGCAAGCCGCCGCGCCGTCCGCCACGCAATCTGCCACGGCTTCCTCGGCCGACCGCGCTGCCGGCACTCGCCAGCGGCGCACCCGGCAGGCCCGCGGCTCCATGCCGATGCCCATCTGATAAGGCGAATGCCCATGGCTGCTGCTTCGACGCCCGTCCCCTCTTTGCCCGCCGCGCTGCGCATCTGCCACGCGCCCCTGGGTTTGCCGGACGGCGCGCCGACGGCAGGCGACCCCGCCACGCTGCAAGCCCGGCTGGCCCGCATCCAGCAAGCCGGCTTCAATGCCGTGCTGATTCCGCCTCCCTGGCTGCGGCCGGCCGATGCGCGCACGCTGGCGCCCATCGATGCCGACCTGAGTCCGGCAGGCGATAGCACCGAGCCCATCACCGAGCGTCTTGGCCGCCAGGCGCGCGCCGCCACGGCGCAAGGCTTGATGCTGATGCTACGGGTAGTGCTGGACCGCGTGTCGGTCGATGCCAGCCCCTCTACCGCGCAGCCCGGCTGGTACCACGCGCCGCCTGACGACCCCGCCCGCGACCCGCGCCTGCCGCTGAGCACCTGGGGCGTGATGGCGCTGAACCGCGAACCGCCCCCCGAGTTTGCCAACGCATGGGCTGAACGACTGCTGCGCTGGGTTGACGCGGGCGTGGCCGGTTTTGTCTTTGAATCGCCGCAGGCCTTGCCCGCCGCAAGCTGGCGCGACCTGCTGGCCCCGCTGCATCAACATGCCACCCCGCCCCGCTGCCTGGCGTGGACGCCCGGCCTGACCCAGCCGCAACTGGACGCGCTGCGCGATGCCGGTTTTGATGGCGTGTTTTCGTCCTTGCCCTGGTGGGACTACAAGTCCGCCTGGCTGGCCGAAGAAGCCGCGCGGCTACAGCGGGTGGCGCCGGTGCTGGCCAGCACGCAGCCGCTGGAAGGCCACGCCCCGAACCGGCCTGACGCGGATATACGCGGCGCCTGGGCCGCCGCCTTTACCGCCAATGGCTGGATGGCGACGGAAACCGAGATCGACGCGCCCACCCAGATTCCAGACATCAACCAATGGCTAAGCGGCCAGGACCTGCCCACGGGGTTGCCCTCGGGGTTGCCCGCGGGGTTGCCTTGCGTGCTGGGCGGCCGCGATGGCCGCGCCACGCTGATCCTGCGCAACACCGCCGACGGCGCCACGGCCGTGCTGGCCCTGAACCCCGCCGACGCCAAGCCCGCCCACATCGATTGGGATGCGGTGGCCCCCAGCCTGCCGCCCGGCGACATCCTGCCCCAACGCATGACGGACGCGCCCGTCCTGGCCGGCGACACGCTGCCGCCCGGCGCCTGCATGCTGCTGTCCGTGACGCCCATGCCGCCCGTGCGCGAGGCCTCGCGCCACCCCGGCCCGCGCACCGAAGGCGGGGCCGGCCTGCGCGTGGCCATTGAAAGCGTATCGCCCGCCGTGGACGATGGCGCGCATCCCGTGAAGTGCACGGTGCATGAGCGCATCACCGTCCAGGCCGACCTGTTGATGGATGGGCACGACCGCATCGCGGGCGAAGTGCGATGGCGCGCCGCCGACGAAGCCAACTGGAAACGCACGCCGCTGAAACTGCTGTCCAACGACCGCTGGCAGGCTAGTTTTCGGCCCCGGCGAATCGGACCGCACGAATTCCAGGTGGCGGCGTGGTTTGACGTTTGGCAGACCTATCACCACGACCTGGAGGTCAAGCACGACGCTGGCCTTGCGCTGCAGCTTGAAGTGGCCGAGGGCATGCAGTTGCTGCGCGAAGCCGACAAACGCGCCAGCCAGCATGCCTATCCCGCCGACAGCGT
Organism: Achromobacter spanius; assembly: GCF_002812705.1. Lineage (NCBI taxonomy): Bacteria > Pseudomonadati > Pseudomonadota > Betaproteobacteria > Burkholderiales > Alcaligenaceae > Achromobacter > Achromobacter spanius. Next base: position 4,087,445 of record NZ_CP025030.1, on the reverse strand, counting down.
GGCGGTCGTCAAGCAGGCGTTGAAAACCCTGCCCGACCCGAAGGCGGGCACGGGACCCACCGAGGCGCACATCGCGCTGCTGCTCAGCCCCGAACTGGCCGCTGCCATGCGCGCGCTGGACGCCCGCCCCTTTGAAACCGTGACGCCCACCCCCTACCCCATCTGGGTCGACCGGCCGCAAGCCTGCCATAGCGCCTGGTACGAACTGTTCCCGCGTTCGCAAGCCCGCGAGCCCGGCCGCCACGGCACGTTTGACGACGTGATCGAACGCCTGCCCGACATCCAGGAAATGGGCTTTGACGTGCTGTACCTGCCGCCCATCCACCCCATCGGCCTAAGCAACCGCAAGGGCCGCAACAACGCGCTGACCGCCGGCCCGGACGATGTGGGCAGCCCGTATGCGATTGGTTCGCCCGACGGCGGGCACGACGCCATTGAACCCAAGCTGGGCACGCTGCCCGACTTTTTGCGCCTGGTGCGCGCCGCGCAAGATCACGGTCTTGAAATGGCGCTGGACTTCGCCATTCAATGTTCGCCCGACCACCCCTGGCTGAAAGAGCACCCCGATTGGTTCTCGTGGCGGCCCGACGGGTCGCTGCGCTATGCCGAGAACCCGCCCAAGAAATACCAGGACATCGTTAACGTCTCTTTCTATGGCGGCCCGCCGCGCCGCGCCCGCAAGCTGGCGCTGTGGCGCGCGCTGCGCGACGTGGTGCTGTTCTGGGTGGACAACGGCGTGCGCATCTTCCGCGTGGACAACCCGCACACCAAGCCGCTGCCCTTCTGGCAATGGCTGATAGCCGAAGTGCATGGGCAGCACCCCGACGTGCTGTTCCTGTCCGAAGCCTTTACCAAGCCCAAGATGATGTACCGGCTGGCCAAGGTGGGCTTCACGCAGTCGTACACGTACTTCACCTGGCGCAATGACCGCGCCGAGTTGCAGTCGTATTTGGAAGAAATCTCGCACCCGCCGCCCGCTGATTTTTTCCGGCCGCACTTCTTCGTGAACACGCCCGACATCAACCCGGTGTTCTTGCAGACCTCGGGCCGCCCCGGTTTCTTGATCCGGGCCGCCCTCGCCGCCATGGGCTCGGGCCTGTGGGGCGTCTACAGCGGCTTTGAACTGTGCGAGGCCGCGCCGGTGCCGGGCAAAGAGGAATACCTGGATTCCGAAAAGTACGAGCTGCGCCAGCGCGACTGGCGTGCCCCCGGCAACATCCGCGCCGAGATCGCGCGCCTGAACCAGATCCGCCGCGCCAACCCCGCCCTGCAAACGCATCGCGGCCTGACGTCGGTGCCCAGCGGCAACGACCGCGTGCTGGCCTTCGTGAAGGCCACGCCCGGCTTGGGCAATGTGGTGTTCACCGCCATCAGCCTGGACCCTTTCCACTCGCAAACCACGCATCTGGAGGTGCCCTTCTGGTTGTTCGGTGAAGCCCGGCCCGCGCACCTTGAAGTCGAAGACCTGCTGACGGACAGCCGCGACACCTGGCGCGACGCGACGCGCACCGTGACGCTGTCCCCCGACCAACCCTATCGAGTCTGGCGCCTGTCCCTGCATGGTTGACCGCGCCTGGAGCCCAATATGATCAGTGAAACCCACCCCCAGAAAGATGACGGTCTTTGGTACAAGGACGCCGTCATCTACCAGTTGCATGTGAAGTCGTTCTTCGACTCGAATGACGATGGGGTGGGCGACGTCCCCGGCCTGATCATGAAGCTGGACTACATCGCCAGCCTGGGCGTGAACACGATCTGGCTGCTGCCGTTCTACCCGTCGCCACGGCGCGACGACGGCTATGACATTGCCGACTACCGGGGCGTGCATCCCGACTACGGCACCGTGGCCGACGTGCGCAAACTGATCCGCGAGGCGCATGCGCGCGGCTTGCGCGTCATTACCGAACTGGTGGTCAACCACACGTCGGACCAGCACCGCTGGTTTCAACGCGCGCGCACCTCGCGCCCCGGCTCGGCGGCCCGCAATTTCTACGTGTGGTCGGACAACGACAAGGCCTATGCCGGCACCCGCATCATTTTTTGCGACACGGAAAAGTCCAACTGGACCTGGGACCCCGAAGCCAACGCCTACTTCTGGCACCGCTTCTATTCGCATCAGCCTGACCTGAACTACGACAACCCGCAGGTGCTGAAGGAAGTGCTGTCGGTGATGCGCTATTGGCTGGACATGGGCGTGGACGGGCTGCGCCTGGACGCCGTGCCGTATCTGGTGGAACGCGAAGGCACCAACAACGAAAACCTGCCGGAAACGCACCAGGTGCTGAAGCAGATACGCGCGGTGATTGACCAGGAATATCCCAACCGCCTGCTGCTGGCTGAAGCCAACCAATGGCCCGAGGACGCGCAGGAATACTTCGGCACCGGCGACGAATGCCATATGTCGTTCCACTTTCCGCTGATGCCGCGCATGTACATGGCCATTGCGCAGGAAGACCGCTTTCCCATCACCGACATCATCCGGCAGACGCCGGACATACCCGAAACCTGCCAATGGGCCATCTTCCTGCGCAACCATGACGAGCTGACGCTGGAAATGGTGACCAGCCGCGAACGCGATTATTTATGGAGCGTCTACGCCGCCGACACGCGCGCGCGCATCAACCTGGGCATCCGCCGCCGCCTGGCCCCCTTGCTGGAACGCGACCGCCGCCGGGTAGAACTGATGAACAGCCTGCTCTTGTCGATGCCCGGCACGCCGGTGCTGTATTACGGCGACGAACTGGGCATGGGCGACAACGTGCACCTGGGTGACCGCGACGGTGTGCGCACGCCCATGCAATGGTCGCCCGACCGCAACGGCGGTTTCTCGCGCGCCGACCCGGAACGCCTGCCGCTACCCGTGCTGATGGGGCCGCTGTACGGCTACGAGGCCGTCAACGTCGAGGCCCAGCAGCGCGACCCGCATTCCCTGCTGAACTGGACGCGCCGCATGCTGGCGCAGCGCCGCCAGACCCACGCTTTCGGCCGGGGCACGCTGCGCTTCATCCAGCCCGGCAACCGCAAGATTTTGGCGTACCTGCGGCAATGGAACGACACCATCATCCTGTGCGTGGCCAACCTGTCCAACGCGGCGCAGCCCGTGGAACTGCCGTTGCAAGCGTTCAGCGGCCGCGTGCCGGTGGAAATGCTGGGCGGCACGCCGTTTCCGGCCATCGGCGAACTGCCTTATCTGCTGACGCTGCCGCCTTATGGCTTTTACTGGATGGACTTGAGTTCGGACGCCGCCCCGCCGGGATGGCATGCCAGCGCGCCCGAACAGATGCCCGAGCTGACGACGCTGGTCTTGAAGTCGCGCGGTGGCGCGGCGTTGACGGATGCGTCGCGCAGCACGCTGGAAAAGGAAGTGCTGCCCGAATACCTGGCGCGCCAGCGCTGGTTTCCGGGGTCCACGGCGCCGTCGCGCGCCCGGCTGGCCTACGCCACGCCGTTTCACGCCAATGGCGGTGAATACTACTGGGCCGAAGTGGAACCCGAGGACGGCAGCGGCGACGGCGGCAGCGGCACTGATGCCAACAACGCCAACGCGCCGGTCAATGATCACCCCCTGCGCGTCCAGGCCCCCTTCGTGCTGGTCTGGGACGAAACCGCCCAGGTGCAATACCCCATTGCGCGCGTGCGCCGGGGCGCCGAAGTCGGCACCTTGGCCGACGCCTTCCTGCAACCCGGCTTCGTGCAGGGTGTGATCGAGGCCTTGCGCGCCAGCCAGGCGCTGGACGGGCGCGACGGCGGCAAACCGGGTGACAAGCCCGGCGTCATCCGCTGCCTGCCTGAACCCGCCCTGTCCGACCTGGACTTCGGCGAGGAACCCGCGCTGCAATGGATCAGCGCGGAACAGTCCAACAGTTCCGTCATCGTTGGCGGGCAAGCCATCCTGAAGCTGATCCGCAACGTGCAGCCCGGCATATCGCCCGAAGTGGAAATATCGCGCCACCTGACGCGCGCGGGCTACGCCAACATTCCGGCCTTGCTGGGCGAGGTGCTGCGCGAAGACGTAGACGGCGTGCCCCACACGCTGGCCGTGCTGCACGCCTTCGTCACCAACGAGGGCGACGCCTGGACCTGGACGCTGGACTATCTGAAACGCACGCTGGGCGCCGCGCTGCTGGGCGGCCATAGCCCCGAGGAATTCGAAGCCAGCCTGGAAGGCTATACGGTCATGGCCAGCACCATTGGCCGCCGCCTGGCCGAGCTGCACAACACGCTGGCCCAAACCACGGACGACCCCGCCTTTCCCGTCCACACCGCCACCACGGAAGACGCCCAGGCGCACGCCGCGCGCATCATCGCGCAACTGGATCGCGCCGAACAAGACCTGCGCGCCGCGCAGGACCGGCTGGAGCCGCCGTCGCACGCCTGCGCGCAATGGTTGTTTGAACATCATGGCCGCCTGGTCAAGCAGGTGGACGGCATGGCGCAGGCGCTGACGGGCGCGCCGCTCATCCGCGTACACGGTGACTTCCATCTGGGCCAGGTGCTGGTGGCGCAGACGGACGCCTACCTGATCGACTTCGAAGGCGAGCCCATCCAGACGCTGGAAGCCCGCCGCAGCGTGACGACGCCGTACAAGGACGTGGCCGGCATGCTGCGTTCGTTCGACTATGCCGCCGCGTCGGTGGCCCGTAGCGACCCGATGGGCGGCGCGCCCACCGACGCCAACGCGGGCCCCGGGGATTCGTCCGCCGCCCCGGGCGTGCCGCAGGACTTGCGCGACACGCTGCTGGCGCGCTTTGGCTCGCGCGCGGTCGAGGCCTTCCTGTTGGGCTATCAAGAGGCCGCCTCCACCGCCATCGCGCTGCCCGCCGCGCAAGAAGACACGCTGCTGAAGCTGGCGCAACTGGAAAAAGCCGCCTACGAAGTCAGCTACGAAGCCGCCCACCGCCCGGACTGGATCTCCATTCCGCTGTGTGCCCTGACCGAGCTGGCACGCGAACTCTTGCAAGATGCGGCGATCAGCGCCGAGGAACAATCACGATGAATCGTCATGACAACGGCGCTTCGTCGCCGCCTCCCTTGTCCGCTTCCCCGCCGTCGTCACCGCCGGCAGGCCAGCTTGATCCGGCCAGCTTGCAGGCCTTGGCCACGGGCCAGCACGCGGACCCGTTTTCGGTCCTGGGTCCGCACGACGGCGTGGTGCGCGCGATGGTCCCCGGCGCGCGCGCGGTCGCGGTGGTGACCGCCGACGGCGCGCGTCTGCCGCTGCACGAACAAGCCCAGGGCCTGTACACCGGGGCGGTCCCCGACGCCCGGCCCGGCGACCCGGGCTCGTACCAATTGGCCATCCAGTGGCCCGACACCGAACAAATCACGCCAGACCCCTATGCTTTCGGCCCGGTGCTGTCCGACGCGGATCTGGCTGGGTTAGCCAGCGGCGACTGGCGCGCCGCCTTGTCCGTGCTGGGCGCGCGCCTGGACGAGATGCAGGGCGTGCCCGGCCTGCGCTGCGCGGTCTGGGCGCCCAATGCGCGCCGCGTCGCCGTGGTGGGCGACTTCAATAGCTGGGATGCCCGCCGCCATCCCATGCGCCTGCGCCACGCGGCCGGCGTGTGGGAACTATTCATCCCCGGCGTCATGGCGGGCGATTGCTACAAGTTCGCCATTACCGACAACTCGGGCGCCATCGTATTCAAGGCCGACCCGATGGCGCGCCGCGCCCAGCCCTCGCCGGCCACCGCTTCGGTCGTTGACGACCCCACCCCCTATTCCTGGACGGACGACGCATGGATGTACTCCCGCGCAGAGCGCCAAGCGCGCCACGCTCCCATTTCCATCTACGAAGTGCACGCCGGATCATGGCTCGCGCCCGACGCCGAACGCTGCGTCTGGGACCAGCTCGCCGACAAGCTGCCCGCCTACGCAGAAGCCATGGGGTTCTCGCATGTGGAGCTGATGCCGATCATGGAATATCCCTTCGGCGGCTCCTGGGGATATCAACCCCTGGGTATGTTCGCGCCGTCCGCGCGCTTTGGTCCGCCCGCCGCCTTCGCCCGCTTCGTCGACCGCTGCCACGCCGCCGGTATCGGCGTCATTCTGGACTGGGTGCCCGCCCACTTTCCGAATGACGCCCACGGGCTGGCGCGCTTTGACGGCACGCCGCTGTACGAATACGCCGACCCGCGCGAAGGCTATCACCCCGACTGGAACACGCTGGTCTACAACCTGGGCCGCACCGAGGTCAAAGCCTTCATGATCGCCAGCGCCGTGCACTGGCTGCGGGAATTCCATATTGACGGGCTGCGCGTGGATGCGGTGGCCTCCATGCTTTACCGCGACTACAGCCGCCAACCCGGCGAATGGATACCCAACGTATACGGTGGCCGCGAAAACCTGGAAGCCGTGGCCTTCCTGCGCGAACTGAACAGCACCGTGCGCGAACAAGCGCCGGACGCCATCGTGGTGGCCGAAGAGTCCACCGCCTGGCCGGGCGTGACCGCGCCGGTGGCCGAGGGCGGCCTGGGCTTTCACTACAAATGGAACATGGGCTGGATGCACGACACGCTGCGCTACATGCACGAAGACCCGGTCCATCGCAAATACCATCATCACGACGTCACCTTCGGCATGGCCTACGCCTATTCCGAACGCTTCATCCTGCCGCTCTCGCACGACGAAGTAGTGCACGGCAAGGGCTCCTTGCTGAACAAGATGCCGGGCGACACCGCCACCAAGCTGGCGAACCTGCGCGCCTACCTGGGTTTCATGTGGGCGCACCCCGGCAAGAAGCTGCTGTTCATGGGCGGCGAACTGGCCCAGCCCGCCGAATGGAATCACGACGCCTCGCTGAACTGGAGCCTGCTTGACGACGCCGGCCACAAGGGCGTGCAGCGCCTGGTGGCCGACCTGAACCGGCTGTATCGTGAATCGCCCGCGCTGCACGAGCAAGACACCGACCCCGACGGCTTTGCCTGGCTGGTCATGGACGACGCCGACAACAGCGTGGCGGCGTTCCTGCGCCGGGGCCGCTCGTCCTTGATGCTGGCCGTCTGCAACTTCACCCCCGTCGCCCGCCACGGCTACCGCGTCGGCGTGCCCCTGGGCGGCCGCTGGGCCGAATCCCTGAACACCGACGCCGGCTGGTACGGCGGCTCGGGCCAAGGCAACCAGGGCGCGGCGCAGTCTTCCGACCAGGCCGCCCACGGCCACGCCCAGTCGCTATCGCTGACCTTGCCGCCGCTTGCCACCCTGTTCTTCACGCACCAAGGCTGAATCCATGGACCCCACTCAGTTCACCCGCCTCACCACCGGTCAGCCGTATCCGCTAGGCGCCACCAGCGACGGCCTGGGCGTGAATTTCGCCGTGTTCTCGGCCAACGCCACCCGCATCGAACTGTGCATCTTCGACGCCCGCGGCCGCAAGGAACTGCGGCGCTTCGACCTGCCCGAATGCACCGACGAGATCTGGCACGGTTACCTGCCGGACGCGCAGCCGGGCCTGATCTACGGCTATCGCGCCCACGGCCCGTATGATCCGCGCAACGGCCATCGCTTCAACCCGCACAAGCTGCTGCTGGACCCCTACGCCCGCCAGATGACCGGGCCCGTAAGCTGGAGCGATGCGCTCTTTGGCTACCGGCTGAATCACGCGCGCGCCGACCTGTCGATGGACCGCCGCGACAGCGCGCCGGCCATGGCCAAGGCCGTGGTGACCGAAGACGTGCCGTTCAACTGGGGCAACAGCAAGTCCCCCAACACCCCGTGGACGGACACCACCATCTACGAAGTGCATCTGCGCGGCGTCTCGATGCAGCGCGAAGACTTGCGCCCGCCCCTGCGTGGCACCTGCGCCGCGCTGGCGGACCCGCGCTTTATCGAACACCTGCAACGGCTGGGCGTCACGGCCGTGGAACTGCTGCCCGTGCACGCCTTCCTGCAAGACCGCTTCCTGCTGGAACGAGGCTTGCGCAACTACTGGGGCTACAACACGTTGTCGTTCTTTTCGCCGGAACCGACTTATCTGCAACGCGGCCCCAACGACCTGCGCCAGGCCGTGCGGCGCTTGCACGCGGCCGGCCTGGAAGTGATTCTGGACGTGGTCTACAACCACACCTGCGAAGGCAGCGAGCTGGGGCCCACGCTGTCCTGGCGCGGGCTGGACAACGCCAGCTACTACCGGCTGATGCCGGGCGAAGAACGCTACTACATCAACGACACCGGCTGCGGCAACACCGTCAACGTGTCGCACCCCCGCGTGCTGCAAATGGTGATGGATTCCTTGCGCTACTGGACGCAGTCGTATGGTGTGGACGGCTTCCGCTTCGATCTGGGCGTCACGCTGGGCCGCGAAGGCACGGGTTTTGACCCCGGCTCGGGCTTTTTCGACGCCTTGCTGCAAGACCCCGTGCTGGCCGGCGTGAAGCTCATTTCCGAACCCTGGGACATCGGCCCCGACGGCTACCAGCTAGGCAACCACCAGCCCGGCCTGGGCGAATGGAACGACCGCTACCGCGACACCGTGCGCCGCTACTGGCGCGGCGACGAAGGCATGCGCGGCGACATGGCCGCGCGCCTGTGCGGGTCGCGCGACATCTTCGACCGCCGCCACCGCCGCCCCTGGGCCAGCATCAACTTCGTGTCCTCGCATGACGGCTTCACCATCCAGGACGTGGTCAGCTACGACGGCAGCCACAACGAGGCCAACGGCGAAGATGGCAACGACGGCCATTCGGAAAACTATAGCCACAACTGGGGCGTGGAAGGTCCCACGGAAGACGCCGCCATTCTTGAGCGGCGCGGGCGCGTCCAGCGCTCCTTGCTGGCCACCCTGTTCCTGTCGGACGGCACGCCGATGATGCTGGCGGGTGACGAGTTCGGCAACAGCCAGGACGGCAACAACAACGCCTATTGCCAGGACGGCCCGCTGTCATGGCTGGACTGGGGGCAGGCGCAGAGCGACGCGGGCCGCGCGCTCAGCCACTTCGTGGCGCGCGTGGTGGCGCTGCGGCGCGATCACCCCAGCCTGCGCGCGGCGCGCTTTGGCGACGCGGCGCAGGAGATTTGCCCGGGCGTCAGCGCCATCAGTTGGCTGGACACTCACGGCGGGCCCATTGATCAGGCCGCCTGGGACGACCCAACATTGCGCACCATGGCCTTGCGCCGCGCGGCGCTGCGCGAAGACGGCAGCGCCGATATTTCCTTGCTGCTGATGAACCCCAGCGCCGAACCGGCCACCTTCACCTTGCCCGAACCCGGGCAAGCCTGGATGCGCGATCTGGACTCCGCCACGCAAGTGCCCGCCGCCCCCGTTTCTGAATCCGAGGTCACGGTCGAGGCGCATAGCCTCGTCCTGCTGACCGCCACCTGCATCCCCGGAAGTGCCTCATGACCGTGTTGCCCGAACCCTATACCCATGGCGCGCTGCCGCTGCCTGACGGCCGCACGCGCTTTCGCCTGTGGGCGCCATCGGCCCCGGCCGACCTGGCCTTGGTGATAGACGGGCGCGTTCCCATCGCGCTGCAAGCGGATGCCGACGGCTACGCCCAGGTGGATGTGAACTGCCCGCCCGGCACGCGCTACCGCTATCGCATCGGCAACGATTTGCTGGTGCCCGACCCCGCCTCGCGCTTGCAAGACGGCGACGTGCATGGCGCCAGCGTCGTCATGGGGCCGGACTCCTACCCCTGGCAACATGCTTCCTGGATGGGCCGCCCCTGGCGCGAAGCCGTCATCTACGAAGCGCACCCGGGTCTTGCGGGCGGTTTTTCCGGGCTGACGGAACGGCTGCCGGAACTGGCCAATCTGGGCGTCACCGTGCTTGAACTGATGCCCATCGCCGACTTTCCCGGCCCGCGCAACTGGGGCTACGACGGCGTCCTGCCCTACGCGCCCGACACCGCCTATGGCACGCCCGACGAGCTGAAGCGCTTAATCGACACCGCGCACGGGCTGGGCCTGTGCGTGATGCTGGACGTGGTCTACAACCACTTCGGCCCGGACGGCAACTACCTGTCCCAATACGCCGCGCCCTTTTTTCGCGACGACGTGTCCACGCCCTGGGGGGCCGCCATTGATTTCCGGCAGCCCGCCGTGCGCCGCTACTTTGAAGAAAATGCCCTGTACTGGCTGACGGAATACCGCTTTGACGGCTTGCGGCTGGACGCGGTACACGCCATTCCCGACCCCGACTGGCTGGTGGAACTGGCGCGCTTCGTCCGTGGCCAAGTGCCGGCGCAGCGCCACCTGCACCTGGTGCTGGAAAACGACGACAACCGCGCCAGCCTGCTGACGGAAGGCTACGACGCGCAATGGAACGACGACGCGCACCATGTGCTGCATCACCTGCTGACCGGGGAATCCCGCGGCTACTACGCCGACTATGCGGAACAGCCCGCCCAGGCGCTGGCGCGCTGCCTGGGCGAAGGATGGCTGTATCAAGGCCAGCCTTCGCCTTACCGGCAAGGCGCGGCGCGTGGTGAACCCAGCGGCCACCTGCCGCCCACGGCCTTCGTGCTGTTCCTGCAAAACCATGACCAGACCGGCAACCGTGCCTGGGGCGAGCGGCTGACCGAGCTTGCCGAGAACGCCGAACGCCTGCGCGCCGCCGTCACGCTGCAACTGCTGGCGCCGCAGATTCCGCTGATCTTCATGGGCGAGGAAAGCGGCAGCCGCGCGCCTTTCCTGTACTTCACCAGCCATACGGATCCGGCGCTGGCAAAGGCGGTGCGCGAAGGCCGTCAGCGCGAATTCGCCGCGTTCCCGGAGTTTTCGGGCGCCAATGGCGAGCCCGTGCCTGACCCGAATGCCGAGACCACCTGGGAGCAAAGCGCGCCCTGGCACCAGGCCGACAGCGCGGAAGCACAGTCCTGGCGCAACCTTTACAACGCGCTGCTGGATCTGCGCCTGCGTGTCATCGCGCCCCGCTTGGACGGCGCGCGCAACGTGTATGCGCGCGCCGTGGGCGGCCACAGCGTGCATGCCCGCTGGCGCCTGGGCGACGGCGCCCTGCTGACGGCGTACGTCAACCTGGGGCCCATGCACGTGGCCTTGCCACGCAAGCAAGCCACCACCCCGCCCCTGGCCTCGTCGCTGCTGTTCGAGTCGCGCGCGGGCGCGTTCGACGCCTTGAGCCAAGGCAGCCTTTGCCCAGAGAGCACCGTCTGGCTGCTGGAGGACGCAGCATGAGCGCCGCCGCCCACGCCGGGCTGTCCGAGCTTGCCGCCGAGGCCGGCATTGCCGAGCACTGGACCGACGCAAGCCAGCGCCCGTGCCGTGTGTCGCCCGACACCTTGCGCGCGCTGCTGGCCGCCATGGACCTGCCCGCTGATTCCGATGCGGACATACGCGACAGCCGCCACCGCCTGGCCGACCTGTCCGCGCGCGCGCACCTGCCCGCGATGCTGATCGCGCTGCCGGGCGAGGCGGTGCCGCTGCCACCCGACTGCGCGGGCACGTATCGACTCGAATCCCCCTCTGGGCCGGCCCTCTCTGGCCGCACCACAGCGGGACAAGACGGCGCCGCGACCTTGCGCGCGCCGGCAGGCCCCGGTTACTACACCGTGCACACGCAGGCCGGGATGACGACGCTTGCCGTCTGCCCGCCGCGCGCGCCGTCGCTGGATGAACTGCTGCAAGCGCAGGACGCTCGCGCCTGGGGCCTGGCCGTACAGGTCTACAGCCTGCGGCGCCCTGCCCCCGACCCGACGCAGGCCACGCACGGCTTTGGCGATTTCGGCGCGCTGCATGACTTGGCCGTCGCCTCCGGCGCGTCCGGCGCCGACGCGCTGGCCATCAGCCCCGTGCATGCCATGTTCGCGGCGGACCCGGCACACTGCAGCCCGTATTCACCGTCCAGCCGCTTGTTCCTGAACACGCTGTACGCCGACCCCGCCGGCATCCTGGGCGCGGACGCCGTGCGCGACGCGCTGGCGGGCATGACCCAGGCGCGCCTGCCTGTGCTGGACGCGCAACCCCTGATCAACTGGCCCGCGGCGGCGGGGTTTCGCCAGCAACTGCTGCGCCGCCTGCACGACCGCTTCACCACTCACGCCAGCGCGGAGCAGCGCAGCGCGTACGACAGCTACCGGGCGGCGGCCGGCCCAGACCTGTTCGAGCACGCCTTGTTCGAAGCCCTGCACGCCGAGCACAGCCTGGCGGCGGGCGCGCCCGTGCCCTGGACCGAATGGCCCGCCGAATTGCATGACCCGCGCTCATCCGCCGCGCAACGCTACGCGGCAGAACACCCCCATGATGTCGACGCGCACATGTTCAACCAATGGCTCGCGGCCGAAAGTCTGAAGCGGGTGCAGCACGCGGGCCGCGATGCCGGCATGCGGGTAGGCGTGGTGGCCGACCTGGCCGTGGGCGGCAGCCCGCATGGCAGCCACGCCTGGAGCCGGCACGCCGACCTGATGACACGCGCCAGCGTGGGCGCGCCGCCCGACCTGTACAACCCGCTGGGCCAAGGCTGGGGCCTGACCGCGCTGTCACCCACCGCCTTGCAGGCCTCTGGCTACTCGGCCTTTCTGGCCATGCTGCGCGCCAGTCTGGCGCACGCTGGCGGGTTACGCATCGACCACATCCTGGGCATGGCCCGGATGTGGCTGATTCCCGACGGCGCCAGCCCGCAAGATGGCGGCTATCTGCGCTATCCCTTGCAGCAGTTGCTGCGCCTGACCGCGCTGGAAGCCCGGCTGCACCGCGCGCTGATCGTCGGTGAAAACCTGGGCACGGTGCCGGAAGGGTTTGACGCGCAATTGGAAGCGCATGGGGTGCTGGGCATGGACGTGCTGTGGTTCATGCGCGGCGCTGATTCGGCGGCTGATTCAGGGGTTGACTCAGGGGCGGACTCAGGGGCGGACAGCGCCACGCCGCCTGCCCCGTCCGCCGTGCCGCCCGACTTTACGCCGCCCTCGCATTGGCCGGCCAATGCCGTCGCCATGACCACCACCCACGATCTGCCCACGCTGGAAGGCTGGTGGCACGCGCAAGACATTCTGTGGCGTTCCCGGCTGCGCCTGCTGGCGCCAGACCAGGACGAGGCGGAGCTGCGCGCCGAGCGTCTTGAAGACCGCGCGACCCTGTGGCGCGCGGTGCAGGCCTGCTCGCCAACGGCATCCACCTTGCCGCTTCCGCGCCAGACGCCCAGCGCCGAGCTGCTGGGTTTTGTCGCCGCCACGCCCTGCCCCTTGATGCTGGTTCCGCTGGAAGACCTGACCGGGCAACTGGACCAGCCGAACCTGCCCGGCACCACCAGCCGCCATCCCAACTGGCGTCAACGCGTGCCGCTGTCCGTGGCGGACTGCCTGAGCGCGCCCACCAGCCAGGCGCGACTGCGTCCGGTGCGCGCATTGCGGGGTCGGCCATGAACACGACGCTTATCCCCCGCGCCACCGCGCGCCTGCAACTGCATGCCGGCTTCACGCTGGACGACGCCCGCGCGCAGCTTCCCTACTACGCCGCGCTGGGTGTCAGCCACCTGTACTTGTCGCCCATTACCCAGGCCCGCGCAGGGTCCACCCACGGCTATGACGTGATCGACCACCAGCGCGTCAGCACCGAACTGGGCGGCGAAGCCGCCTTGCGCCGCCTGGCGGACGCCGCGCGCGCGCGCGGCCTGGGGCTGATTGCGGACATCGTGCCCAACCACATGGCGGCGCATGCCTCGAACCCCTGGTGGGCGGATGTGCTGCAACATGGGCAAGATAGTGCGCACGCCGGCACCTTCGATATCGACTGGGACGCGCCCGACCCCGCGTTGCGCGGTAAGGTGCTGCTGCCCGTGCTGGGCGACCTATACGGCCAGGCCCTGGCGGCGGGCGACATCCGCCTGGAACACGATGCGGAAACGGGTACCTGCCATATCAACGCGGGTGGCCAGCGCCTGCCGCTGGCGCCGGGCTCGCTGGCTGGCGGGTCGGCAACCGACGAACTCACCCACGACGGACTGAAGCGCAGCGACCTCGCACGCTTGTGCGCCGCCTACGACCCTGGCAACGAGGCGGGCCGCGCGCGGCTGCATGCGCTGCTGGAACGTCAGCACTACCGGCTGGCATGGTGGCGCACCGCGCCCGAACAGATCAACTGGCGCCGCTTCTTCGAGATCAGCGAACTGGTTGGCGTGCGCGTGGAAGACGGCGCGGTCTTCGATGCCGTGCATGGCCTGGTGCTGCGCCTGTATCGCGAAGGCGTGCTGGACGGCTTGCGCATTGACCACATCGACGGCCTGGCCAGCCCCGGCGCCTATCTGCGCCGCCTGCGCCATGCCTTGCGGCAAGCGGATAGCGAGCGCAAACCGGCCGGCCGGCCTGGCGGCGCCTATCTGATCATTGAAAAAATCCTGGCCGACGACGAATCGCTGGACCCGCGCTGGCCCACCGAGGGCACCACCGGCTACGACTTCATGGACCAGGTGGGCGCACTGCTGCACGCCCCCGAGGCGCAGGCCCAGCTTGAACGCTGCTGGGTAGCGTTAAGTGGCGACCCACGCGACGCCGCTGCCCAACTGCGCGACGCGCGCCACCGCATGTTGGCGCGGCATTTCCCCGCCGAACGACAGGCGCTGGTGCGCGCGCTGACGCGCATCGCCCGCTTCGACCTGCGCACGCACGACTGGACTAGTCCGGCCATCGACCGCGTGCTGACGGCGTTGTTGGCGGCGTTTCCCGTGTACCGCAGCTATGCGGAAGACGGGGGCCGCAGCCCGGCAGATGCGCACTGGTGCCGCGTTGCGGTGGACCAGGCGCGGGAAGCGCTGGGCGACGGCACCGCTGACGCCCGCTTGCTGGAACAGATTGACGAATGGCTGGGCGGTGCGGCGCAACAGGACGTGGCCGACACCGCCGTAACGCAAGCCCGCGCGCTAGCCTTGCGCCGCTTCCAGCAACTGACCCCGCCGCTGGCGGCCAAGGCACTGGAAGACACCTTGTTCTACCGCCGTGGCCCGCTGCTGTCGCGCAATGAAGTCGGTTCCAGCCCCACGCGCTTCGCGCTGCCGCTGCAAGCGTTCCATGCGCTAAGCGCGGCGCGCGCACGCACGCATCCCCACGCCATGCTGGCCACCGCCACGCATGACCACAAACGCGGCGAAGACACGCGCGCGCGGCTCGCCGTGCTGACTGAAGCGCCCGACGAATGGCTGCGCATGGTCGGCGCATGGATACCGCGCCTGGCCAAGCCGGGGGCGCCCAGCCCCGCCGACCGCTATCTGCTGTTGCAAAGCCTGGTGGGGGCGTGGCCGCTGTCGCTATCGGCCGAAAGCCTCGATGACGGCAGTGCCGAGGTCACCGCGTCTGTCTCTGAATTTCTTGAACGCATCGCGCAGTGGCAGGAAAAGGCCCTGCGTGAAGCCAAGCTGCACACAAGCTGGACCGATCCGGACGCCGCCTACGAAGACGCCGCCCGTGCCTGCATCATGGGCTTGCAAGACCCGGGCGATGGCCAGGCGCTGCTGCGCGACATCGGCGCCTGGGCCTTGCGCATCGCCCCCGCCGGGCTGGTGAACAGCCTGACCCAGACCTTGTTGCGCAACACGCTACCCGGCGTGCCCGACCTGTACCAAGGCACCGACCTGTGGGACTTCAGCCTGGTCGACCCCGACAACCGCCGCCCTGTCGACTACGCCGAACGGGCGGCGTTGCTGAAGGCGGCGGATGTCGATCTGCCCATGGCCACCGACGCCGCCGCCTGGCGCAGCGGCGCCATCAAGCAGCAACTCATCCGCCGCACTCTGGCGCTGCGCGCCCGCCACCCCGACCTGTTCAGCCTGGGGGATTGCACGCCGCTTGCCGTCATCGGCCCGCGCGCGGCGCACGTAATTGCCTATGTGCGCCGACATGAGGGGCGCAGCGTTGTGGCGGTGGCGCCCCGGCTGTGCGCGCGGGCACTGGCGCCGTACACGGAAGACCACGCCGCGCAGGCTTGCCGCTACTGGGAGGGCACCCGCGTGGTCCTGCCCCCGGATATCGAAGCGGGCGCGCTGCGCAACGTGTTGTCGGGCGGGCAGGTCAATGCGAACGCGGCGGGCGAAGTGCCCTTGACCGCGCTATTGCGTGACTGCCCGGTGGCGCTATGCGCAAGCGCATGAGCGCCGCCAAGCCTAGTACTGGTAGCGCATCGTCAACATGCCGCTGGTGCCCGCGCCCCAAGCCCCTTGGCTATAGAAGCCGACCTGGCTGTAGTACTTGCGGTCAAACACGTTGTTGACGTTCAACTGCGCCGACAGGTTACGGTTGAAGCGGTAGCGCGCCATCAGGTTGGTGATGGCGTAGCTGCCCTGGCTGACGCGCTCGTCGCCGTTGGGGCCGCTGGCGATGGTGTAGACGCCGCTTTGCCAGTTGACGCCGCCGCCCACCGTCAGCCGGTTCCAATCACCCGGCAACTGGTAGGTGGTGAACAGGCGCACCAGCGAGCGCGGCTGGTTGGTCTGGATGGGGGCGCCGTCACCGTCGCGGGCCGTCCAATGCGACCAACCGGCCGCCACGTTCCAGCCCGGCGTCACTTCGCCCGACATCTCCAGGTCGAAGCCGCGGCTGCGAGTACCTTGTGCGGCCCGGTATGCCTGGTTGATCGAACCCGGTACCAAGTAACCCGGGTCGGTCTGAGCGACGTTGTCCTGTTCGACTTGAAAAATGGCGGCGCTGGCGTTCAGGCGGCCTTCCAGGAATTCGCCCTTGATACCGGCTTCATAGGACTTGCCTTCCAGCGGGTCCAGCCAACTGCCGTTGCGGTCCTGATAGCTTTGCGGGTTGAAGATGCCGGTGTAGCTGACGTAGGCCGTGTAGGTCTCGTTGATGTCGTACAGCAGGCCGGCGTAAGGAATGAAGGCGTCCTTGTCGAAGGCCGTGCGGTTACCGCCGCCAAAGCCCACCGAGTCCGTCTTCCAGGTGCTGTAGCGCCCGCCCACGATCAGCTTCAAGGGGTCGGCCAGGTTCAGGCGCAGCGCGCCGTACCAGCCGCTTTGCTTGGTCGTGTAGCGGCTGGCGGTGACGGCGGTGTCGCTCCATTGCGGTTCGGGATAGGAGCCATCCCAGTCGAAAAAGTTGCCCACCGGCGCGGCGTCCAGCGCCGAGCGATAGTCGAAGTCCGCGTATTGGCGCGTGAAGCTGGCGCCGACCACCGCTTCGTGGCGGCGGCCGAAGGCCGTGAACGGGCCGGAGGCTTTCAGGTCCAGGCTGTTCTGCTTGCGGTCGCCTACATACCAGGCGGGCGAACCGTTCACGCCCAAGCCGGTTTCGCGGTCGGGCCAGCCGTACAGGTACAGCAGCTTGCCATCCATTTCGTGCTTGGAATGGGACGCCACGGCCTGCACGCGCCAGTCGTTGTCAAAGCGGTGTTCCAGGCTGGCAAAGCCGCCCGAGGTGGTGCTGGCCCAGGAACTCCAGTCCGCGCCGGTATTCAGCGACCGCTTCCAGTCCGTGCGACCGCCGTCCGCGTACCACAGCGGGAAACCGCCCCAACTGCTGCGCTGCGGGTCGTTGTCCTGGTAGTTGAAGCCCGCGCTGAAGGTGGTGCGCGAGGTCAGGTCCGCGTCCACCACGCCGTAGAAGATCTTTTTCTTGTTCTGATAGCCGTCCAGGTAGGAATGGTTGTCCTGGTAGGCCGACACGATGCGGCCGCGCACGCTGCCGGATGTGTTCAGCGGCGTGGACAGGTCCAGCGTGCCGCGATAGGTGTCCCAATTGCCGGCGCTGACGCTGACGTCGGCCTTGAATTCACGGCTGGTGGCGTGTTTGCGCACCAGGTTGATGGACGCCGACGGATTGCCCGAGCCGGTCAACAGGCCGGTGGCGCCCCGCACGACTTCCACGCGGTCATAGATGATGGGGTCGAGGGACGACTCGCCGCCCGCATAGCCCGTGTCGAAGTCGGTGGGCACGCCGTCGTACAGGTAATTGGAAATGGAGAAGCCGCGCGAGCTGAACGAATAGCGCTCGCTGTCGTAGTTCTGCACCGAGATGCCCGGCGTGCTGGCCATGACGTCGGCCAGGGACAGCATGTTTTCGTCTTCCATGCGCTGGCGGGTCACCACCGTGACGGATTGCGGCGTTTCGCGCAGCGTCAGCGGCAGGCCCGTGCCGGCGGCCGTGGCGCGCGGCGTGTAGGACCCCGTGCCTTCGGTCGTGGTCGGGTCGCCCTCGCCCACCACCTGCACGGTGGGCAAGGTGGCGACGGCGCTGTCTTGCGCGGCCGCACTGGCGGACGCCAGCGCCATCAGCACCAGCACAGCGGTGCGGCGTGGAGGGAAGCCGGGCTGGGTTGCAGAGTGAATACGGGGTTTGCGGCGCTGCGGCCTGGCTTCTTGCATGCTGGCTTCCTCTCCCTGGGTGGGCTATTGATGTGCGGAGGAAGTGTAATGCGACTAATTCTCATAACTATCTGTTGTTGCGGATATACGACGCAGGTTTTTTGTTGCCGAATCGCCAGCGTGGTTTTCTTGACTAGTCGTCAGCACAAGCCTTAGCACCGACATGTGGCACCGGCATAATGTCGCTGGTTTCGGCCGGCCTTCTCCGGCACTGTTCCCGCCACATCCATCGCCCCACCAGTAGGAATCACCGCGTGTTCCATGTCTTCACGGGACTGATCAGTCTCTACGTCATCTGGCGTTTCGTCCTGCCCCTGTCTTTATCCAAGCCGGCCAAGCTGCTGCTGTCCGCCTTGCTGATTGCCATTGCCGAACACCATCTGGTGACGCGCCACTTCTTCGGCTCGATGGCTTCCCCCGAAATCCCCGCCACGCTGATCATGGCGCTGGGCTGGCTCTTCGGCGGGCTGCTCTTGCTGGCCATGCTGTTGCTGGTGCGCGACGTTGCCGGGGTCGTGCTCTACGCCGTGTCACGCGCGCGCGGTCGGGGCCTGCTGGCGGCGCGCCGCTGGGGCGCCACCGCCGCCGTGCTGGCCATGGCCTTGTCGGCCATCGGCGTGTGGCAAGCCGTGCGCGTGCCGGACGTCAAAACCATTGAAATCGCCTTGCCCAAGCTGCCGCCCGAGCTGGACGGCTTTCGCCTGGTGCAGTTGACCGACCTGCACGCCAGCCGGTTGCTGGAGGCGCCCTGGATGCAGGCCGTGGTCGACAAGACGAACGGCTTGAAGCCCGACCTGATCGTGATCACGGGCGACCTGGTCGACGGCACCACCCACGCCCGCGCGGCCGATGTGCTGCCGCTGCAAGCGCTGCGCGCGCGCCATGGCGTCTACGCGATTCCCGGCAACCATGAGTACTACGCAGAGTACCAACGCTGGCTGCCCGCTTTCGAACACCTGGGCCTGCGCCTGCTGCTGAACGAGCACGTGACCCTGAAGCCAAACGGCCAGCGCTTGGTACTGGCCGGCGTCACGGACAAGATGGCGGCCGCCTACGGCGAGGACGTGCCCGACGTGGCGCGTGCCCTGAACGGCGTGCGGGCGACGGACCCGGTCATTTTGCTGAGCCATCGCCCCATCGGCGCGGCGAAGAATGCGCAAGCCGGGGCCGGGCTGCAATTGTCCGGCCACACGCATGGCGGGCAGATCCTGGGGCCGCATCTGCTGACGCAACTGGCCAATGAAGGCTATGTATCGGGCGGATACGACGTGGACGGCATGCACCTGTACGTCAGCAATGGCGCCGGGCTGTGGCCAGGCTTCCCGGTCCGCCTGGGTCGCCCCTCGGAAATCACGCAGATCGTGCTGCGTTCGCCAACCAGGGCCGCGCCGCGGTAAGCGGCTTTAACAAGCGGCATTAACGTCAGCGCCCGCCGATGATCTATCTGCTGTGGTCCCTGCCCGCCCTGACCGTGATCGGCGCCATCGCCAGCGGTCGGGTCAACACCACGGTGGCCGCCGTGCTGGGGCTGTGCGCCGCCATCCCCATTGCGCTGTTCGCCGCGCCCATGCACTTTGGCGGGGCGCAATTGGCGGTGACGCTTGAGCGTGGGGCATGGATCGGCTGGATCATCACGCCTTACATTCTGGGCGGCCTGCTGTTCTGGCAGATGGCCTCGCAGGGCCAGTCGCCCGCGCAAGCCGGCGCCGCACACCCCGAATTGAATGACCCGTTGGCCCGGCGACGGCGCTTGTTCTTTGCCTGTTTTCTGATCGGCCCTTTCGCGGAATCCGCCACGGGTTTTGGCGTGGGCATGCTGGGCACCGTGTTGCTGATCCGCCCGCTGGGCTTGAAGCCGCGCGACATCATGGTGTTCGCCTTGTTGAGCCAGACCCTGATCCCCTGGGGCGCGATGGGCAGCGGCACCTTGCTGGCATCCGCGTATGCGCGCGTGCCCGCCACGCAACTTGCGCTGTACAGCATGGTGGCGGTGGCCTTGCTGATGGCGGTATGGATGCTGCTTTTCTGGCGCACCGCGCGCCACGCCGGGCTGCGCGCCGACACCGCCGAACACGCGCGCGAAGCCGCCTGGATCACGGCCAGCCTGGGACTGCTAAGCGCCGCCACGGCCGTGCTAGGCCCCGAAACAGCGCTGCTGGCGTCCTTTGGCCCCTTGATCGTGCTGCGCTTCGGACTGGACCGCCGCCCCAACCGCGCCCAGGCGCTGGCCGCCGCCCGACGCGCGCTGCCCTACATGCTGGTGATCGCCTGCCTGGCCGTAACACGGCTCGTCCCCGCGTTGAATCACGCGCTGGGCGCCTGGGCCGACATCCAGCCCTTCAACGACCTGCCCGCGTGGAAGCCCTTTTTGCACGCCGGCAGCTGGCTGATCGCGGGCGCGCTGGCACTGGCCGCCTGGCGCCGCGAGCCACGCGCGTTGAAGACCCAGGCGCGCGTCGCCTGGCACACGGGCCGCCACGCGGTCATGTCCGTCTTCCTGTTCGCGATGATGGCCGAAGTGCTGGCCGGCGCGGGCATCTCGCAAGCCTATGCCGATGGCCTGTTCGCCACGCTGCGGGAATGGACCTTGCTGATCACGCCCTTGCTGGCCGGCGCCTTTGGTATTCTGGCCAACAGCGGCAACGCGCCGAATAGTTTGTTCATGCCGTCGCAGCTATCATTGGCGCTTAACGCGGGTTTGAACGCGCCGGCAGCGGCTGCGCTGTTACACGTTTCCGGCACGGCAATGGGTATTTTTTCCCCCGTCCGGATGTCGATTGCGGCGGGTTTGGCCCACGGACAAGGGCAAGAACGCGGCGTGTATGTTCTACTACTGCCGTTTGCCCTGGCCGCGTTCGGCATTCTTTTATTCCTGGCACTGCTTGTCGTGCTGTCTGGATTGCCGCCCGAGCGCTGATGCTCTCGGCCTCAACCTTTTTTTTGTGTAGCAAATGGGACTAGAACAGTTAGCCGCGATCCGGGCCTTGATCACCAAGCAGGCGCCTGAAGAGCCTACCCCCAAGAAAGACGCGCGTCCGCAAGGCGGCGGCAAAGGACCTCGCCCGCCTGGTGGCGGCAAGGGTCCGCGCCCGCAAGGCGGCGACAAGCACGCCCGCTCGCAAAGCGGCGACAAGAACGCCCGCTCGCAAGGCGGCGACAAGGGTCAGCGCCCGCAGCGCGAACGCCGCGAATCGCCCGTGGACCCGGTCGTGGTCGCGATCTCGCGCCTGCAACGCCAGTTTCCCAACGCCTTCCCCAAGAATCCCGCCCCGAAGCTGCCGCTCAAGCTGGGCGTGCTGGCTGACCTGGTGCAACATGCCCAGGCCTTGCAGTTGGACGAGGCGCAGATCAAGGAAGCGGTCAAGACCTGGTGTGATGGCCGCCGCTACTGGGCCTGCATGGTGGAAGACGCGCCGCGCGTGGACCTGAACGGCGAACCCTCGGGCGCCGTCACCGCCAACGAAGCCAAGCATGCCAAGCGCATGGCCTCGCGCAGCGCGTCCAAGAACGCCGCCGCCCGCAACAAGGCCAAGAAGGAAGCCGCGGCTGCCGCTGCCTCTGGCGAAGCGCCTGCCGCGGATGCGTCTGCGGGCACCGACACCGCCGCTTCGGCCTCTGCCGCCGTCGCTGCTCCGGTCTCGGCGCCTGTCACGGCTCCGGTCCAATCGTCACCGCAAGCGCCCGCTGAGTCGTCGCCCGAGTCGTCGGCTGCATCTTCGGCATGGTCTGCGTCTGAGTCTTCGGCTGAGTCTTCGGCTGAGTCTTCGGCTGAGTCTTCGGCTGAGTCTTCGGCTGAGTCTTCGGCTGACAAGCCCACGGACATCTCAGCTGACTCGGCATCCGTCGACACGCCGGCTTCGTCCAGCGACGCATCGGCCAAGGCTGCCGACGACACGTCCACCGACAAGCCTGCGTAGTCCTACCGCCTTCGCAAGCTTCGGCTTGCACGACGGCAACAAGCCCGGCTCGCGACGTCATCGTCGCGGCCGGGCTTGTGTGTTTTTGCTCGTGGTGCGTGTTAACCGCCACGTGTTAACCACCACGTGTGAACCGCGTGTGCCGCCCTTTACGCCGCCAGCGCCTGCTCCAGATACGCCGTCCCCGCCGCGCTATACGGCAAGGTCAGCGCCCACTTGTGGCCCGCCGGGTCCATCTTCTGCAAAGACTTCCGCAAAATCTCCACGATCTTCTCGCCATGGGCCGGGTGGAAGGCTTCGTACTGATATTGCAGAAACACCAGGCACAAGGCGTTTTCCATGGTCTGCACATCGGCGTCCTGCTTGATGCCCTGCTTCATCACGATGGTCTTGACGCGATCGATCACGTCGTCCTCGTAGCCCGTCTCACGCAGGATGGCCTCTGCGACGCTGGCATGGTGCCGCGCCAAGGCCTTGCGCCACGTCAGATAGCCCACGCGCCCGTCGGGATAGCTCTTGCGGCTGATTTCCCAACGCCCGATGTGCTGGCAGCGCGACGCCAGCACCAGCGGCAACGATGCGTCGGGCGCCAGTTTCAATACCCACTCGTGCAGCTTCTGCGCCAGGAACAGTTCCTGCGGACAGGTCTCGCCCTGCCACGTAAACAGGTTCGGGTCGGTGCCGTTGTACTGGTCAAACCGAAGCAGCGTCTGGTGTAGGCGGTCATTCATGCGTGGGGTTTCCAAGTAAGGCGCCAGGGCGGCCAAAGACGCAACGATCATAGCGCCAAGCGTGCCGGCAGATGCGCCCGCGTTCTGCAAAACGCATATCGAAACTCGAAAATCATCGTTCATACGAACGCGGCGACTGCTTAGGATCTGGGGTTCTCCCTAACGCCCGACGGCGCCACGCGCGCCATGCCTACTACCCCATGCCAAATAAATCCCTTCGGGAGCCCCAAGCCTCACCCGTGCGCGTCGCCGTCGACGTGGGCGGCACGTTCACCGATATTGTTCTGGAACACAGCGACCACCGCTGGTCCGCCAAACTGCTGACCACCCCCGACACGCCTGAAACGGCCGTGCTGCAAGGCATTGAAGAATTGCTGGACGAGGCGAGTCTGCGCTGGCCCGACGTCAGCCTGCTGATACTGGGCACGACGCTGGCCACCAACGCGTTGATCGAACGCAAGGGAGCCCGCACCGCTCTGCTGACGACGGCCGGCTTTCGCGATCTGGTCGAGATTGGCCTGGAAGACCGCTTCGCGCAGTACGACATATTTCTGGACAAGCCAGAGCCCTTGGTACCCCGCCCCTGGCGCCACGGCGTGACGGAACGAGTCGACGCGCGCGGCCAGGTGCTGACGCCGCTGGATGAATCGCAGGTCATTGCGCTGGCGCACGAACTGACCGCCGCGCGGATTGAGAGCGTCGCCGTCTGCCTGTTGCACAGCTACGCCCACCCCGCCCACGAGCGCCGCATCCGTGAGCTGCTGCGGGCGCACGCGCCCGACTTGTGGGTGTCGCTGTCGTCTGACGTATGCGCTGAGATCCGTGAGTATCCGCGCCTATCGACCGTCAGCGCCAATGCTTATGTGCAGCCGCAGGTGTCGGGTTATCTGCGTCGGCTGAACGAGGCGGCCCGTGCACGTGGCCTGCGCGACGACCCTTTTCTGATGACCTCGGGCGGGGGCATTGCCACGCTGCAAACCGGGGTGGAAGAACCCGTGCGGCTGGTCGAATCCGGACCGGCCGGCGGCGCCATCCTGGCGCAGCACATCGCCGAGCAGACGGGGGCCTCGCGCGCGCTGTCGTTCGATATGGGCGGCACCACGGCAAAGATCTGCTACATCGATGACTTTGAACCCCAGGTCAGCCGCAGCTTTGAATTCGGCCGAGTGCACCGACACCTGAAAGGATCCGGCCTGCCGATCCGCATCCCCGTGATCGAGATGGTGGAAATTGGTGCCGGGGGCGGGTCCATCGCCCGCATCAACCACCTGGGCGTGGTGCAGGTTGGCCCGGACAGCGCCGGTTCGCTGCCTGGCCCCGCGGCCTACGGCAACGGCGGTGAGCACCCCACGGTGACCGACGCGCACGCCGTGATCGGCACCGTGACACCCCAGCGTTTCGCGGTGGGCAAGGTCAGCCTGCAACCGGCGTTGGCGCAGCACGCCATTCAGGCGCACGTGGCGGAGCCCGCTGGCCTGGACGCGCCGCGGGCCGCGCAAGCCATCATCGACGTCGTCACCGAGAACATGGCCAATGCCGCGCGCGTGCATGCCTCCGAATTGGGCAAGGCGGCCGAGGAACACACGCTGATCGCCTTTGGCGGGGCGGCGCCGCTGCACGCCGCCCCGTTGGCACGCAAGCTGGGCATCGACCGCGTCATCATCCCGGAATCCGCCGGGGTGGGCTCCGCAGTGGGCTTCCTGTGGGCGCCCATCGCCTATCAATCCGTTCGAAGCTTTCACCAGCGCCTGGACGGCATCGACCATGCCGCCGTCCAGCACCTGCTTGACGAACTGACCGCCAGCGTCAACGCCGTGGTGCGCCGCGCCGCGCCGAACACGCCCTTGACCCACAAGCGCGTGGTGTTCATGCGCTACAGCGGCCAGGGACACGAGATTGCGGTTGACCTGCCCGACGGCCCATTCGACCACGCGGCCAGTGCGCGCTTGAGCCAGGCCTTTGCCCAGCACTACGCCCACCTGTATGGGCGCAGCCTGCCGCATGTGGCGCCGGAGGCCGTCAGTTGGTCGGTGGCCGCGCAGGCCGGCCAGCGCCGCGCGCGGCCGCAGGACCACATAGCCACAGGCCACGGCACGGCAGCGCGCCAGGCGGGCACCCGCATGGTGTTCGACACCGCGCAAGGCCGCTGGCTGGACATCCCCTATTACGAACGCCAATCGCTGGATCCCGAACAGACGCTGACCGGCCCCGCGCTGGTCGTCGAAGACGAAACCACCACCTATGTACCGCCGGGCTTCGTGGCACGCCGCAGCCGCCTGGGCTCGTTGGTGCTGGACGATACCGACGCGTCCCAGCGCCGCCAAGCCAACTCCGTCGACAAGGACAACGCATGATGAACCTCGCAGCCGACCCTGTGCCTGCCGCCGCCGCCAAGCCCGTAGCGCTGGAGCGCATCCGCTTTCAACTCGCGTGGAACCGCCTGCTGTCCGTTGTGGAAGAACAGGCGCAGGTGTTGATCCGGTCCGCCTTCGGCACCGCCACGCGCGAAGCCGGCGATCTGTCCGCGGGCGTGTTCCTGCCCGACGGCCGCATGATCGCGCAAGCCGTCACCGGCACGCCCGGGCACGTCAACGCCATGGCCGAATCCGTCAAGCACTTCCTGCGCGTCTTTCCGCTCGATACGCTGAAGGATGGCGACGTGCTGCTGACCAACGACCCCTGGAAAGGCACCGGCCACCTATTCGATATGACCATGGTGACTCCCGTTTTCCACGGCGGCGCCCTCGTCGCGCTATTTGCCTCGACGCTACATGTGATCGACATCGGTGGCATCGGCAGCAGCGCCGATGGACTGGAGATATATCACGAAGGCTTGTTCCTGCCCATCCTGCGCTTCTTTCATCAACACGAAGTCGACCCCGGCGTGCTGGCCATCATCCGCGCCAACGTCCGCGAGCCCGAACAAGTGGAAGGCGACCTTTACGCGCTGGTCGCCTGCAACGCCATCGGCGCGCGCCGCCTGAAGGCGCTGCTGATCGAGTTCGAGTTGGGCGATCTGGACGCCTTGGGTGGCTACATCATCAAGCAGTCCGAACATGCCATGCGCCTGGCCATCGCCCAATGGCCGCAAGGCACCTGGAATAACACGCTTGTGATCGACGGCTATGACGCGCCGATCACGCTGCAAGCCCGTGTCAGCATCGCACCGGACAAGATCCGGATCAATTTCGACGGCACCTCGCCCAGCGTGGCGCGCGGCATCAACGTGGTGAAGGCCTATACGGATGCCTATACGTCCTTTGGCATCCGTTGCCTGATTGGCGCTGACGTGCCCAACAACGCGGGATCCTTATCCTGCGTGGAAGTCGCCGCGCCCGAAGGCTCCATCCTGAACGCGCGCTATCCCGCCGCCGTCACGGCGCGCCACATCATCGGGCAGATGCTGCCCGACGTGGTGTTCGGCGCGCTGCGCCAGGCCCGCGCCGACCAGGTGCCGGCCGAGGGCGCCTCGTCGTTGTGGAACCTGCACTTGGTCGGCGGCGAGCCGCTGGCGGGGGCTACCCCTGAACAGCAGGAAGCCCTGCTGGCAGGCCCACGCTTTAACGCCGTCAGCTTTTCCACCGGCGGAACCGGTGCTCGGCCCGGCAAGGATGGGCTATCGGTCACGTCCTACCCCAGCGGCGTGCGCAACGTGTCGTTGGAAATTCTGGAAAGCGCCAACCCGCTCGTCTTCGAACAAAAGGAATACCGGCCTGACTCGGGCGGCCCCGGCACGCAGCGCGGAGGCTTGGGCCAAACCATCGTGGTACGCCACGCCGACCCACGAGCCGCCATGATCATCGCCGCCGCCTTTGACCGCGTGGTGCATCCAGCGCGCGGCGCATTGGGCGGCCAAGCGGGTGCCGGTGGGCAATTGGGCCTGGCCAACGGGACGCCCCTGCGCGCCAAGGGGCGCCAGTTGATTCCTCCGGGCGAGCGGCTGGTGGTGCATACGCCTGGCGGTGGCGGCCTGGGCGACCCCGCCCTGCGCGCTGCAAGCCGCGTTGAACGCGATGTGCGCGACGGTCTCGTCAGCGCGGACCAGGCGCGTACCGCCTACCAGGAGCAACAAGCGTGACGTCAACCCCGAACTCGATCCAGAGCCTGACCTTGAACCAGACCCAGACCCAGACCTTGACCCCGATCGCCACAACCCTCACCGCCATCACTCGACGTGCCAGCCTTGGCCTGCTTCTGGCCGGCGTATTGCTCGCCTTTGCCCCGGCCTTGCATGCCGAGCCCACGCGCGGCGGCACGCTGACCCTGCTCTTGCCGTCCGAGCCGACCGCGCTGGTCACCGTGGGCAACGTGGCCACGCCCATTCTGAGCGTCAGCGCCAAGGTCACCGAAGGCTTGCTGAAGTACGACTACGACTTGAATCCACAGCCGCAGTTGGCCACCGCCTGGCAAGTCAGCCCGGACGGCACCGTCTATACGTTCACGCTGCGCCAGGGCGTCAAGTGGCATGACGGCAAGCCTTTCACCGCCGCCGACGTGGCGTTTTCGATTGGACTGCTAAAGAAGATCCACCCACGCGGGCGCAACACGTTCGCCAATGTCGGCGCCATCGACACGCCCGATGACCACACCGTGGTGCTGCGCCTGACCAAACCCGCGCCCTACCTGATACGCGCGTTCGTCGCCACCGAAACACCCATCATCCCCAAGCACATCTTCGACGGCGCCGACCCGCTGACCAACCCCGCCATCTCGGCGCCCATCGGCACGGGCCCGTACAAGTTCAAGGAATGGGTACGCGGCAGCCACATCGTGTATGAACGCAACCCCGATTACTGGGACAAGCCCAAGCCCTATATCGACCGCCTGATCGTGCGTGTGGTGGCCGACCCGGCCGCCGCCGCCATCGCCTTCGAAACCGGCACCGTGGACCTGGGCTACCGCACGCCCGTGCCGCTGGCCGACCTGGCGCGCCTGAAAGCCGTGCCGACGCTGCGGTTCGAGACACGCGGAAACAGCTATTCGTACAACGTGACACGGCTGGAATTCAATTTGGACGAACCGCATTTCAAGAACGAAAAAGTGCGGCAGGCGGTGGCTCACGCCATCGACCGCAACGTCATCCTGAAAGTGGTGAACTACGGCGTGGGCCAGGTGGCGTATTCGCCCATCGCCCCGGGCCTGAAAACCTATAACGACTCCACGCCCTCGCCCTACGCCTTCGACCTCAAGCGCGCCAACGCGCTACTGGACGAAGCCGGTTACCCCAAAGGCGCCGACGGCGTGCGCTTTCGGGTACCGCTGGACTACAACCCCATCGGCGCGGACGGCGCACGCCTGGCCGACTATCTGCGCACGACGCTGGCGCGCACCGGCATTGCCGTGACGGTGCGCTCGCAAGACGCCTCGGCCTTCATCAAACGCATCTACACAGATCGCGACTTTGCCTTCACCACCAACGGCGCCAGCAATTTGTTCGACCCCACGGTAGGCGTGCAACGACTGTACTGGTCCAAGAACTTCATCAAGGGCGTGCCATTTTCCAACGGCACGCACTACCAGAACCCACAGGTGGATGCGCTGTTGGAAGCGGCCGCGGTCGAGAACGACCCCGCGCGCCGCGTGCAACTGTTCAAGGAATTTCAGCAGATCGTCGCCCGCGACGTGCCGGACCTGAACCTGTATCAGCCGGAGTTCATCACCATCGCCAACCAGCGTGTGCATGATCATTCGCTGACGGCCGACGGCGTGGAATCCAATCTGGCGGACGTGTACCTGCAATGAACCCGCAACGCGCCGCCCGCACCCTGGGGCTATCCGTGATCCAGGCGATACCCACGATCATCGGGGTCATCCTGCTAAGTTTCTTCCTGCTGCAAGCCGTGCCGGGCGATGCCGCCGACGTGATCGCTGCCGAATCCGGGTCGGCCACCGAAGCCGGCATGGCCGCCATGCGCAGCCATTTTGGCCTGGATCGTCCGGTGTTGCAGCAATTGGGAGCGTACCTGGGCAACCTTGCCAGCCTGAACCTGGGGGTATCGCCGCGCTACAACCTGCCGGTGTCCGACCTGATTTTCAGCCGACTGGGCAACACAGTGCTGCTGATGTTCAGCGCGTTGGGATGCGCGCTTGCCGCCGGCATCGCATTGGGCGCGGTGATGGCCAGCTTTGTGGGCCGCTGGCCCGACCGCGTGCTGTCGCTGGCGGCGCTGCTCTTGTATTCCACGCCGGGCTTCTGGCTGGGCTTGATGGCCATCATCCTGTTGTCGGTGCAACTGGGGTGGCTGCCGCCCGGCGGGGTATCAACGATCGGCTCGCCCGCCACCGGCCTGGCGCACGCGCTGGACGTGGCGCGCCATCTGGTCTTGCCGACGCTGGCGCTAGCGGGCTTTTACGTCGCCATCTTCGCGCGCCTGACTCGCGCGGCGATGCTGGAAGTCAGCCGGCAGGACTTCGTGCGCACGGCGCATGCCAAGGGGCTCGCGCCGGCCGCCGTGGCGCTACGCCACGTCTTGCGCAACGCCTTGATCCCCGTCACGACGGTGGCAGGCCTGAACTTCGGCACCCTGCTGGGCGGCGCGGTCGTGGTCGAGACCGTCTTCAGTTGGCCCGGCCTGGGCAGGCTGGCCTATGAATCCGTCATGGCGCGCGATTACGTAGTGCTGATGGGCATCCTGGTGCTGTCATCCCTGCTGGTCATCGTGGCCAACATCCTGGTCGATCTGTTGCAAACGCTGCTGGACCCGCGCGTCCGCGCACATTGAGCGGATCCCGTGCTTGCCGCCTGTTTGTTGTCTTTTTTGCTTCTCCGCTATCCGCCTTCCCATTGCCTTCCATGTCCACTGATTTCCTGTCTCCGTCTTTGCCGCAGGCCGCGCCCGCTGTCTTAGCCGTCAGTACATACCGCCGCGCGCGCACACTCCGCAGGCTGCTGGCCAACCCTGGCGCGGTGGTGGGCGGTGCGCTGTTGCTGTTGATCCTGCTTGCCGCCGTCACGGCTCCCTGGGTGTTCCCGCACGACCCGTTGGACATGGTTGGCCCGCCCATCCAATGGCCCGGCCAAGACCCGAACTTCTGGCTGGGCACTGACACAATGGGGCGCGACATTGCCGCCGGCTTGGCGCACGGCGCGCGGGTGTCGTTGACGGTGGGCGTCACGGCGGCGCTGCTTAGCCTGGCCATCGGCATTGCCGTGGGCGCGTCGGCCGGCTACTTCGGTGGCTGGGTCGACGTGGTGCTGATGCGCGTCACCGAACTGTTGCAAACCATCCCGTCGTTCCTGCTGGTGGTGGTGATCGTGGCGATCGGGCGGCCGTCGGTCAGTGTGATCGCACTATCCATCGGCGCGGCCTCGTGGCCGGTCGTCGCACGCCTGGTCCGCGCGGAATTCCGGACCTTGCGCGAATCCGAATTCGTACTGGCCGCGCGCAGCAACGGCTTTGGGCACGCGCGCATCGCCCTGCTGGAAATCCTGCCCAACGCGCTGCCGCCCGTCATCGTGACGACCTCGGTGCTGGTGGCCAACGCCATCCTCATGGAATCGGCCTTGTCCTTTATGAACATGGGTGACCCCAACGCGGTCTCGTGGGGCAGCATGATCGGCGACGCGCGCGAGATGCTGCGCACCGCCTGGTATCTGGCGGCCCTGCCCGGCTTGTCCATCGTGCTGACCGTGCTGTCCCTGAACCTGTTGGGTGACGCCCTGAACGATGCCTTCAACCCAAGGCTGTCCGCATGACCGCCGCATCCCTTTCCCCAGGCGCCCACGCCCTGCTGAGCGTGCGCGACCTGACCGTCTCGTTTCGCGCCGATGACGGCGCACGCCGCGCCGTCGACGGGCTGAGCTTTGACGTCGCGCCCGGCGAGACCTTGGCGCTGGTGGGTGAATCCGGCTGCGGCAAGTCGACCACCGCCCTGGCGGTGTTGCGCCTGCTGGCTTCCGGCAGCCGGACGCAGGGCCACATCCTGTTCAATGGCGTCGACCTGGCTCGCCTGCCCGACCGGCAGTTGCGCCAGGTGCGCGGCCGCGACATCGCCATGATCTTTCAGGAGCCGATGACATCGCTGAACCCGGTGCTGACCATCGGCCGACAGATTGCCGAGGCCATCCGCTGCCACGAGGACATCGACCGCGCCGCCGTGCGCCAGCGCACATTGGAACTGCTGGCGCGCGTCCGTATTCCCGACCCCGAGCGGCGTATTGACGATTACCCGATGCAATTGTCGGGCGGCCAGCGCCAGCGCGTGATGATCGCCATGGCCATCGCTTGCCGGCCGAGGCTGTTGATCGCGGACGAACCCACCACCGCGCTGGACGTCACCATCCAGGCGCAGATCCTGCAACTGCTGGACGAGTTGCGACACGACCTGGGCATGAGCATGCTGCTGATTACTCATGATCTTGGCGTAGTGCGGCAATGGGCCGACCGCGTCGTCGTCATGCATGGCGGCAGGAAGCTGGAGGAAGCGTCGGCCACCCAACTGTTCGCCGCCCCATCTCATCCCTATACACGGGGGCTGCTGGGCGCGTCACTACATGCGCGCGACGGCCTGCACTACCGGCAGGCGCGCCTGCCGGAGATCGTTGTCAGCCGCACAGAATCCACTGGCGAACCCCGCTTCACCCTGCGCACATCGGACAGCGCTGCCGGCTCAGGGCGCGATACGGCACACCTGGATAGCCCCGCAACCCACGCCCATGCAAAGCCATTGCTCAGCGTGCGCGGCCTTTCCACGCGCTACGCAGGCCGCCGCGGCGCCGCCGTACTGGCGGTGGACGGGGTGTCCTTCGACATCGCCCACGGTGAGACGCTGGGTCTGGTCGGTGAATCGGGCAGCGGAAAGTCAAGCCTGTCGCGCACGCTGCTACGTTTGACGCCCGCCCATGCCGGCCAGGCCCTGCTGCGCGGAGCGGATCTGTTGGCCTTGTCTGAACGCGCGCTCAAGCCATGGCGTCGGCACATACAGATGGTGTTCCAGGACCCCTACGCGTCGTTGAACCCGCGCCATACGGTGCACGACATCCTGGCCGCCGTCCTTAACGTTCACGGGGTGCGCAACCGCGTGGAACGCGACCGGCGCGTGGCCGACATTCTGGACAACGTAGGCCTGCCCGCCGACGCGGCTCGGCGCTATCCCAACGAATTTTCAGGCGGACAGCGTCAACGCATCGGCATTGCACGGGCGCTGATCACCCGCCCGTCGCTGGTGGTGCTGGACGAACCGGTGTCAGCGCTCGACGTATCAGTGCAGGCCCAGATCCTGAATCTATTGGTCGACTTGAAGCATGAACTGGGGCTGTCTTACCTGTTCATCTCGCACGATCTGGCCGTGGTGCGTTACTTGTGCGACCGGGTCATGGTCATGAACCAGGGCCGCATCGTGGAACAAGGCACACCCGAAGCCATCTGGAGCCGACCTGCGCATCCCTACACGAAAACGCTGCTGGCCGCCGTGCCCGCCGCGCCGCCACTGGTATCCTTCACGGGCAAGCCTCACCGCCCCTACCCCAGATTGGCAATTCCATGAGCTCCTCATACACCCCTACCCTGGCGCCCGACGTGCTGGCCGCGCAAGCACTGGCCCAGCAGCACGGCGTGGGCACAGCCAACGTGCTGACCACACCCATCGCCGAATTCCGCGGAAAAAGCCGCGCCTACCAACAGTGGTTGAGCCAGCCCGCGCCACCCGTCGGCCGCGTGGTGGAACACCGGCTGGACCATCTGCCCGTACCCGCCACGCTGCGCCTGTACTACCCGGAAGGCGCGGGTGACGCGCCGCTGCCCCTGTACCTGCACCTGCACGGCGGCGGCTTCGCGCATGGCGACCTGGACTCGCTGGACCGCTGGAAGCGCGAGATCGCGGCCGATGCCGGCATCGTCACGGCGGGCCTGTCCTACGCCTTGTCGCCCGAAGCCCGCTACCCCGTTGCGCTGGAACAGGTGCTGGGAGCGCTGCGCTGGCTGCGCGACCAGGCGCCTTCGCTGGGCTTGGATGCATCGCGCCTGTCGGTGGGCGGCGAATCCGCCGGCGGCAATCTCACCCTGGCCGCGCTGCAACGACTGCGCGACGAGGGCGACGCCTTCATCAAGACCGGCGTCGTCATCTACGGCATGCTCTCCGCCCGCGACGACACGCCCTCGCACGACGCCTATGGCGACGGACGCTTTGGCCTGTCCACGGAAAAGCTCGATTGGTACTGGCGGCAGTACGTTGCGGATGCCGCGCAGTTGACGGCCCCCGGCGTCGCCCCGCTGCATGCCGACATGAACGGCCTGCCGCCCCTGATCCTGCA
The DNA here is from genome assembly GCF_002812705.1 of Achromobacter spanius. Lineage (NCBI taxonomy): Bacteria > Pseudomonadati > Pseudomonadota > Betaproteobacteria > Burkholderiales > Alcaligenaceae > Achromobacter > Achromobacter spanius. Next base: position 4,054,289 of record NZ_CP025030.1, on the reverse strand, counting down.
AGCCGCCGCGCTGGACCCGCTGCTGGACGACACGCTGGACCTGGCCAACAAACTCTTCGCCACAGGCGCCGCGCCCATGCTGGTCGTCTACTCCGGCGTGCCGCACAGCTTCATCGGCATGACGCGCCTGTTGCCCCAAGCGCAAGAGGCACGCGCGGACTTGATCCACGCCTTGAAGCGTAACTTGGCCGCTTAGGAAAGCCCCCTTAATGCAAGTGACTCGCATAGCTGCGCAGATCCGCCGCGTAGCACTCACATGCCGCCACTTTCAATCCCACGCGGTCCAGAATCGCGATATGGCCTCGGTGATAAGCGATCAGCTTGCGCTGCTGCAAGGCTGAAGCAGCCACCGTGACGCCGACGCGCCTTACTCCCAGCAGGTAGGCCAGGGTTTCGTGGGTCAGGTGAAAGTTGTCGGCATGGGCGCGGTCTTGCGTCATCAGCAAGCAGCGCGCGAGCCGGCCTTCGACCAGATGGGAATGTATGCATGCCGCGGCCTGCGCCAACTGCCGCAAGCTGACCACGATGTAGCCGTTGAGCAATTGGCGCAGCGCCAGGCTGGCGTCCATTTCCTGCCTGAACCGGTGCGACGCCATGCGCAAGGCCGTGCCGCCGCCCTGCACCACCACCCGCAACGGCGAGGTGTGGGCGCCCAGCGCCGCGTCGATGCCCCACATCCCTTCGTTGCCGATCAGCCCCACTTCCAGCGCGCCTCCGCGCGGAAGCGCAAGCGGAAGCATCAGCGACACATAGCCACCCAAGGGAAAGTAGACGTCATCCAATCGCCCCCCAGGCTGCAACAGGCATTGGCCGAATGCCAGGTCGACCGCGTCGAACCGGCCCAGCAAGCGTGCGCGCTCGGCGTCCGGCAAGGCGTCAAGCAGGCGGTTGGATACGCCGGTAAGCGCGGGGTGGGCATACGGCACGGACGGCTCCAGGTCGTGGGTCAGGGGCGCCGGGCGGGTACGCGCTGACTCAGCAGGCGGTCATATTCATCGCGGACCACGGTGTAGCACTCGCACACGCGCGCCTCCAGGCCGGGGCGGTCGATCACGTCGATATGCCCACGGCGGTATCGGATCAGGCCGGCTTCCTGCAAATGCCCCGCCGCCTCGGTCACGCCTTCACGCCGCACGCCCAACATATTGGCGATCAGTTCCTGCGTCATGATGATCTCGTTGGAACGCAGGCGGTCAAGGCTAAGCAGCAGCCAGCGGCATAATTGCTGGTCCAGCGAGTGATGCCGATTGCAGACGGCGGTCTGGGCCATTTGCGTCAAGAGCGCCTGCGTGTAGCGCAGCAGCAGGTGTTGCATGGCCCCGCCCCGGTCGAACTCGTCTTTCAGGGCCTGGCCTTTCAGTTGATAGGCCGAGCCCGCGCTTTGCACGATGGCGCGGCTGGGCGTGGTTTCTCCGCCCATGAAAAGCGAAATGCCGACGATGCCTTCATTGCCGACCACCGCAATCTCTGTCGATGCGCCGTCTTCCATGACGCAGAGCAGCGACACAATGCAATCGACCGGAAAGCAGACGTGCCGCATGCGGCCGCCGGGTTCATATAAGGCCTTGCCCAGCGGCATGGCGACGCGCTCAAGCTGTGGGAACAAACGGTCCATCTCTGCCGGCGACAACGCTGCCAGCAGTTGATTCTGGGTGGGAAGGTGGGGCTCGTGGACGGCGTCGTGCAGGAAGACGGCATCATCCATCTGCAAGACGATGGCCGCGACCGCGCCGTCACGCTGGAACTGCCCCGGGTCTTCGCCACAGCCTAACGCCTGGTCAACCACGGGCTCGGCCATGCCGTGGCCACGACCTGACCACGGCCCGGCGGCTTTCGCACCACCCTCGCGCCGCTAGTGGTTTTCCCTGAAACCACCAAAAAACCGGAGCCCCCCGGTTCCCAAGCCGGGTCCGCTCCGGTACATTTCGTCCAGTGGCCTGACCACTGGACCATCAGGCACCTCTACAACATCGCATCCCCGCACCGCTCACGCAAGACACCACCGCCCCAAACCTATTACGCTCACCGTCCCGAACACTCCAAGCCGCCCCACGATGACTTCCCTACAGGCCGTAGCCTCAACCCGCCTTTACCGCATGATTGCCGACCAGATCGCCGCGCGCATCAAGGCCGGTGACTTTCCCGCGGGGGGCCGCCTGCCCGCCGAGCGCGAGCTGGCCGAGCAATTGCAAGTGAGCCGGGCGTCGGTGCGGGAAGCCCTGATCGCCCTGGAAATCGAGGGCTATGTGGATGTGCGCGTGGGCACGGGCGTGTTTGTGTGCCAGCCGCGTGAAGACGGCCAGTACCAAGACGCGGCGCCGGCCACCGCCGCCGCCGACAGCGTCGAAGCCACCGATATCGGCCCCTTCGACCTCTTGGAAACGCGCTTGCTGATCGAGCCGGAATGCGCCGCCCTGGCCGCGCAAAAGGCCTCGCCCGCGCAAATTGCCGCCATCCGCGCCGCGCACGACGGCATGTCGCTGACCGAATCCCCCAGCGTGCACGACCGCGCCTTCCACAGCGCCATCGGCGCCGCTTGCGGCAACGCCGCGCTGGCCGCCGCCATTTCGCACATCTGGCACCTGAGCACCTTGAGCCCGGTGTTCCACCGCCTGGAGGAACACTTCGTAACCACCAAGGTGTGGATCGAAGCGCAGAAAGAACACGAACGCATCCTCGCGGCCATTGTCGACCGCGATCCCATCCGCGCGCGCCACGCCATGCACGACCATCTGGTCGGCATCCTGGCGCGTCTGCGGGAAGACTTCGGCAACGTTGGGATCCGATGATTTGATGAACTGCTAATCCGCCAGGCCTGAGACGCATCAGGCCCCTTCCCTGACCGACCGTGCATGCACCGCCGGCGCAATTTGCGCCGCCCGCGGCAAGGGGAGCGGCTTGCCTGTCGAAACGCAAGAAAGCGCAACCGTCGCAGCACAGCAAGATCGCAGCACCGCAGCACCCCGTAGGCCACACACATAAAACATATCAAGGTGAAAACATGCAGCTAACCCGTACCGTGAAGTTCGTGAGCGCGGCGCTACTGGCGCTGGGCGCTCATGCCGCCCAGGCCAACAAGGCCGACAATTCCCTCAACATCGCGTTTGACGCGGCGCCCGCCACGCTGGACGCCTACAAGGAATCGGACCGTCCCGGCCTGGCGCTGGCGCGCATGGTCTTCTCGGGTCTGCTGCAAAAGAACCAGGACACGGGCGAATTCGGCCCGGCCATCGCCACGGGCTACAAGTTCGTGGACGACACCACCATCGAACTGCCCATTCGCCGCGACGTGAAGTTCCACGATGGTTCGCTCTTGACCATCGACGACGTGCTCTACACGCTGAACCTGGTGTCGTCGGACGCTTTCAAGGCGCGCTTCCAGAACCAGGTGGCCTGGATTGCCAAGGCGGAGAAAGTCGGTGACGACACCGTGCGCATCAAGATGAAGACGCCCTACCCGCTGGCGCTGGAAATGCTGTCGGAAAACCTGCCGATCTATCCGCGCAAGTACTACGAGGCCAATCAGTCGGACATGGGCGCCAAGCCCATCGGCACGGGCCCGTATCGCCTGACCGACAGCCAGCCCGGCAGCCGCTATGTGTACGAGCGCTTTGACGATTATTTCGGCCCGAAACCCGCCGTGCAAAAGCTGGTGGTGCGCGTGCTGCCGGACGCCAATACGCAATACGCCGAGCTGCTGTCCGGCGGCCTGGACTGGATCTGGCGCGTGCCGCCCGACGTGGCCAAGCGCATGGAGAAAACGCCGTCGGTCACCGTGAAAAGCAGCAGCATCATGCGCATCAGCTATATCTCGCTGAACCCGCGCTTTGACGACGGCAAGTCGCCGCTGGCCAAGCAGGAAGTGCGCCAGGCCATCAACCACGCGATTGACCGCGAAGCCATCCGCAAAGCACTCGTCGGCGGTGCGTCCAAGGTGATCAACGCCGCGTGCAACCCCGCGCAGTTCGGTTGCACGACCGACGTGCAGTCCTACAAGTTCGACCCCGCCCGCGCCAAGCAACTGCTGGCGCAAGCCGGCTACCCCAACGGCATCACGTTGGACCTGGTGATCTCGGCGCCGCCGCGCAGCATCCTGGACGCCGCCGCCGCCCAGATGGCGCAGGCCGGCATCAAGGTGAACCTGGTTGAACAGCAATACGGCACCGCCATGACCAACTGGCGCGACGGCAAGACCGCCATGCTGGCGTCCAACTGGGGCTCCTACGGCATTGCCGACGCGGCGCTGTCCACCAGCAACTTCTTCCGGGGCGGCCCGGACGACCAGGCGCGCAACCCGGAAGTCATCAAGCTTCTGGAAGCGGCCGACACGTCCGTTGACCGCGACCTGCGCGCCAAGAACTACGCGGCCGCGCTGAAGATCGTGGCCGACCAGGCGTACTGGGTGCCGTTGTGGAACCACTCGCTGAACGCCGTGCAGGCCAAAGACCTGAACTTCTCGGTGGACGGCGACGAGTTCCCGCGCTTCTACAAGGCCACCTGGAAATAACGCTTGGGGCCATCGCGCCCAGGCCTTGTTCCAACCGTTGTGCCATTCCGGTCCGGGCGCGTGAAAGCTGAAGTCGCGCCCGGGCGGAACGGCGCGCGCCGATGCACGTCGATGCGCGCCGACGCAAGACCATAAAGGTTGACCCATGATTGCATTCCTGTTTCGCCGTGTGCTGGTCGCCGCCCTGCTGGTGGTGTTCGTGTCGCTGATCAGCTTTTCGCTGGTGTTTGCGTCCGGCAACCCGGCCGCCCGTCTGGCCGGCGAAGGCAGCGCGGCGGATGCCGCCCGGCTGTCGGTACAACACGGTTTTGACGACCCCATCCTGCTGCAATACGGCCGTTGGCTGACGGGCGTGGTGCGCGGTGACTTCGGCGACAGCCTGTACTTCAGCCGCCCCGTGGCCGAACTGCTGAGCCAGCACTTTCCCGCCACCGCCAAACTGGGCCTGGCCGCCATGGCGTTTGCGCTGCTGCTTGCCATTCCGCTGGGCGTGCTGGCCGGCATGCGCAAGGGCTCGCTGGCGGACCGCGCCACCATGTTGCTGTCGGCCTGCGCGCAAGCCATGCCGCCGTTCTGCCTGGCGTTCCTGTTGATCATCGTGTTCAGCGTGCGCAACCAATGGCTGCCCGCCTCGGGCTTTGACACCTGGAAGCACTACGTGATGCCGGTGGTGGCGCTGGGGCTCTTCGCCATGCCCGCCATGCTGCGCCTGATGAAATCCGAAATGGAAACCGTGCTGGCCACCGACTACATCCGCACCGCCCGCGCCATGGGCCTGGGCGGCCCCAGCGTGGTGCTGAAGTATGCGCTGCGCAATGCGTTGCGCCCGCTGGTGTCGCTGGCGGCGGCGCAGATGGGCACCTTGCTGGCGGGGTCCGTCGTCATTGAAACCGTCTTCGCCATCAACGGCGCGGGCCTGCTCGCCTGGACGTCGATCCTGCGCGGCGACTTTCCCACGATGCAGGCGCTGATCCTGATCTTTGCGCTGATCTACATCGTCCTGACTCTCGTCGCCGACCTGATCAACGGTTGGCTGGACCCCCGCGTGCGAGCCGCCTCATGAACACTGCCATCCAAACTCCCCTGCCCGTCGCGCCGCGCGGCGACCGCCTGGCGCGCGCCGGCCAACGTGTGGGCCTTGTCGTGCTGGCCCTGCTGGTGCTGGCCGGCCTGATCGGCCCCTGGCTGATTCCGCACGACCCGTATACGCAAGACCTGCTGGCCCGGCTGCAAGAGCCGGTGTGGGCCGAAGGCGGTGACTGGAACCACATCCTGGGCACCGACCAGTTGGGTCGCGACGTGCTGGCGCGCGCGCTGTACGGCGTGCGCGTGTCGGCCTTGATCGGCTTGTCCGTCGCGCTGATGGGCGGCTTGATCGGCACCACACTGGGTGTCGTCGCCGGCTACTTCGGCGGCACGGTGGACCGCGCCGTGTCCTTCCTGATCACCGCGCGCCTGGCCTTGCCCATCATTCTGGTGGCGCTGGCCGTGGTGTCGGTGGTGGGCGCATCGCTGACCGTGGTGGTGCTGGTGCTGGGCCTGCTGCTGTGGGAACGCTACGCGCTGGTCGCGCGCACCATGGCCGCCGGGCTGCGCAACGCGGAATTCGTCACGGCCTCGCGCCTGCAAGGCTGCACGCACCTACAAATCATCTGGCGCGACATCCTGCCGAACCTGGTGGGCAACCTGCTCATCATCGGCACGGTGGACGCGGCCATGGCCATCACGCTGGAAGCCTCGCTGTCGTTCCTGGGCCTGGGCGTGCCCGCGCCGATGCCGTCGCTGGGCCTGATGATCGCCGAGGGCAAGGAAAACATGCTGTTCCAGCCCTCGCTGGTGGTCATTCCCAGCATCGTGCTGTTCGTGCTGGTGCTGTGTGTGAACCGGGCGGGCGAAACGCTGCGCGCCATCCAGATGAAGAAAGGGTGACGCCATGACCGCCACTTCCCACTCCCTGCTGCGGGTTGAAAACCTGCACATCGACATCCATACCGCCACGCACACCAAGCACGTGGTGCGCGCGGTGGACTTCACCCTGGAACGCGGCAAGACGCTGTGCATCGTGGGCGAATCGGGCTGCGGCAAGTCGCTGACCGCGCTGGCGTTGCTGGACCTGCTTCCCGCCGCCGCGCGCCGCCGCATGACGCGGCTGGAGTTCGCCGGGCAGGACCTGTCCACGCTGAACGCGCGCCAGTTGGCGGAATTGCGTGGCGCGCGCATCGCCATGATCTTCCAGGACCCGATGACGTCCTTGAACCCGGTGTTTCAGATTGGCACGCAGCTGATCGACGTGATGCGCCGGCACAAGCGCGTCAGCCGTCGCGAAGCCGCCGAGCGCGCCGAATACCTGCTGCGCCGCGTCGGCATCACCAACCCCGAAGAACGCATGCGCCAGTATCCGTTTGAGCTCTCGGGCGGGTTGCGCCAGCGCGTGATGATCGCCATGGCGCTGATGTGCGGCCCCGAACTGCTGATTGCGGATGAACCCACCACCGCGCTGGACGTCACCGTGCAGGCCGAACTGCTGGACCTCTTACGCGACATCCAGGCCGAGTTCGGTTTAGGCATGGTGTTTATCTCGCACGACATGGGCCTGGTGGCACGCATTGCCGACCACGTCATCGTCATGTACGCCGGCGACATCGTGGAAGGCGGCACCGTACAAGAGGTGCTGACCCGCCCCAGCCATCCCTACACCGCCATGTTGCTGAACTGCATACCCCAGCCGGGCCGCACCGCCCCGCGCACCGACCTGCCCACCATTGCGGGCGCCGTGCCGTCGCTGGATGTGGCCATACGGGGCTGCGCCTTTCGTGAACGTTGCCCGGTGGCCGAAGCCCGTTGCGCCCAGCCGCTGGTGTCACGCGTGCAAGGCAGCCACCGTTGCCTGTGCGTGAAGCCTGGCGCGTTGCTGGCGACGAAGATTGCGGGAGTCTCGGCATGAACGACAAGCTGAACGCCAACATGCATCCCAGCAAGAATTCCAAGGCGGTTGCGGCCGCGCACCCCGCGCCCTCGCCCGCCAGCATCCGCCTGAACGCGCTGTCCTTCCAATACGGCCGCGCCAGCCTGTTCTCGCGCCGCCCCGCGCCCCGCATCCTGCATGACATCGACCTGCACGTGCCCGCCGGCCAGACGATCGGCCTGGTGGGGGAATCCGGCAGCGGCAAGTCCACCATCGCCAAGCTCATGCTGGGCCTGTTGGCGCCCACCCAGGGCCAGGCGCTGCTGGACGGCCAGCCGCTGGCCGCCATGCCGGCGCGCGCCCGCGCCCGCCGCATCCAGATGGTGTTCCAGGACCCGTATTCATCGCTGAACCCGCGCCGCACCATCAATGAAATCCTGACCGCGCCGCTACGCGTGCACGGCATCGGCAATGCGGCGTCGCAGGCGGCGTCGGTGCGCCGCATGATGGACGCCGTGGGCCTGGTGCCCGCCTTTGCCGCGCGGTATCCGCGCGAACTGTCCGGCGGCCAACGCCAGCGCGTAGCCATTGCGCGCGCCCTGATGCTGGAACCGCAACTGCTGATATGCGACGAACCCACATCCGCGCTGGACGTATCGGTGCAGGCGCAGATCCTGAACCTGCTGATGCAATTGCAGCGCGACCGTGGCCTGGGCTATCTGTTCATCAGCCATAACCTGGCGGTGGTGCAGCACATTGCCGATGACATCGTGGTGCTGCAAGGCGGCCGCATCGTCGAACGCGGCACGGCCGATCAGGTGTACTTTGCGCCCCAGCATCCCTACACCCGGCAACTGATCGGCGCCACGCTGGCCGTGCCCGACGCGCAGGAGTTGGCCGCATGAGCGCCGCGCCGCACTACCTGCTGGTCGGCAACGACGAAAAAGTCACCTGGGACGACGGCCAGATCCGCTTCCTGGCGCCCGGCCGCGACACGCTCAGCATTTTCGACGCCGCCGCCAACCCGGCCGCGCCGGTGCATGTGGCGACGCTGCCCCTGCCCAATTCCCTGTTCGGCCCGCCCGTCAATCTGGCCGTGACGCCGGACCAGCGGCTGGCGCTGATCGCCGATTCCATGGCCTGGCCTGAACGCGCCGACGGCCAGGGGTGGCAGCCCACGCCGGGCCGCGATCTATATGTGGTGGACCTGGCCGCCACGCCGCCGGCCATCGTGCAAACGCTACAAGTGGGCCTGCAACCGTCGGGCCTGTCGATCAACCGCGCAGGCACGATGGCGCTGGTGGCGAACAAGGCGGGTCGGTCGGTATCGGTGCTGACGATCCGCGATAACCGCGTGGCTGTCGTCGCTGAAATCGACCTGGGCACGCCCGTTGTCGCCGTCTCGTTCTCGGCCGATGGCCGCCGCGCCTTCGCCGTCAAGACAGACACGCACCGGTTGGCCGTGCTGCACATCGACGACAGCGGCCCCGTGCCGCGCGTCACGCATGACCCGTCCGAAGACCTGACGACGGGGCTCGTGCCCTTCAACCTGGTGGTGTCGCCCGACGGCGCGCTGGCCTTGGTGGTGGACATGGGCAGCCCAACGGCCTCCGACGGCCATGCGGATTCCATTAGCGTGGTGGATCTTAAAAGCGCGCCGCCCCGCGTGATCGACCGCCTGATGGTGGAAGACGGCCCCGAGGGCATCGCCATCAGCCCCGATGGCCGCCACGCCGCCGTGGCCATCGTGCAAGGCTCGAACAACCCCTCGTCGGAATGGTTTCACCACCCGCGCGGCCAGATCGTGCTGCTGCGCATCGAGGGCTTGCGCGTCACGCGCGTGGGCGCCATCGAGGTGGGCGCGCTACCCGAAGGCATCGCCTTCAGCCCCGACAGCCGCTATCTGTACGTCGGCAATTTCCTTGATGCAACGTTGCAGGTGCTGGCCGTGGGAGACAACGGCCTGACCGACACCGGCATGGGTATCCCCCTGCCCGGCCACCCCGCATCCATGCGGGGGCAATCCTACTGAGCGGGGCCGCACCCCGCCGCGTGTTGAACCCACCACCCCACCTTCTCTTTTCGCATCTGGAGTTACCCCATGACCCACGCTCCCCAAACGTTTCGCGCCCTGATCGGCGGCGCCCTTGTCGCCATGGCCGGCTTTGCGCCGCTGTCGGCCCATGCCCTGGACATCAAGCTGGGCCACGTGCTGGCCCCCAGCCATAGCTGGAACAAGGCCGCCGAAGGCTTTGCCGCCGAGGTCAAGGAAAAGACCGACGGCCGCGTCAACTTCGTGCTGTTCCCCAGCGGCCAGTTGGGCAACGAAAAGACCATGCTGGAAGGCTTGCAGATCGGCAGCCAGGGCGCGGCCATCATCGGCTCGGGCTCGTTGCAACCCATCGAACCGAAGTTTGGCGTGGTGGAACTGCCCTACTCGTGGTCGTCGTCGCAGCAGGCCTACAAGGCCTTTGACGGCGAGCTGGGCGCCGCGCTGGCCAAGCTGGCCGACAAGAAAAACCTGACCATCATTTCGTGGTGGGAAAACGGCTTCCGCCACGTGACCAACAACCGCGGCCCCATCGCCAAGCCCGCCGACCTGGCCGGCCTGAAAACCCGCGTCACGCCCGACAAGATGCGGCTGGACACCTTCACCGCCCTGGGCGCCAACCCTGCCCCGCTAGCCTTTGGCGAGCTGTACTCGGCCTTGCAGCAAAAGGTGTTTGACGCGCAAGAGAACCCGCTGTCCATCATCTACACCTCGTCGTTCTTCGAAGTGCAGAAATACCTGTCGCTGACGGGCCACGTGTGGGGTCCGGCCAGCCTGATCATCTCCAAGCCGGTCTGGAACCGCATCTCGGCCGACGACAAGAAGGTGGTGCAGGCCGCCGCCGACAAGTGGCGCGACGCCCAGCGCAAGATGATCACCGACGGCGACCAGCAATTCGTGGCGCAACTGAAAGAGAAAGGCATGCAGGTCAACGAGGTCGACAAGGCCGCCTTTGCCGCCGCCGTGCAACCCGTGTGGAAGACCTACTCGGTCACCTACGGCCCTGAGCTGATGGCGCTTGTGCAGAAGTACCGCGAGGCCAAGTAATGCTCAACCGACTGTCCGCCATTCTGTCGGGCATCAGCAAGGCCTTCGCCGCCGTGGCGGTGGCCTTGCTGGCGATCCTGATCTCTTACGTGGTGTTCTCGCGCTTTGTCACGCACACCACGCCGCATTGGGCCGAGGAATTGCCGCGCCTGGTTCTGGTGTGGTCCGCCTTCATCGGCGGCGTGGCGTGCAGCCATGACCGCTCTCATCTCATGGCTGGCCTGCTGCCCTTCATGGTGCGCAGCCCGCGCGTGCTGAACGTGGTTGAACGCGTCAACCAGGTGCTGATCATCGTGGGCCTGGCCGCGCTGGGCTACGCGGGCTGGCAGTTGGCCGAACTGACGGGCGACCAGATCCTGCCCGCGCTGGATGTGTCCGCCGGCACGGTGTACCTGGCCTTGCCGTTTGCGTGCGCGATCACCATCGTGGTTCATCTGGCGCAACTGCTTGCGCCCACCCCCGCCATGGCAAAGGAATAACAAGATGTCTTCGGGTGCTCTCTTCCTGATGGGCGTGTTCACGATCACGGTGTTGATCGACATGCCCATTGCATTCGGCCTGGTGCTGTCGTGCCTGGCCTACCTGGCCGTGTACGACGCCGCGCCCATGATGGTGGCCGCGCAGCAGTACGTGGTGGGGCTGGACAGCTTCACGCTGCTGGCCATTCCGCTGTTCATCCTGGCCGCGCAACTGATGAACGGCGCCGGCCTGACGCAGCGCATCGTGCGTTTGTGCGCCGCCATCGTGGGCGACATCAAGGGCGGCCTGGCGGTGGTGGCCGTGCTGGCCTGCCTGATGTTCGGCGCGCTGTCCGGCTCGGGCGTGGCCGACGTGGTCGCCATCGGCAGCCTGCTGTTGCCCGCCATGGCCCGCAGCGGCTACGACAAGGGCTTTTCGTGCGCCCTGGTGGGCAGCGCGGGCGCCACGTCCACCATCATCCCGCCCAGCATCGTGCTGATCGTCTACGGCACCATTACCGATACGTCGGTGGGCAAGCTGTTCGTGGCCGGCATCATCCCCGGCATCCTGCTGGGTTTCTCCTTGATCGGCGTGGCCATCTGGCAGTCGCGCAAGCACAACTGGGCCGGCGGCCAGCCGTTTTCCTGGGGCGAACTGCGCGCCGCCACCATCGACGCGCTGCCCGCGCTGATGGTGCCCGTGCTGATCATCGGCGGCATCCGCTTCGGCATCTTCACCGCCACCGAAGCCGCCTCCAGCGCCATCGTCTACGCCTTGCTGATCGGCTTTTTCTGGTATCGCACGCTAAGCCTGAAGTCGCTGTGGAGCAACCTGAAGTCCACGGGTGAAAGCAGCGCGTCCATCTTGCTGCTGATTGGCGCGTCGGGCCTGTTCGCCTGGGTGCTGGTGGCCGAACAGGTGCCGCAGGCGCTGTCCACGCTGCTGGTGGAATGGACCGACAGCAAGACCGCCGTGCTGCTGGTGCTGACCGTGGTGTTGCTGCTGCTGGGCACCTTCATGGAGGCCATTCCCGTCATCATCATCGTGGCGCCCGTGGTGATGCCGGTGCTGGCACACTACAACATCGACCCGGTGCATTTCGGCATCCTGCTGTCCATCAACATGGCCATCGGCGCCAACACGCCGCCGGTCGGGGTGGACCTGATGGCCGCCTGCAAGATTGGCGGCATCAACATGATGCAGACCCTGCGCCCGCTGTCCTGGATGATGCTGGCCATGACCGCCGTGATGTTGCTGCTGACCTTTGTTCCTGAACTGGTGCTGTTCCTGCCGAGGCACGTGCAATGACCCAAACTTCAACGCTTCGCCGTCCCCCCGCGCTGCGCCGCAGCTGGATGTTTGTTCCCGGCATGGACGCGGCCGCGCAGGCCGCGGGCCTGGCCAGCGGCACGGACGCCCTGGTGGCCGACCTGGAAGAGTTCACCGCGCCCGTCGAGCGGCCCGCCGCCCGGCCGCGCATCGCCGCGCTGTTCGCCACCTGCCGCGCCCAGGGCGTGGTGGCCGCCGTACGCATCAACAAGCTGGAAGACGACGGCCTGGCCGACCTGCGCGGCGTGATGCCCGGCGCGCCGGACGCGGTGTTCCTGCCGCACGCCGAAAGCGCCGCGCAGATCATCGCGCTGGACCAGGCCATCGGCGCGCTGGAGTCCGAACTGGGCCTGCCGGCCGGCAGCACGGAAATCGTGCCGACGCTGGAATCCGCGCTGGGGCTGGTACGTGCCTACGACATCCTGACCGCCAGCCCACGCGTGTCGGGCTGCCTGCTGGCCGCCGAGGACCTGACCGCCAGCCTGGGCGCCGAACGCGGCAAAGACGGCATCGAACTGCACGCCGTGCGCGCCCGCTTCCTGGTGGACTGCACCGCCGCCGGCTGCGTGCCGATCGACTGCCCGTTCAACTACCGCGACCTGCCCGCGCTGGAAGCGGACTTGCGCTGGGCGCGCCGCCTGGGCCTGAAATCCAAATGCGCGACGGTGGCCGAGCAAGTGCCGCTGATCCACCAGGTGTTCACGCCCAGCGCGCCCGAGGTGGACACCGCGCGCAACCGCGTGGCCCGCTTCGAGGCCCAACGCGCCGGCCAGCATGACGCCGAACGCATCGACCCGCCCACCTACAACACCGCGCGCCGCCTGTTGGCGCGCCACGACCAATTCGAACGATGGGCCGCCGAGCGCCGCGCGCAGGCCGTCCCACAACCAGGAGACCTTGCATGACGTCATCCGCACTTCCCGAACGCAACGGTGGCCAGATCCTGATGCAGCAGTTGCGCATCCATGGCGCGCGCCGCGTGTTCATGATTCCCGGTGAAAGCTACCTGCCCTGCATCGATGCGCTGAACGAACACACCGACGCCATCGAACCCATTGTGTGCCGCCAGGAAAGCGGCGCGGCCTACATGGCCGAGGCCTATGGCAAGCTGACGGGCGAACCCGGCATCTGCTTTGTGACGCGCGGCCCGGGCGCCACCAACGCCAGCATCGGCGTGCACACCGCCTACCAGGACTCCACGCCGATGATCCTGTTCGTGGGCCAGGTCGGCAACGACTTCATGGAACGCGAAGCCTTCCAGGAAATCGACTACCGCCGCATGTTCGGGCAAATGGCCAAGTGGGTGGCGCAGATCGACCGCACCGACCGCATCCCCGAATTCATCTCGCGCGCCTTCGCGGTAGCCACCAGCGGCCGGCCCGGCCCGGTGGTGCTGGCCTTGCCGGAAGACACGCTGTGGGGCACCGCCCGCGTGGCGGACCTGCCGCGCTACCCGCGCGTGCACAGCCACCCCGGCGCGGCCGATCTGACGCGCATGGTCGACTTGCTGAACGCCGCCGAACGCCCATTCCTGCTGCTGGGCGGCAACGGCTGGCACCAGACCGCCATCGACCAGATCGCCGGCTTTGCCGAGCGCTTCGAGTTGCCCGTGGGCACCGCGTGGCGCCGTCTGGAATGTTTTGACCAGCGCCACCCCAACGCCGCCGGCCACGTCGGCTGGGCCATGACGCCCGAACTGCGCCAGCGCTTGAAGGACGCCGACCTGGTGCTGGCCGTGGGCACGCGCCTGGGCGAAGCCACCACCGAAGGCTATACCGTCATTGAAAGCCCGCTGCCGCGCCAGAAGCTGATACACGTTTACCCCGACGCCGCCGAACTGGGCCGCGTGTTTTCGCCCACGCAGGCCATGGTGGCCGACGTGGCCAGCTTTGCCGCCAGCGTGGCTGACCTGGCGCCCGGACATGCCACACCGCGTGGCGAGGCCGTGCGTATCGCGCATCAGCAACTGACAGAGAGCCTGACGCCGCTGCCCTCGCCCGGCGCGATGAGCCTGGACGCGGCCGCCGCCTATGTGGACGCGCATCTGCCCGCCGAGGCCTGCGTGACCGTGGGCGCGGGCAACTACGCGCTGTATCCGCACCGCTACCGCCGCTATGCCGGGCCGGGCACCAGCCTGACGCCCACGGTGGGCTCGATGGGCTACGGCCTGCCCGCCGCCATTTCCGCCAAGCTCGAAGACCGCCAGCGCGACGTGGTCTGCTACGCGGGCGACGGCTGCTTTCAGATGAACATGCAGGAACTGGGCGTGGCCTTGCAGTACAAACTGGGCGTGGTGGTGCTGGTGTTCAACAACGGCATCTGGGGCACCATCCGCGCCCACCAGGAACGCGAATTCCCGGCGCGCACCATTGCGTTGGGCTTTGAAAACCCCGACTTCACGCAGATCATCCGTGGTTACGGCGGACATGGCGAAGCCGTGGAGAACACCGCCGACTTCGGCCCGGCGTTTGAACGCGCGCTGGCGTTTGCGCGGCAACACAACCTGCCCGCGCTGCTGGAAATCCGCTACGACGCCAACGGCATCGCGCCGGGCGAAACGCTGATGGGCATCCGCGAAGCCGCGCAGGCCCGCCTTGCCCGAAGCATCGGCACCAACAGCACTGGCAATAGCAGCACCGGCACCAACAGCGCCGGCCACTGACAGGACCTGACTCCATGACAAGCACGATTTCAATCAACGGACAGCGGCTGTGGCAGTCGCTGATGGACCTGGCGCAGATCGGCGCCACGCCCAAGGGCGGCAACTGCCGGCTGGCGCTGACCGCGCTGGACGGCCAGGGCCGCGATCTGGTCACCGGCTGGATGCGCGACGCCGGCATGACGCTGCGTGTGGACCAGGTGGGCAATATCTTTGCCCGCCGCGCGGGCCGCAATAACGACCTGCCGCCCGTCATGACGGGCAGCCACATCGACACCCAGCCCACCGGCGGCAAGTTCGACGGCTGCTACGGGGTGCTGGCGGGGCTGGAAGTCATGCGCAGCCTGAACGACCATGGCGTCGTCACCGAAGCGCCGCTGGAAGTGGCCATCTGGACGAACGAAGAAGGCTCGCGCTTTCTGCCGGTGATGATGGGCTCGGGCGTATTCGCCGGCAAGTTCCCGCTGGAAGTCGCGCTGAACGCGCGCGACCACGACGGCAAGTCGGTGGCCGACGAGCTGGCCGCCATCGGCTACGCCGGCCCGGATGCGGTCGGCGGACGCCCGGTGGGTGCGTACTTCGAGGCGCACATCGAGCAAGGCCCGATTCTTGAGCACGAAGAAAAAGTGGTTGGCGTGGTGACGGGTTCCTTGGGCGTGCGCTGGTACGACGTGGTCATCACCGGCATGGAAATGCATGCCGGCCCCACGCCCATGCCCATCCGCCGCGACGCGCTCTACGCCGCCACCTTCCTGTTGCAGGCGGTGATCGGCATCGCCAACGACAACCAGCCGCACGGACGCGGCACGGTCGGCGAAATCCACGCGCACCCCGGTTCGCGCAACGTCATCCCCGGCCAGGTCCGTTTCACGGTGGACCTGCGTCATGAAGATGAAGCCACGCTGACGCAGATGGACGCGCGCTGGCTGGCCGCCTGCACCGACGTGGCCGAACGCCACGGCGTCACCGTGGACGTGAAGCAGGTGCAGTATTTCCCGCCCACCCCGTTCGACCCGGACCTGGTCGCCAAGGTGCGCGACGGCGCCACGCGGCGCGGCCTGGCCGCCATGGACATCGTCACCGGCGCCGGCCACGACGCCGTCTACATGGCCAGCGTCACGCCCACCGCCATGATCTTCGTGCCCTGCAAGGACGGCGTGAGCCACAACGAAATCGAAGACGCCAAACCCGCTGACCTGGAAGCCGGCTGCAACGTGCTGCTGGACGCCATGGTCGCCCGCGCCAACCACACCGGAGACCCAGCATGAGCCAACACGATCACGCTTATTGGCAAGGCCGCGCCGCCGCCTTGAACTTCAACGGCAAGGCCTATATCGACGGCGCCTACTGCGACGCCGCCGACGGCGCCACGTTCGCGGCATCCAGCCCCATCGACGGCCGCAAGCTGGCCGACGTGGCCGCCTGCGGCCAGGCCGATGTGGACCGCGCCGTGGCCGCCGCCCGCCGCGCCTTCGAAGCCGGCGTATGGAGCCAACTGGCGCCGCGCCAACGCAAGGAACGCCTGCTGCGCCTGGCCGCCCTGATCGACCAGCACACCGAAGAACTCGCCCTGCTGGAAACGCTGGACATGGGCAAGCCCATCCGCGACGCGCTGGCCTTTGACGTACCGGAAACGGCCCGCTGCTACGCCTGGTACGCCGAAGCCATCGACAAGATCTACGACGAAATCGCCCCCACCGGCCCCGACGCGCTGGCTACCATCACCCGCGAAGCGCTGGGGGTGGTGGCGGCGGTAGTGCCGTGGAACTACCCGCTGATGATGGCGGCCTGGAAAGTGGCGCCCGCCCTGGCCTCGGGCAACAGCGTCATCTTGAAACCGGCCGAGCAGGCGTCGCTGTCGGCCATCCGGCTGGCGGCGCTGGCCGAAGAAGCCGGCATCCCCCCGGGCGTCTTCAGCGTGGTGCCCGGCCTGGGCGCGGTGGCGGGCCAGGCGCTGGGCCGTCACCCGGATGTGGACTGCGTGGCCTTCACGGGTTCAACCGCCACGGGCAAGCGCTTCATGACCTATTCCGGCGAATCCAACCTGAAGCGCGTGTGGCTGGAATGCGGCGGCAAGTCGCCCCACATCGTGTTTGACGACTGCCCCGACCTGGACCGCGCCGCGCAAGCCGCCGCGCTGGCCATCTTCTCGAACCAGGGCGAAGTCTGCATCGCGGGCTCGCGCCTGTACGTGCAGGACGGCATCTACGACGCCTTCATGGAAAAAGTGGCCGCCTGCGCCGCCACGCTGCAACCCGGCGACCCGTTGGACCCCGCCACCGCCATGGGCGCCATGGTGGACGAACGCCAGATGCAAGGCGTGCTGGCCCGCATCGCCGCCGGCCAATCCGAAGGCGCCACCTTGCGCATCGGCGGCAAGCAAGCCCGCAGCGCGTCGGGCGGCTACTACATCGAACCCACCATCTTCGATTGCGCCCACCAGGATTCCGCCCTGGTACGCGAAGAAATCTTCGGACCGGTACTGGCCGCCCAGCGCTTCAGCACCGAAGACGAAGCCATCCAGTTGGCCAACGATTCGGTGTACGGCCTGGGCGCCGGCCTGTGGACGGCCAACCTGTCACGCGCGCATCGCTTGTCGCGCCGCTTGCGCGCAGGGCTGGTGTGGGTGAATTGCTATGCCGATGGCGACATCACGGTGCCGTTCGGCGGCGTGAAGCAATCGGGCTCCGGTCGCGACAAGTCATTGCACGCGCTGGAGAAATACTCGGACTTGAAGACGACCTGGATCAGCTTGACCGTGTGATCGCGTCATGGCCCAGGCCCTTGGGCAGAATCGCCGCCAAGCTGGTGGGTGATTCTGCCCAAGGGCAAGCTAAGACCACGATCTTCGAGAATCCAGGTGCTGCGCCAGGTCCATCACATCGTGCAGCACTCGGCCGATTGGACAGCCGATAGACCCACATTACTTCCTCATGTTTACCCTGGCGGCAGCCTGCGCCCCAAGCTGTTCGATGAAACTTTCGAGTTGATCGTCTGTGACATCGGTAAAGCGCCCTGCGGCGATGTCAGCCCATCCCTTGTCGGCGGCGTCGCGGAGCACGTTGAGCTTGGCTTCTTCTATGCCAATCATCCACCCTTCATCCCTGAACATCGTCCACCCCTCCGTACAGCGATGGCAGCAGCACAGGCAATGCATCCAGGGGGAAGGCAAAGCGCACGGGGCCGCGCGGGGTATCGGATGCCACCAATCCACTTTTCAATGCCGCCGCCAACAACGATCGCCCGGTGCGTTCGCCCAGCCCCGTCATCTGAATGAATTCGCCTCGGCTGACGGGGCCCGCGGCAAACAAAAAGTAGATGGGTAAGGCCGCCTCTGCCCGCAAGCGGCCGTGCGCGGCTTCCACCTGCACGGCGGCGTGGATTTTTGCCTTCATCGAATCCAGGGCCAGCGTGCGCGTCATGTAGGCCACCTGGTCTTCACACACGCCCAGAAAATACTCAACCCACTGGACCAGGCCCTTCTCGCTCAGGTTGCCCCGGCCATCCAGGTCGCCTTGGCGCGGCGCGTCCGCGCACGCCAGATAGCCGTAGTAGTCGTTCACGCCGCGCGCCAGGCCACGATTGACCGAC
Source organism: Achromobacter spanius (assembly GCF_002812705.1). Taxonomy (NCBI): domain Bacteria; kingdom Pseudomonadati; phylum Pseudomonadota; class Betaproteobacteria; order Burkholderiales; family Alcaligenaceae; genus Achromobacter; species Achromobacter spanius. The sequence goes on along the minus strand of NZ_CP025030.1, from coordinate 4,035,742 downwards.
CAAAGCCCCTGCGTGATCGGCAGCATCGCGGCATGGGTCTGTAAGCGCGACGCGCGGCCATTGCCATCGGCAAACGGATGCATCCACGCCATGCGATGGTGCGCGCAGGCAATGGCGATCAACTGCGCGTCGGCGGGCCTGGGGCGGTCATAGTGCTGGGTGTAGGCCTCCATGAAGCGCGGCAATGATTGCCACGCGGGAGGATGATGGCGGCCTACCGTGACATCGATGGTGCGCAACGCGGCCGGCTGCACCACGTAGCCGTCTTGGGTAGTTCGGTCGCGGGCGTCCAGATGGCTGTACAAGGCGCCATGCGCGGCGGTCGCAAAGTCAGCGCCCAGCGCGCCTTGGGTATCGGCCAGACGAGACATGGCCTTTTCGGCCTGGATATGCGCCACCGCAATGCGCTGCAATTGCGCCACCTCGGGCCGGTCTGAAAATTCCTGATGCAAGGCGGCTTCGATGTTGCGTGGCGTGGTGCTTTGGCCTTCGATCCGGTTGCTGTAGTAGGAATTCATGCTGCGCAGCAGATCGCGCAAGGCGTCGCGCGTGGCGGGATGCGCCTGTGCCCCGAGTTCTACCGATTGGTGAACGATCGCGCGAGCGCGTTCCAGCAGCCGCGCGGATGCGGCTTCGGCGGGCTGGAGGGGCAAGAATTGATGCGGAGAATCGTACATTTGGTCCGAGCATTTTCCGGTTTTTTTGCCGGTTATTTTGCCGATTAATATTGCATATATCACATTGATAAATAAGCAATATATTTAATTAATTCGGTGATTGTACGAAATTTCTTGCCGGTTATTTTGCCGGTTCATTCTCCCGCTGTTTCAGCGCGCTACGCCCCCTTCACCACCCGATGCACAAACTGCAACTTCCCGATCACCTGCGCCGGCAGCACGAACGGATAGAAATCCCGTTGCCCCATGCTGCGGGCCAGTTCGTTCAGCACGCCGGTCAAGGCGACCCAGGCGTTGACCAGGTCCAGGAACGCCTGTCCTTCCGGGTCGTCCGGGTCGTACAGCGCGTCCTTGGTAAAGGGGTCGTAGGACTGCTCGACCGCCGTGCGCGTGATGCCGAAGCTGATGGCGGTGTCCAGCGTGTCCATCATGTGCAGGTAGTGGGCCCAGGTTTCGGCCCAGTCTTCCCAGGGGTGGCAGGACGCGTAGGTGCTGATGTAGTGCAGCGCCCAGTCGGCCGGGGGGCCTTGTTCGTAGTTGCGTTGCAGCGCCTGGGCGTAGTCGGCCTGTTCGTCGCCGAACACCTGGCGAAACGGTTCCAGCCAGGGGCCGCCGGCAATGCGCTGGTCCCAGTAGTAATGGCCGATCTCGTGGCGGAAATGGCCGAGTAGCGTGCGGTACGGCTCGCGCATGTCTTCGCGCACCTTTACGCGGTAGGCGTCGTCGGCTTCCTTGATGTTGATGGTGATCAGCCCGTGCGCGTGCCCCGTCAGCAAGGGCGCGCCGTCGGCCTCGGGCGCCAGCAGGTCGAACGCCAGGCCACCGTCATCGGGCGTTTCCGAGCGCCGCAGCGGCAGGCCCAGCATCAGCACCTGCGCAATCATCTGGCGCTTTGCCGCTTCCACCTTGCACCATAGCGGGCCGTTTTCCGGCACCGACAGGTCGGGAATGGTGTGGTTCAAGCTACAGGACAGGCACAGCGTGTCGGCCGATTGGGCGGGCAGCAGCCAGTTGCACAAGGCCGGCATGGAGAAATTGGCACAGCGTTTGTAAGTCCTGCCACGTACCTTGCCCGATTCGCGCAGGACGCCGCTGGCCGGTTCCACGTCCAGCGCCACCACGTGCCCGCGCTTGGGGTCAAAGCCCAGTTGGCGATGGCAGTTCAGGCATTCCGTGTTGCTGAAAAAAATGGGCTGGCCGCAAACGCATTGAAAGGCCTTCGCGCGCGCATGCCGCACGCGCTGGCGTTTGGGGGCGCGCAGTTGGCGGTGGATCGCGTCGAAGAAATAGGTCATGCATCCAGTCCAGTCGGAAATTCGTCTATGGGCGCGACGGTCACGCGCACATCCAATTCATGGCCGCCGCCCCGGATGACACCGCGCAGGGGCGTCACGTCGGCGTAATCGCGGCCATAGGCCAACACCACATGCGCCGTGCCGGGCACCACGTCGTTGGTGGGGTCCAGGTCGATCCAGCCGCCATTGACGTCCAGCCCCGCGCAATGCACCGACACCCACGCATGCGAGGCATCGGCCCCGATCAGGCGCGGCTGGCCGGGTGGCGGTTGCGACATCAGATACCCGCTGACATAGCGCGCCGGTAAGCCGATGGCGCGCAGACAGCCGATCATCAGATGCGCAAAATCCTGGCACACCCCGACGCGCTCGTGAAAGACATCAAGGATGGGCGTGGACACCTGCGTATGCGCCGGCTGGTAACTGAAATCCGCATGGATGCGGTGCATCAAGTCCAGCGCGGCTTCGGCCACGGGCCGCCCCGGGGTGAACGACAGCAAGGCGTATGCCCGAAGCTCCGCGTGCAAGGGCACATAGGTGGAAGGAAAGCTGAATTCCACTTCCGGCGCGTAGGGCAAGGCGGGGTCATACCGCAAGCGCCGTGCCGCGTCTTCCCACGGCAAGCCGGCCGAGGGGTCCAGCGCGCCAAAGCGCGGGTACACCGTCACGCGGCTGGTGGCGCGCACGGTCAGCGCGTCATGCGGCGCGTACAGGGCGAAGAGGCAGCGCGTGTTGCCAAAGCCGTCCACGGTCTCGGTGATGCTGGGCGGCGTGGGCGTGACGCTTAGCGTGTAAGCGTCGACCACCTGGCAGGCGTCGTGCAAGGGCCGCAAATAGCCCAGGTGATGCGCCAGCTCCACGGGCGCCGCGTAGCGGTAGGCGGTTTCGTGGTCCACGCCCAGGGTCACCCCCAAGGCGGCGGGCACAGCAAGGTCGGAAGTCGGGAAATTCATGGGTGCGGGGCCGGTGAATTACGCGGAAAGCGTTTGGTCATGACCGGCTGCGTGGCTGAAATAGCGCAGGCTGATGGCGTTGGACAGCGCACTGGCGGCATCCTCGAGTTGCGCGGACAGCGCCAGCACGTCGGCGTATTGGCCTTGGGTTTGGGTTTGGGTTTGGGTTTGGCTTTGTTGGGTCTGGGTCTGGCTCTGGCTCTGGCCCATGCCCTGGCTCTGAGTCTGGTTCTGGCTTTGCCGGCACAAGTCCGCCAGTGACGCACCCACGCCGTTTTCCGGCAACAGGCGGACCAGGTCCGCGGCTGGGCCGGCCACGGTGTCGGGCAGGCGCGCCACCTCTTTGCGCAGCACGTTCAGCACACAGGCCAGCGATCGTGGGTTTGCCGGCTCTTGCACCAGCAGGTTCAGCAGCGCCGGTACTTCCTGGCGGCCCGGGTAATAGGCGCGGTAGGTGATCTTGCTGTCGAACAGGTCCAGCAGCATGTTGAAACCGCTGTCGCCCAGCACCGCGTTACGGCGGAACAAGGCGCCCAGCAAACCGGCCATGGCGGACAGGCGTTCAATCTGCCGGCCGATCGTCAAGAGGCGCCAGCCGTCGTCGCGCGTCATGCGGTCGGTTTGCGAGCCGGTGATGGCCGAAAGCTGCATGGCCAGGCTCTTCAAACCACGCAGCACATCCGGGGCGGACATCGGCAGCGGGTCCGGCTGAGATCCCGGCTGAGACCCCGACTCAGATCCTGGCAGAGACCCCGCCGACGATTCCAACAAAGCTTCCGGCACCCCGGGCTCGCCACCCTTGCCGCCAGACGCCATGCGCATGAAACCTTCATGCGCCGTGACGACCAGCCGCCAGTGCTCGGGCGACAAGCGGTCGCGGATCTGGCCGGCGGCGAACGCCAGCGCGCCCAGGTTTCGCGCCACGCCGCCTTGCGCCGGGCCGCCCGCCAGCTCGGCCACCAGCGTGGCTTCAAACATGCGTACCGACAAGGTCGGCGCGGCCGGCATCAGGCCGCTGCGCTGGCACAGGGCATCGACCGCGGCAAAGAGTTCGCCGGCGTTGTCTTCGTCGCTGTTCAACCACGTGAGCGCCACCGTGGCCAGGCGCACGTCGTTCTCGGTGCGTTCGGTGTAGCGGCCCATCCAGAACAGGTTTTCGGCGGCGCGGCTGGACACGGGGCGGCTTGCCGCCACGATGTCTTCGGGCTGCAATTGCACGGGCAGCATCGAAAACGTATCCACCGCCCCCCGCGTGGTAACCCAGGTATCCATGCTGCTGCCGCCGCGTTGCATGGACACGATCTGCTGTTCGCGGCTGGCGATACGCGTCAGCCCGCCCGGCAGCACGTTCCAACCGCCCTCGCCGTCCGCGATGACGAACACGCGCAGCATGGCCGCGCGCGGCACGATGCGGCCGGCGGACCAACTAGGCGCTTGCGACAGCGGCAGGTATTGCTGGATGGTGTAGGCGTCGGGGTTGTCGGCGATGCGGGCTTGCAGCGCGGCATGTTCGGACGGGGGCACGGCGCCCCCGATCACGGGTTCGAAGCCGCCCCGCATATTGCTCGGATAAGTAGACTTGACCACCGTGCCAGGCAGATTGGCCAGCACCTCTTCGCGCGCGGCGGCCTCGCCGCACCACCACGACGGCAGCGACGGCAGCAGCAGGTCGGCGTCGAACAGGTGGCGGCTGATGGCGGGCAAGAAGCCGTTGATGGCGGGCGATTCCAGAAAGCTCGTGCCCAGCGAATTCGCCACCAGTACATTGCCCGCGCGCATGACTTGCAGCAGGCCGGGCACGCCCAGCGTGGAGTCCGAACGCAGTTCAAGCGGGTCGCAGAAGTCGTCATCCAGCCGGCGCAACACGGCATGCACGCGCTCCAGGCCGTGCAGCGTTTTCAGGTACAGCATCTGGTCGCGCACGACCAGGTCGCCGCCTTCCACCAGCGTGATCCCCAGGTAGCGCGCCAGATAGGTCTGTTCGAAATAGGTTTCGTTGTAGGGGCCGGGCGTCAGCAGCACGATGCGCGGTGGCGTATGCGGCAAGGCTTGCGACAACGCCCCGCCCGGGCTGAGCTTGTACAGCATGTCCATCAACCGGCGATAGCTGGTCGCCAGGTGCTGCACCCGCAGTTCCTTGAAGGCCTCGGGGAACATGCCGGAAATGGTCAGGCGGTTTTCCAGCAGGTAGCCCAGCCCGGACGGCGCCTGCGTGCGTTGCGACACCACCCACCAGCCGCCGTCAGTAGCGCGCGCCAGGTCAAAAGCGGCAATGTGCAGATAGGTGCCCCCCGGCGGCTGATAGCCGCGCAAGGGGCGCAGGTAACCGGGATGGCCGAACACCAGCGCGGGCGGAATCAGCTTGTCGGCCAGCAGGGTTTGCGGCCCGTAGACGTCGCCCAGCACGCGGTTCAGCAAGGTGGCGCGCTGGCACAGCCCTTGCTCGATTGCCGACCAGTCGGCGTCGTTGATGACAAAGGGCAGCAGGTCCAGCGACCAGGGCCGCGCCGACCCGGTGGCGTCGGCGTAGATGTTATAGGTGATGCCGTTTTCGCGGATCTGCCGGGCCACCACGTCCACGCGCCTGTCCAGGTCGGCAAAGCCGCTGGTGCCTAAAAGCTCAAAGAAACGGGGCCAGGGTTCGCGCAGGCGGGTGGCGCCCGACGCAGCGGCGCCCGACGCGACGGCGCCCGACGCAACGGCACCCGACGCCTCTGCCGGTGCGCGCAGTTCGTCATAGTGGCCCGGCCGTGCGGGCAGCGCCGCATGAACCGCCAGGGATGCGACATCCTGCGACGGATCGGTCTGAAAAAGAAATTGCGGCATGGCGGATAGGGGCGACCGGTAGGGGCGAACGGTACGCCGGGGTTAAACATCCAGAAGGGGTCAATCGTGCCTTAAATCCAACGAGAACGGAAATTCGCGGCTGACCTGGGCAGGCGCCACGTCCATGCGCCCCGGCGTGTGCCCTATTTTCTCAAAGCGGGCCAGGCGCCGGCTCTCGGCCTCGTAGGCGTTGATCGGGAACGTTTCCGGGTTCAGCCCGCCCGGATGCGCCACATGGTATCGGCACCCCCCCAGGGAACGCTGGTTCCAGGTGTCCACAATATCCACCGTCAGCGGTACGTGCACCGGAATGGTGGGATGCAGCGCTGAAGGCGGCGCCCATGCCTTGTAGCGCACGCCCGCCACGTATTCGCCCACGCGCCCCGTCGGTTGCAAAGGCAGCGCGCGACCATTGACCGTCACAACATAGCGGTTGTCGTTCAACCCCGATACCCGGATTTCCACCCGCTCCAACGACGAATCCACGTAGCGCACCGTGCCCGCCGACGAGCCTTCCTCGCCCATCACGTGCCAGGGTTCCAGCGCGCCGCGCAGTTCCAGGTGGATGCCGCGCGCGGCCACGTCGCCGAACAGCGGAAAGCGGAACTCAAAATGCGGGGCGAACCAGGCGGTGTCAAAGGCGTAGCCGGCTTCGTTCAGGTCAGCCAGCACGTCCTCGAAGTCCATCTTCACGAAGGTCGGTAGCAGGAAACGATCATGCAGTTCGGTGCCCCAGCGCGTCAGGCGCGCGGTGTACGGCGTCTTCCAGAAATGGGCAATCAAACCGCGCAACAGCAGTTGCTGCGCCAGGCTCATGCGCGCGTGCGGCGGCATTTCAAAGGCGCGGAGTTCCAGCAGACCCAGGCGGCCGGTGGCGCTGTCGGGGGAATACAGCTTGTCGATGCAGAATTCCGAGCGGTGCGTATTGCCCGTGACGTCCACCAAGATGTTGCGCAGCGCCCGGTCGATCATCCAGGGCGGCACCTGGGCGCCCTGCTCCGCGCAGCGTCGATGGATTTCCTGAAACGCCAGTTCAAGCTCATACACCTGGTCGTTGCGCGCTTCGTCGATACGCGGCGCCTGGCTGGTGGGGCCGATGAACAAGCCCGAGAACAGGTACGACAAGGACGGATGATTCACCCAGTACGCCAACAGGCTGGCCAGCACGTCGGGGCGGCGCAGGAACGGGCTGTCGGCCGGCGTGGCGCCGCCCAGCACGAAGTGGTTGCCGCCGCCCGTGCCGGTATGGCGCCCGTCGGCCATGAACTTTTCGGTGGACAGCCGTGTCTCGAATGCGGCCTCGTACAGGAATTCGGTGTGGTCCACCAGGTCGGCCCAGTTGCTGGCCGGGTGGATGTTGACTTCGATGACGCCGGGGTCGGGCGTCACCTGCAACACCTTCAGGCGCGGGTCGCGCGGCGGCGGATAGCCTTCCATCACGATCTTCACCTTCAGCTCACGCGCGGTGGCTTCCACCTGCGCCACCAGCGCCAGATAGTCTTCCAGGCGCGGCAGCGGCGGCATGAAGACAAAAAGCAGGCCATTGCGCGGCTCCACGCACATGGCGGTGCGCGCCAGCCACGAGGCCGATTCAAACTTGGCGGGAGCTCGGGCGGCGTCCGCGTTTGGGCCTGCCCCGGGTCCTGCCTTTGGACCTACCCCCGGTCCTACCCCCGATCCTGTCCCTGGTCCTACCCCCGGCCCTGTGCCCGATCCCGACGCGGGTCCCGAGCCCACCCCCGCCGTGGCGCGCGGGTTTTGCGCCAGCAACTGGGCCGGCCCAGGCAATGAACGCCGCGCGTCGAACGGATCCCGATCCGCCACCACGGGCGCGTCGGCCTCGGCCGCCCAGGGCAGCGAGTCCAGCGGCAAGCGCAGGCCCATCGGCGAATCGCCGGGGAACAGATACATGCGCTCATCGCGCAGGAACCAGGGGCCGGACACCCACGGCCCGCCCTCGCCCGGCTGGATAGGCAAGGCGTAACCGACCACGCTGTCCAGCTTCTGTTCGAACACGCGGCGCAGGCGCGCGCGCTCCATTTCGTCGTCCAGCCGCGAATCAAAGGGGTCTACGTTGGCGGGCAAGCGGCGTTCGCGCCACAGGTAGTAGAAAACGTCTTCGTAGCCCGGCACGATGTGGCGCGCATCCACTTCCAGGCGCTCGGTGAGGCGCGTGATGAAACGCTGCGCGTCCGCCACGGTGTAGCTGCTGCGCTGACGCTCGTCGGCGAACAGCGCCGGGTCGCCCCAGCAGGGCTCGCCGTCGGCGCGCCAGAAGATCGACAAGGCCCAGCGCGGCAATTGCTCGCCCGGATACCACTTGCCCTGCCCGGCATGCACAAAGCCGTTGCCGCCGTAGCGGGTGCGCAGGCGGTTCAGCAGTTCCAAGGCAAAGCCGCGCTTGGTGGGGCCAAGCGCGGCGGTATTCCATTCGGCGCCGTCGCGGTCGGAAACCGACACGAACGTGGGTTCACCGCCCATCGTCAGGCGCACGTCCATGTGGTCCAGGTGGTCGTCGATCTTGTCGCCCAGGTCCAGGATGTCGTGCCATTGCTCGTCGGTGTATGGCTTGGTGACGCGCGGCGATTCAAACACGCGCGTGACCGACATGGTGTGCGCGAATTCCACCTCGGCCTTGTCCACCGCGCCCGTCACCGGCGCCGCGCTGCCCGGCTCGGGCGTGGCCGCCAGCGGAATATGGCCTTCGCCCGCCAACAGGCCGGACGTAGGGTCCAGGCCAATCCAGCCAGCGCCGGGCAGATAGACCTCGCACCAGGCATGCAGATCGGTAAAGTCGGTTTGCGCGCCGCTGGGGCCGTCCAGCGCGCGCACGTCAGGCTTGAGCTGGATCAGGTAACCCGACACAAAGCGTGCCGCCAGCCCCAGGTGGCGCAAGGCCTGCACCAGCAGCCAGCCGGAATCGCGGCATGACCCGGCGCAGCGCGCCAGCGTTTCTTCCGGCGTCTGCACGCCGGGCTCCATGCGGATCAGGTAGCTGATTTCCTTGTGTACCTGCTGGTTCAAGGCCACCAGAAAGTCCACCGTGCGCTGCTCGCGCACGTCCACCCGCGACAGGAATTCCGCGAACAGCGGCGTGGCTTCGTCGCAGACGCGGTACGGCGCCAGCTCGCGGGCCAACACCTCGTCATAGGTGAAGGGGAATTCCTCGGCGTCGGGTTCCAGGAAGAAATCGAACGGGTTGTAGACCGCCATCTCGGCGACCAGGTCTACAGTGATCTTGAATTCGCGCGTCTTGCCCGGGAAATTCAGGCGCGCCAGATAGTTGGCGAACGGGTCCTGCTGCCAGTTCAGGAAGTGCTCGGCCGGTTCCACCGTCAGCGAGTACGACAGGATCGGCGTGCGGCTGTGCGGCGCGGGCCGTAGCCGCAGCACCTGCGCCGACAGGCTGACCAGGCGGTCATAGTTGTATTGCGTGACGTGCTTGAGCGCTACGTGGATAGTCAAAGCCTTCTCCGGGTCGACTGCACTGCCGAAATTCTTGGGGGGTCACGCGATGCTTGGGAATGTCACGCCATCCGTGCAGGGTACGCCATTCGTCAATGGCTGGTCTGTACTTGGACCGATACATTCATCGACAGCGTGGCCGCCACCCCATGCAGCCAGCGCACGGGCGAGGCCGACTCGTAGTCGCGCGCCACGGCCAGACGGCAATGGCCGTCGGACGCGAAGGTGGCATGGCTGACGTCCACGCTGACCCAGCCGTGCCCGGCCAGCCAGACGTCGGCCCAGCCATGGCTGGCCGCGTCGTCGCCCGCCTCGTGCCAATACCCGCTGACAAAGCGGCCTGGTGTGCCAAACGCGCGCACGCAGGCCAGCAGCAGATGGGTTTGGTCGTGGCTGCCGCCGCGCCGGGCCGCGAGCGTTTCGGGCGCCGTCATGGGCGCGCTGGCCAAGCCGGGTTGGTAGACGACACGTTCGCGGATCGCCCCCGCCAGGGTCAGCACGTCTTGCGGCGTATGCAGCCCCCGGGGCACCACGCGGCGGCAAAAATCGCGGACGGTATCGTCGCACTGCGTCAAGGCCGTGGGCACGCCGTAGATGTACACCGGCAGGCGTTCGTCTTCATCGCCCACGTGGCCTTGCGCAAGCGGGTGGATGTCTACCTGGCCCACCGCATGGATCTCGATTTCGCTATGGGTGCGGTGCAGCGTCAAGGTATGCGTCACGTTGCCGTAGGCGTCCACCTGCGGCTGGATCTCGCCCGGCGTCTGGATCTGCCAGCGCAGCGCATGCTGATGGTCGTCGCGCCGGGGCGTCAGCCGCAGGGTCTGGATGCTGTAGTTGACCGGTGCGGGATAGCGGTAGCGGGTCACGTGCTTGATGAGATGCTTCATGAAAGTCTCCACACATCGATTCGGCAACGCCATCTGAAAACACAAGCAACATGCGTGCCAGGCAGCCAGCTTGCCCGCGCCGGGTTACGGCATTGCGACGCGATGTCGCCAGCCGACCTCACGCCCCGGCGACGCACCAACGCGGTGCGTCGGATGCGCCTGGATATGCCCTCTTGTGGCCCATCGCTCGTCAACCTGCCGGCCTGCCCCTTGCCCGGCAGCCACCATCCCATTCTTCAAAGCGGCTGACAATCGTTCAATACACCGATAGCGGGGACAGGCACAGTGCGGGCGTGATCCAAATTTTTCGGATTTTTCGGATTTTCGCCAACGGCATCCCAAGGAGCCTCACCATGTCCATCACCGCCTACGCCAAGCCCGGCGCCAAGCTGCTGTCCCCCAAGGACCACACGCTCATCATGATCGACTTCCAGTCGCAGATGGCGTTCGCCACGCACTCCATCGATGCCATCACGCTGCGCAACAACGCCGGCCTGGTTGCTCACGCCGCCGCGGGCTTCGGCGCGTCCACCATCCTGACCACGGTTGCCGAAAAGAGCTTTTCCGGTCCGATGTTCACCGAAGTCACCGCCCCGTTCCCGGGCCAGGCGCTGCTGGACCGCACGTCCATGAACACCTGGGAAGACGAAGCCGTCATCAAGCAGGTCAACGCCATCGGCAAGAAGCGCATTGTGCTGGCCGGCCTGTGGACCAGCGTGTGCATCGTCGGCCCGGCCCTGTCGGCGCTGGACCAGGGCTTTGAGGTTTACGTCATTACCGACGCTTGCGGCGACGTGTCGCTGGAAGCCCATAACCGCGCTGTCGAACGCATCGTGCAAGCCGGCGGCCAGCCGATCACCGCCTTGCAGTACCTGCTGGAAATGCAGCGTGACTGGGCACGCACCGACAGCTATGAGATGACCACCGGCATCGCCAAGCAGTTCGGCGGCGCCTATGGCCTGGGCATCATCTACGCCAAGTCCATGTTCAACGCCCACGAAGCCTGATAGGAGCCCGCCCATGAAGGTCTACCTGGTATCGCTGGCGCTTGGCCTGCTGGTCGGCGTGATCTATGCGCTGTTCAACGTACGCTCGCCCGCGCCCCCGGTGATTGCCCTGGTAGGCCTGCTGGGCATCCTGGCGGGGGAGCAGATTCCCCCGCTGGTCAAGCGCTTGATGGCCGAGCCGGCCACGCGCACATCGTGGTTGCACGAGCAGGTCAAGCCGCATATGTTCGGTGAACTGCCTAGCTGCCCCAAGACTTCCCCCCCTGAAACACGCGCCGAAGCCTGTGGAGACAAGCGCCATGGTTGACACCCAAGCCCCCGACCTGATCCTGCACCAAGGGCGCTTCACCACGCTGGACCCGGCCAAGCCCATGGCCGACGCCGTGGCCATCCATGACGGCCGCTTCACCCGCGTGGGCGCCGCCGCCGACATCCTGCCGCTGGCCGGCCCCGCCACCAAGGTGATTGCCTTGAACGGCCGTGGCGTGCTGCCCGGCCTGATCGACAACCACCTGCACATCATCCGTGGCGGGCTGAACTACAACATGGAACTGCGCTGGGACGGCGTGCGCAGCCTGGCCGACGCCATGGCCATGCTGCGCCGCCAGGTCGCCATCACCCCCGCCCCGCAGTGGGTGCGCGTGGTGGGCGGATTCACCGAACACCAGTTCGCAGAAAAACGCCTGCCCACCATCGAGGAACTGAACGCCGTGGCGCCCGATACGCCCGTGTTCATCCTGCACCTGTACGACCGCGCCCTGCTCAACGCCGCCGCCTTGCGCGCCGTGGGTTACGACAAGACCACGCCCGCCCCGCCCGGCGGCGAAATCGTGCGTGACTCGGCTGGCAACCCCACGGGCCTGCTGCTGGCCAAGCCGAATGCGTCGATCCTGTACGCCACCCTGGCCAAGGGTCCCAAGCTGCCGCTGGAATACCAGGTGAATTCCACGCGCCACTTCATGCGCGAACTGAACCGCCTGGGCGTCACCGGCGCCATCGACGCGGGCGGCGGTTTCCAGAACTACCCCGAGGACTATCAGGTGATCCAGCAATTGGCGGATGCCAATCAGCTGACCATCCGCCTGGCCTACAACCTGTTCACGCAAAAGCCCAAGCAGGAAAAGGAAGACTTCCTGAACTGGACCGCCACGTCGCAATACAAGCAAGGAACCGACTATTTCCGCCACAACGGCGCGGGTGAAATGCTGGTGTTCTCGGCCGCCGACTTCGAAGACTTCCGCCAGCCGCGTCCCGAGATGGGACCCGAGATGGAAGGCGAACTGGAAGAAGTGGTGCGCATCCTGGCGCAGAACCGTTGGCCGTGGCGCATGCACGCTACCTATGACGAAACCATCAGCCGCGCGCTGGACGTGTTTGAACGCGTCAACCAGGACGTGCCGCTGGCCGGCCTGAACTGGTTCTTCGACCACGCCGAAACCATTTCCGAAAAATCCATCGACCGCATCGCCGCGCTGGGCGGCGGCGTGGCCGTGCAGCACCGCATGGCGTATCAGGGCGAATACTTCGTCGAACGCTATGGCGCGGGCGCGGCCGAAGCCACCCCGCCGGTCAAGCGCATGCTGGAGAAAGGCGTCAACGTGTCGGCCGGCACCGACGCCACGCGCGTGGCGTCCTACAACCCCTGGGTATCGCTGTCGTGGCTGATCACCGGCAAGACGGTCGGCGGCCTGCGCCTGACGCCGCAACGCAATTGCCTGGACCGCGATGCCGCCCTGCGCATGTGGACGGAAAACGTCACGTGGTTCTCGAACGAACAGGGCAAGAAAGGCCGCATCGCGGTCGGCCAACTGGCTGACCTGGTCGTGCCCGATCGCGATTTCTTTGCGTGCCCGGAATCCGACATCGCCGACACCAGCAGCCTGCTGACCGTGGTGGGCGGCAAGGTGGTCTGGGGCGCGGGCGAATTCTCGGCCCATGATGAAGCCGCCCCGCCGCCCGCCATGCCGGACTGGTCGCCAACGCGCTTGTTCGGCGGCTATGGCGCCTGGGGCGATAGCGAAGGCAAGCCCTTGCAGACCACGCTGCGCGAAGCGGCCGCCGCCTGCGCCTGCCTGAACGACTGCAACGTACACGGACACCAGCACGCAGGCGCCTGGGCCAGCAAGCTGCCCGTGTCCGACCTGAAGGGCTTCTGGGGCGCGCTGGGCTGCGCGTGCTGGGCGGTATGAGCGTGCAAGCTTCCGTGGCGCACCCGCCTGCGTCGCGACGTCCGCTGCTCTCCAAGACGGTACGCTGGCTGGCCCTGCTGGCGCTATGCGGCGCGTATATCCAGGGCGGGCTGGTCAAGCTGCTGGATTTTGCGGGTGCGCAGGCCGAGATGGCGCATTTCGGCCTGCATCCCACCGCGCTCATGGCTGGCGCCGTCATTGCGCTGGAACTCGGCGCCAGCGCGCTGATACTGTCCGGCCGCCTGCGCTGGCTGGGCGCGCTGGCGTTGGCGCTCTTCACCGCCGTGGCGGCCTTGATGGCCAACCGCTATTGGGAAGCCCCCGCCGACGCGCGCTTCATGGCAATGAACGCGTTCTATGAACACTTGGGGCTGGCCGGGGCGTTCGTCCTGGTCGCCTGGCATGACTTGACGGAGCGCCTGCATGGCCGGACCTGAACGCATCACCCCGCCCGCCGCCGTGGGCGGCATGGCGCCCTTGAAGCACACGCTGTTCGCCGTGCTGTGGGGCGCCACCATCCTGGGCAATATCGGCAGCTTCATGCGAGACGTGGCCAGTGCCTGGCTTGTGACCGACCTGTCCAGCAACCCGGCCGCCGTGGCCATGATGCAAACGGCGGCCACCTTGCCGGTATTCCTGTTGGCCATTCCGGCGGGCGTGCTGTCCGACATCCTGGACCGGCGGCGTTTCCTGATCGCGATCCAGGTGCTGCTGGGCTGCGTCAGCTTGACCTTGCTGGTCATGGCCAAGACCAACACGCTGACCGTCGAAACGCTGATCGCGCTGACCTTCCTGGGCGGCGTGGGCACGGCGCTGATGGGGCCGACCTGGCAGGCCATCGTGCCTGAACTCGTGCCCAAGGCCGAACTGAAAACCGCCGTGGGCCTGAATTCGTTGGGCGTGAATATCGCGCGCGCCTTGGGGCCGGCCGTGGGCGGGCTGCTGCTGGCCGCGTTTGGTGCGGCCGCCGCCTATGGCGCGGACGTGCTGAGCTATGTGTTCGTGATTGCGGCGTTGATCTGGTGGAAGCGGCCCAAGAAAGTGGACGATGGCTTGTCCGAGCAGTTCTTCGGCGCCTTCCGTGCCGGCGTGCGCTACGCCCGCGCCAGCCGCGAGCTGCATGTGGTGCTGTTGCGCGCGGCGGTGTTCTTCATCTTCGCCAGTTCGGTCTGGGCCTTGCTGCCGCTGGTGGCGCGCCGCATGCTGGGTGGCGGCGCGGGCTTTTATGGCGTGTTGCTGGGCGCCGTGGGCGTAGGCGCAATTCTGGGCGCGGTGGTCCTTCCCAAGCTACGCCAGCGCCTGAACGCCGACGGCCTGGTGCTGGCCGCCGCCGTGGCCGCTGCCGTGGTGATGGCGGCGCTGTCCTTCGCGCCGCCACAATGGGCCGCCGTATTGCTGTTGCTGCTCTTGGGCATGGGCTGGATTGTGGCGTTGACCACCTTCAACGGCGTGGCGCAGGCCATTCTGCCGAACTGGGTGCGTGGCCGTGGCTTGGCGATCTACCTGATGGTGTTCAACGGCGCGATGGCGGCCGGCAGCCTGGGCTGGGGCTTGCTGGCGCAGGAAATCGGCGTACCCGCCACTTTGCTGGCTGGCGCCGCCGGCTTGCTGGTCGCGGGCCTGGTCCTGCATCGCCTGCGCCTGCCGCAGGGCGAGGCGAATCTGGATCCGTCCAACCACTGGCCCGAGCCGCTGCTGGACACGCCCGTCGAACATGATCGTGGCCCGGTCATGGTGCAGATCGAATACCGCATTCGCGTCGAGGACCGCCCCGCGTTCTTGCAGGCGCTTCAGGCGGTGGCCCAAGAGCGTCGGCGTGACGGGGCCTATGCCTGGGGCGTGGCCGAACACACGGGCCAGCCCGAGCGCGTGCAGGAATGGTTCTTGGTGGAGTCCTGGGCCGAGCATCTGCGCCAGCACCAGCGCGTGTCGCAAGCCGATGCCGACCTGCAAGGCGAAGCGCAGCGCTTTCATATCGGGCCGGACAAGCCCGTGGTGCACCATTTCCTGGCGCTGGATTCACGCCAGGCCAAGCGGGACAGTGGGCCGGACTAGCAGGGCTAGCGGACGAGAAGGACAGCGGACTAGCCTGTGGGGCAGCAGGCTAGTTGGGAAGCAGCGTAGTTGGGCTGCAACGTAGTTGGGCTGCAACGTAGTTGGGAAGCAGACTAGTGCGCCGAGGCGTCCAGGAAGCGGTGCACGACGCGCACCGCCGCCGCGCCCTCGGCAATGCTGGCCAGCACGTGCTTGACGGATCCGGCGCGCACGGCACCCACCGCGAACACGCCGGGCTGCGAGCTTTCATACGCACGCGCCTGCATGGACCCGGCTGCCGCCCGGCCCGTCAGGATGCAGCCCAGCTCATCGGTGTCCAGGCAGCCGTCCAACCAGGCGGTATTGCCCTCGCCGGAGCCGTCTTCCACCAGCCCGGTCGCCACGATCAAGCTGCGCGCCTCGATGATCTGGCCGTCATCAAGCCACACGCGATACGGGTACGAAGTGCTGTCGAATGCCGTGGCCACGCGCACGGGCATCACATGCGAACCGAAGCGACGGCTTTGCGTTTCGGCGCGGCGCAGCAGGCCGCCATTGCACAAGCCGGTGATGGTGCCGGGAAAGCCGGGCAAGGCCTGCGTCCCTGGCGCCTCGGCGCCGCATAAAGAGCCGCCCACCAGCAGGGTGTGCAAGCCTTCGGATGCGGCATAGGCCGCCGCCGCCAGTCCCGCCGGCCCGCCGCCGATCACGGCCAGGTCCAGCACCGGGTCGACCTGCCCCGCCGCCGCCCCCGACCTCGGGGCAGCGCCGCCATCAGCCATGGCGCCGCCACGCGAAATGGCGCCGCCAACGGGCCGGCGACGCAAATAGCCAATGCGGCGCAGCATGAAGGCGCGCAGCACAATGTCTGCCAACATAGGCTCGGCAAGCAGCAACTGAGCCAGCCCCGCGCGCGACAGGCACAGCAGGCGGCTATCGGAATCGGCGCGTGCGGTGACCGCGTTGGGGCGGTCGGTAAACAGGTCCAGGCTGCCGGTGAATTCACCGTCGCGATGCATCAACAAGCTGTGCTGGGTGCCGTCGGGGTCGCTTTCCAGCACTTCAACGTACCCGTCCAGCACGATGTAAAACGCGGCCTCTTCGCTGCCGCTTTGCAGCAGGATGGTGCCGGCCGACGCCCGCACTTCCTCGCCGTAGGGCGCGGCCAGGCGGATCTGGTCAGGGCTCAGCATGGGAAACGCTTGCGCATGCAAGGCCGGCAATTCAGGCGGATGGCAAGCGGCGTCGACGGGCGGGCGATTCATGGGATTCACTTCCGGGGCATCCGAAGAAAGCGGCAAGGTACAGCGCTAGGCTAGCTTCGGGCTGCCGGACGGTCTTGCGTACTTGGGTGCTGCTTTGTCTGAAAGAGCAGTGATCGTACACCGGGGCGAAAACCCCGACGTGAACGCCGACTTGAAGCCCGACTTACCCCCGGGCCTGCTCCGGCCGTACGCCCTAGGCGTTGACCTTGCGCCAGGCCCCGGGCGATGCACCCACCACGCTGGTGAACACACGCGTCAGATGTGCCTGGTCGGCAAAGCCGCACAACAGCGCGATGTCGGTAATGGAGCGGCCCGGCATGCGCAGCAGGTCTTGCGCCTTTTGCACGCGCTGCTCCAGCAGCCAACGGTGCGGCGTGGTGCCCACCGTCTGCCGGAACGCCTTGATGAAATAGCTGCGCGACAGGTTGCAGGCCTCGGCAATGTCCGCAATGGACGTGTCGGCACGCAGCGACGACAGCAGCATGTCCTTGGCCCGGGCTTCCAGCTTGCGCGATAGCACGCGGCCGCCGCCGGATTCCGTCCAGCCGCTGGTGGCGCCCGTGCCGTAGTGCGACAGCAGGTGCGCGCCCAGCGCCAGGCTCAGGTGCTCGACGAACAGACCGCCCTGCTGCGCCGGCTGCGCCAACACGCTGGCCAGCACATGAGACATATGTGCCAGTACGGGGTCGCCCTGCCCCGCGCGCGGCAGCAGGCTGCTGACGCGCGGACCGCCGTTTTCGTCGTTGATTCGTTCAATGAAAGCGCGCGACAGCTCGATCAACACGAAGTCGAAACCGCCGTGCAGGTCGGCGCGATAGTCTTCGTTGAAGTCGCGGATATACACCGACCCGGTGTCGAAATCGTGGGTCGATGCATGGTTGCCTTGCAGGATGCGGCGGCGGTGTCCGCCCTGCATTGCCACGCCAACCAGATAGCCTCGGTCGGACGCGGGCGTAGCGACGTGGCCGAAATGATTGTTGGCGGTGCTTTTGCGATAGAACGTCAGGCCGCCGCCTTCAAAATGCTGATTCAAGATGAGCTTGCTGGCGGCACACCCAAGCGCGTCGGTCGGTGCAGCAGGCGGTGGTGCGGACAAGACCGCTGTCTCGGAATCCGGGGCGGGCACTGGCGCTAGGCGTGGGCGGGCAGGCATGTTGATGGATTCCCCTAGGTCGCGATGGCAGCGGTAAAGACAAGCGGAATGTATAGGCGGCAACTACAAGCGATAACGATGAGCGGTGAACACGAGTGATAGACAACGTTACGGCTGGGAAGATAGCAGGCTATGTTGCCCTGCAACAAGCTTCGTCACGCATTTTTTCAATGCCGTGCACCGCATTGCAGCCGGCTTGCGTTTCATGCATGTTGCATGCCTGTGACCGGCACATTTCAGTCCGGCATTTCCGGCATTTCCCTGCCCCTAGCGCGGCAACGCAGGCCCCGGCGTCAAGGGTCCCGAGGGCTGCCCACGCTGTGGCAGCGGCGGCAACCTCGGTTGCGCCGGGCCGCTCCACGGAGGCGGAGCACGGTTTGTATTCGCGCCCGATGCCGGCTCGGGGTAACGCGCCCCGCCGCAGGATGTGCCCAGGCATGGCTGCCCGGTTCGCCCGGGATCCACCTTCCTGGAGCAAGAGGTTCCCAGACAGGTATCCGGCAAGGTGCGCGCGGACGCGGGAGGCTGCGGCACGCTGCCTGGCACGCCGTCCCGCGCCAACGCCGTCCCTGCGAACAGCGCTGCGGAAACGGCCAGCCCGATGGGCATGACCAACCCAAAGAATCTGGCCAATCCGAGGGGGCTGCCCAACCCGAATGGGCTGACCAACCCATGGCGGACAGCAAAAACCAGGGCGTTCATCGCGGCTCCAAGGCAAGACGAACCAGGCACGAGTGTGCGCCCATCGTCCCTGCCTCGCAACACGCGCGCCCTGGCGCCGGTCAGTCCAGCTTGATGTTCGTGCTTTCCACCACCTTGGCCCAGCGCGCGCGTTCGCTGGCGAAGAATTGCGCCAGTTCGGCCGGGTTGCGCGTCACGATTTCGGCGCCCTGCTCGTTCAATTGCGCCGTCACGTCCGGCTGGGTGACGATCTGCGCCATCAGCATCGCCAGGCGTTGGGCCACCGGGTCGGTCATGGTCGCCGGCGCCATCACGCCCTGCCACGTGCCCGACTCAAAGCCCTTCACGCCTTGTTCAGAAATGGTCGGGATGTCCGGCACCAGCTTCATGCGCTCGCCCTTCGAAATCGCCACCGCGCGCAGCTTGCCGGACTTGATGTGCGGCAAGGTGGCCAGCAGCCCGTTCATGATGATCTGGGTCTGCCCGCCGATCGTGTCGGTCACCGCCTGCGAGCCGCCCTTGTACGGCACGTATTCCCATTGCGCGCCCGTGGCCTGCTGCACCGCCACCGCCGCCAGGTGCGGCGCGCTGCCGATTGCCGTCACGGCAAAATTCAGCCGTTCTTTTTTCGACAGCGCCACCAGGTCCTGCAAGGTCTTGGCCGGCACGTCGGGGTGCACGGCCAGCACGTGAGGCGAATAGGCCAGCATGCCGACGGCGCGCAGGTCCTTGGACGGGTCGAACGACAGCTTGGTGTAAACGGACGGGCTGATCGCCAAGGCACCCACATCGCACAGCAGCACGGTATGGCCCTCGGCCGCCTGCTGCACGACCAGCCCCGCGCCCAGGTTGCCGTTGGCGCCGGGTTTGTTCTCGACCACCACGGTCTGCTTGAGCACATCAGACAGGCGCGGGGCCAGGATGCGCGCGATGATGTCCGACGAACCCCCGGGCGGATACGGCACAACGATGCGCACGGGCCGCGTCGGCCAGTTCGCCGCGCCGCCGCTTGCGCCGGCCCCTGCTTGCTGCGCCCAGGCGGGCACCAAGGGCGACAGGCATAGCGCCGCGGCGCCGCCCAGGAAATGTCTCTTGCTTACGTTCATGCTGTCTCCACACGGGTTGATGTTGTTTTGAGATAAAACCGGCGCGGCGCCCTGCAACGCCTTGCCACTTGCAACGTCACACGGCGCCACGCGTTTCCACGTACAGCGCGTATAGCGAATGGCTGCTGGCCATGAACAGGCGGTTGCGCTTGGCGCCGCCAAAGCACAGGTTGGCGCAACGTTCGGGCAGGCGGATGTGGCCGATGGGCTTGCCCGCCGGGTTGAACACCATCACGCCGTCCAGCTCTTCGGGCTTGGCGCCGGCCGAGCCATTGCTGCCCCAGCCGCACCACAGGTTGCCGTCTTCATCACACTTGATGCCGTCGATGGCGCCGGGGCCTTGCGCGTCGATATGCAGGCGCTTGCCCGACAGCGCGCCGTCCGCGCCCACGTCGTAGGCCCACACCACGCGGTTGGGCTGATGGCGCGACTCCACGACATAAAGAATCTTTTCGTCCGGCGAAAAGCACAGGCCGTTGGCCCCGGCCAAATCGCCCAGCGCCTGCGTCACGCGGCCGTCCGACGGGTCGATGCGGTAAACGCCATGCGGCAGTTCCGGCTTGGCCTTGTCGCCTTCCCAATGCCCGCCGATGCCAAACGGCGGATCGGTGAACCAGATGGCGCCGTTGCGCTGGCAGACGATGTCGTTGGGCGAATTGAAGCGCTTGCCGTCATAGCGGTCGGCCAGCACCGTGATGGAACCGTCGTACTCCGTGCGCGTGACGCGCCGCGTCAGGTGCTCGCAGGTCAGCAGCCGGCCCTGGCGGTCGCGCGCCAGGCCGTTGCTGAAGTTGGCGGGCTTGCGGAACTCGCTGATTTCACCGGTGGTTTCGTCCCAGCGCAGGATGCGATCGTTGGGAATGTCGGACACCAGCAGATAGCGGCCGTCGCCCACCCAAACCGGCCCTTCCAGCCAACGGAAACCCGTGGCCAGTTGCTCGACGGTGCTGCTGTAGATGCGGTATTTGGAAAACTCCGGATCCAGGATGCGCACGGACGAATCCGGGTAGCGCTGCTGCGGCGTAAAGCTGAACGACTGCGCCTGTGCCAGCGCGGCCGGTCCCAGCGCCAATGCGGCGCCCAGCAGTCGGCGGCGGCCGGGCTGGGCCAAGGGGGCATGCTCCATCGGTGTCTCCTCTTGTCGGTGTAGTGCGATGGCAATGCGGGCTAGCGGTTGAGCGGCAGGCGGCGGCCCTCAGTGGGCTGGGGCCTTTGGTAGGCCGCGCGCCCTCCGGCCCTTAAGTCACGGGCCCGGGGTTGAACAGCGCCAGGGCGTTGTGCAGCTTGAGCTTTTCCGCACAGGTCTGCTGGCGGCCGCTGGCCACGTCCAGCATCAGGCGAAACAGCTCCCAACCCACGTCTTCAATAGATGCCTGGCCGGTGGCGATGCGGCCCGCGTTCACGTCCATCAGGTCATGCCAGCGGCGCGCCAGGCTGTCGCGCGTGGCCACCTTGATGACCGGCACCTGCGCCAGACCGTAGGGCGTGCCCCGGCCGGTGGTAAAGATATGCAGGTTCATGCCGGCCGCCAGTTGCAACGTGCCGCAGATGAAATCACTGGCGGGCGTGGCGGCAAAGATCAAGCCCTTTTGCGTGAGGCGGTTGCCGGGCGACAGCACGCCATGAATCGGTGACGAGCCCGACTTCACGATGGACCCCATCGCCTTTTCCACGATGTTCGACAAGCCACCCTTCTTATTGCCGGGGCTGGTGTTGGCGCTGCGGTCGGCCATGCCGCGTTGCAGGTAATCGTCGTACCAGGCCATTTCGCGGATCAGCGCGTCGGCCACTTCCGGCGTGGCGGCGCGCGCCGTCAACTGATCGATGCCGTCGCGCACTTCGGTGTTCTCGGAGAACATCACGGTGCCGCCGGCACGCACCAGCAGGTCGGTGGCGAAGCCCACGGCGGGGTTGGCCGTCACGCCGGAAAAGGCGTCGCTGCCGCCGCATTGCACCCCTACCGTCAGGTCGGACACCGGGCAGGTTTCGCGGCGGCGCGCATTCAGCTTTTGCAGATGGCGTTCGGCCGTGCGCATGATCAGGTCGATCATCGACTGAAAGCCCACGTTTTCTTCGTCTTGCAGCACGATGGTGTCCACGCCTTCGCCGTCTGCGCCCATGCCCTCGCCCGCGCGGATCGGAATGGCGCCCGGCGCCAGCAGCCGTTCCGGTTGCAGCTTTTCGCAACCCAGGCTGACCACCATGGACGTGCCGCCAAAGTTCGGGTTGCGGGCGATGTTGTGCAAGGTGCGGATGGGAATCGCCGCGCCGGGGGCATCAATGGCCACGCCGCAGCCATAGGTGTGTTCGATGCCGACCACGTCGTCCACGTTGGGATAGCGCGGCAACAGTTCCTGGCGGATGCGCGCCACGGCGTGTTCGACCACGCCCTGCACGCATTGCACCGTGGTGCTGATGGCCAGGATATTGCGCGTACCCACGGTGCCGTCGGCGTTGCGGTAGCCCTCGAACGTGTAGCCTTCCAGCGGCGGCAGCGGCGTGATGCGCGTGCCCACGGGCAGGTCTTCCAAGGTGCGTGCGGTGGGCATGGTGGTGACGCGCTCGTTGATCCAGCTTCCGCGCGGCAGATCCTTGGCGGCAAAGCCGACCACCACGTTGTAGCGCACCACGGGGTCGCCTTCGGCCAGATCTTGCAAGGCCACCTTGTGCCCTTGCGGCACGGCGTCCACCAATTGCAGGCCATCGGGCAACACCGTGCCGGCGGGCAGCCCCCCTTCATTGGCCACGATCGCCACATTGTCTTGCGGGTGAATCTTGATAAGCACCGGCGTTTGGTCTGCCGCAACCTGCATGAAAAATCCTTTTGCCTTGGGGAGATACGCAGCGATGCACGCGAATCCGCGCATCCGATACGTTATCGTACAACCACGAGAATATCCGCGAAACAGGGGATAAATAAATTTGGGGTTTCCCCTTGTCTACAAGTACATACATAGAGCAATCACCTTGAAATCTGGGTGTTTCGTGTTGTACGATGACTTACATTCAACGCGGCATCTACCGTGCACCTACGCCCCCGACCAGGGGCTGTCTTTTTTTCGGAGAATTCATCATGACCCTGACCGGCCAAATGCTGATCGGCAATAGCGCCGTCCTGGGCTCGGGCGCGGCGCAACACGCCATCAACCCCGCCACCGGCGAACGCCTGGAGCCCGCCTTCCCCGCAGGCTCGGCGGACGACGTCGCGCGCGCCGCCGAGCTGGCCCGCGCCGCCTTTGACCCCTATCGCGCCGCGCCGCTGGAAACCCGTGCGCAGTTCCTGGAAAGCATCGCCGAGGGCATCCTGGCGCTGGGTGACGCGCTAATTGAACGCACCCACCTGGAAACCGGCCTGCCGGTAGCGCGCCTGCAAGGTGAACGCGGCCGTACCGTGGGCCAGTTGCGCCTGTTCGCCCGCGTGGTGCGCGACGGCTACTTCCTGGACGCCACCATCGACCCCGCGCAACCCGAACGCCAACCGCTGCCGCGCGCCGACCTGCGCCTGGCCAACGTGCCGCTGGGCCCTGTCGCGGTGTTCGGCGCCAGCAACTTCCCGCTGGCTTTCTCGGTGGCGGGCGGCGACACCGCGTCGGCGCTGGCCGCCGGTTGCCCCGTCATCGTCAAGGCGCACAACGCGCACCCGGGCGCCTCTGAAATGGTGGGCCGGGTGATCCAGGCCGCCGTCGCCAAGCACGGTTTGCCTGAAGGCACGTTCTCGTTGCTGTTTGGCGCGGGCAGCGAAATCGGCACCGCCCTGGTGTCGGATCCGGCCATTGCCGCCGTCGGCTTCACGGGCTCGCGCCGGGGTGGCCTGGCGCTGGTCGCCGCCGCCAATGCCCGCCCGGTGCCGATTCCCGTCTACGCCGAAATGTCCAGCATCAACCCGGTGTTCCTGATGCCGGCCGCCCTGGACGCGCGCGCCGAAGCCATCGCCCGTGGGTTTGTCGATTCGCTGGCCATGGGCGTGGGCCAGTTCTGCACCAATCCCGGCCTGGTCATCGGCGTGGAAGGCCCGGCGCTGGACCGCTTCCGTCAAGCCGCCGCCGAAGCCGTCAAGGCCAAGGGCGCGGCCACCATGCTGACCCCCGGCATCTTTGCCGCCTACCAGGACGGCGCCGACGCGCTGGCCAAGCACGCCAGCGTGGCCACGCTGGGCCGGGGCGAAGCATCCAAGCCGGAAGCCAACGCCGCGGGCGCGGTCGTGTTCGGCACGCAGGCCGACCGCTTCCTGGCGTCGCACGAACTGGAAGCCGAAGTGTTCGGCCCCGCCTCGCTGGTGGTGGCCTGCCGCGACGTGGCCCAGATGACGGCCGTGGCCGAACACCTGGAAGGCCAGTTGACGGCCACCCTCTTCGTGGACGAAGCCGACGTGGCGCAAGCCCAAGCACTGCTGCCCGTGCTGGAGCGCAAGGCCGGCCGCATCCTGGCCAATGGCTACCCGACCGGCGTGGAAGTCAGCCACGCCATGGTGCACGGCGGCCCCTTCCCGGCCACGTCGAACCCGGCGTCCACGTCGGTCGGCGCCACCGCGATTCGCCGCTTCCTGCGCCCGGTCTGCTACCAGGACCTGCCCGACGCGCTGCTGCCCGATGGCGTCAAGCGCGCCAACCCGCTGTCGCTCACGCGCATGGTGGATGGGGTGATGACGCCGGCCTGACGCCCCCGCGCCACACTGGTTTTATCCCGGGTTGCCAAGCCCGGGCGCGCCAAGCCATAATCTGCGCTCGTTAAATAATTGATAAGTGTTCGCATTAGCATTAATAGCTGTCATCGATGCGGACACTTATCACGAGCGGGCGGGATCTTGAGCGCTGCACCCCCTTTGTCCCAGGACTTTGAACACCTGTACGGCAACCATCACCATTGGTTGCTGGCCTGGGTGAACTGGCGCCTGGGCAACGCGGCCGACGCGGCCGACCTGGCGCACGATGCTTTCGTGCGGCTGCTCACCCGCCCCTGCCACTTCGACACTCCGCAGCAGGCGCGCAGCTATTTGCGCAAGATGGCCAACGGCATGTGCGTGGACCTGTGGCGCCGCCGCAGCCTGGAACAAGCCTGGCTGGACACGCTGGCCAAGCAGCCCGAACCCACCGTGTCGTCCGCCGAGGACCAGGCCATCGTGCTTGAAGCGCTGGGCGAAATCGACACCATGCTGCGCGAGCTGCCGCCCAAGGTCGCGCACGCTTTCGTCATGGCGGTCGCCTGCGAAATGACCGACCAGGAAGTTGCTGACACGCTGAACGTATCCGCCCGCATGGTGCGCAAGTACGTGGCGCGCGCCATGCTGTGCTGCATGAAGCTGGAAGCCAGGCTGGCCGCTGGCTTGAGCGACGACACGACAGACGGCCTGCGCGACCGCCTGGCCGACGACACGGCCACCCCCTCCCCCGCCACGCCATGAGCACCCTGGCCGCGTCCGAACCCACGCACGACGTGATGGAAGAAGCCGCCGAGTGGTACGCCTTGCTGCGCACCGGTCAGGCGTCTTCGGCCGAGCGGCAGCAATGGCGGCAATGGCTGGACCGGGGCGCCGAGCAGCGGCAGGCCTGGAGCTACGTGGAACGCATCGACCGCCGCTTCACCCCCTTGCAGACCAGCCCCGACCGCAACGCCGCCGTGTCGGCGTTTCACCAATCGATCAGCGCCGCGCCGCGCCGTCGGCGCCAGGTGCTGCTAGGGCTGGGCGCGGCCTTCGGCCTGTCGTGCTTGGGCTGGACCGCATGGCGCCAGACGCCCTTATCCACGCTGGCCACGCTCTGGGGCACGGACTACCGCGCCGGCGTGGGCGAAACGCGGCAAGTCACGCTGGCCGACGGCACCCGCGTCTGGATCAACGCGCTCAGCGCTTTCAATGTGGCGTACAGCGGCACCCAGCGCCGGCTGCAACTGGTGGCGGGCGAAATCCTGGTGGATACCGGCAAGGACCCGCTGCGCCCCTTTTTCGTGGACACCGGACAAGGCTCTTTGCAAGCCCTGGGCACGCGCTTTTCAGTCAGCGAGGCCGACGCGGACACGCTGGTCGCCGTGTATGACGGCGCGGTCCGCGTGACCGCCTTGCGCTCGGGCGCCAGCGAAGTCGTCTCGGCGGGACGGCAGGCGCGCTTCACCCGCGACACCTTGCAGCCCCTGATGCCGGCCGACCCCGCGCGCGAAAGCTGGCGCCAAGGCCTGCTGCTAGCCGACGGCACGCCCCTGTCGGAAGTCGTGGCCGCGCTACGCCGCTACCATGCCGGGCACCTGGGCCTGTCGCCGCAATTGCGGGATCTGCCGGTGTTTGGCAGCTATCCGCTGAACGACGTGGACCGCGCGCTGGACATGCTGGCCTCGGTGCTGCCCATCCGCCTGCAGCGCACCTTGCCCTGGTGGATCAGCCTTGAACCGCGTGCCTAGATAAGAAATCCAAAAAAATCCAAGAGAAACCCAAAAAAACCCGCGCGGCGGTTCCGGGTTTTGAAGGCAGGTTCGATTTAGGAAAGTGAGAGTTCCTGCAACGCAGGACATTGCCAACTTCCTTTTCCTTTTTCGCAAGCGCGCACAGGTTCCGTCATGTCCCCTCGTTTTTCCCCCGCCCCCACGCTGGCGCTGGCCCTCGCCCTGTCGGCGATCTGGGCGCCGGCCCTGCATGCCCAGCCTGCGGCCGCGGGCGCCGGCCAGGCCAGCGAACTGCTGACGTTCGACATACCCGCCGCCCCCGTGGGCCAGGTGCTGACCCGCCTGGCCAATGAAACCGGCATCTTGCTGGCCGCCCCGCCGCAACTGCTTGCCGGCCGCCAAAGCAGCGGCGTGCGCGGACGCTATTCCCGCGCCGACGCCCTGAGCCAGGCCCTGGCCGGCACCGGCCTGCGCGCCACGCGCGAGGCGCCCAACCAGTTCCGCCTGTCCGCCATCCCCGACGCGGGCACCGCCACGCTGGCACCCGTGACCGTCACCGGCAGCGCACTGGGTAGCGGCCTGCCCCCCGCCTACGCGGGCGGCCAGGTGGCCACGGGCGGCCGGGTCGGGCTGCTGGGCAATATGAGCGACATGGACACGCCCTTCAGCGCCACGCAATACACCGCCAAGCTGATCGAAGACCAACAGGCGCAGAACATCGGCGACGTGCTGGTCAATGACCCGTCGGTGCGCAACACCTATTCACGCGGCGCGGGGCGCGACGAATTCAACATCCGCGGCTTCACGCTATTCAACTACGACGTGTCGTTCAACGGCCTGTACGGCGTGTCGCCGCGCAACGCCAGTTCGCTGATCGGTGTCGAGCGCGTGGAAGTACTGCGTGGCCCCAACGCGCTGCTCAACGGCATGGCCCCTTACGGCTCGGTGGGCGGGGCGATCAACCTGGTGCCCAAGCGCGCCGGGGTCGAACCGCTTAACCGCTACACCGTGAACTACATCGGCGACTCGCAGTTCGGCGTCCACGCCGACCTGGCGCGCCGCTATGGCGACAGCCAGGAATGGGGCGTGCGCCTGAACGTGGCCGGCAGCGGCGGCGACCTGCCCCAGGACGGCGCCAAGGAAAGCCTGGGCGCCGTCGCGCTGGGCCTGGACTACCAAGGCGAACGCTTCCGCGTGGAGGGCGACATCAATTATCAAAACCGCAACACCGACGCACGCAGCGGTCTGCTGTTCGCGCCGGCCCCGGGCGTGGACATCGGTTCCGCGCCGGACGCGCGTCGCAATTTCTTCCCGTCGTGGACCTACTGGAAAACCAAGGAATGGTCGGGCGCGCTGCGCGCCGAATACGACCTGACGCCGGATTGGACGGTGTATGGCGCAATCGGCGCGCGCAAGCACGACTTTGAAAGCCTGCAAACCAGTTGGCTGATGCTGGACACCAATGGCGACATCGGCGCCGTGCCCGCCCGCCTGAATGAATCGCTGCTGAGCAAGACGGGCGAAGTCGGCCTGCGTGGCCGCTTCAACACGGGCCCGGTCAAGCACGAACCCTCGATCAGCGCCAGCGCGCTGGACATCGACTATTCGTCGGCGCGTATCCGTTCCAGCACCATCTTTTCAAACCTGTACGACCCGGCCGACCTGCCCAAGCCGAACATCGCGCGGCCGGGCGACCTGCCTCGCACCAGCGAGTCGCGCTTATACAGCGTGGCGCTGGCGGACAAGCTGTCGTTTGCCGATGACCGCGTCCAGATCATTGCGGGCTTCCGGCATCAGCGCATCGAATCGACCAACTTCGATGCGGCCACGGGCCGTACTTCGTCCGAATACAAGAAGTCGGCCGTCACGCCCGCGTTCGCCTTGACGGTGCGCCCCACGCAGCGCCTGTCGCTGTACGGCAACTACATCGAAGGGCTGAGCCAGGGCGCCACCGCGCCCGAGGGCGCCGTCAACGCGGGCGAAATGTTCGCCCCGGAAATCGCCAAGCAGATCGAAGTGGGCGGCAAATACGATTTTGGCGACTTCTCCACCACGCTCAGCGCGTTCCAGATCGAAAAGCCCAGCAGCTATCTGGATCCGGCGTCGCTGCGCTACGTGTCCAACGGCCAGCAGCGCAATCGCGGCCTGGAATGGTTGGTGCAAGGCGACGCCGCGCCCGGTGTGCGCCTGCTGGGCGGCGTGGCCTACACCGATGCGCGCCTGACACGCACGGAAGGCGGCGCCAACGACGGCAACCACGCGCCCGCCGTGCCGCGCTTTCAATTCAACGCGGCGGCGGAATGGGACACGCCCTTCCTGCACGGCCTGACCCTGACCGCGCGCATGCTGCGCACCACCCAGCAGTATGTGGACGTGGGCAACACGCAGACGATCCCGGGGTGGACGCGCTTCGACCTGGGCGCGCGCTATGCGTTCAACGCCAACGGCACGCCGATGGTGGTGCGCGCCACGGTGGAAAACGTGTTCAACAAGAACTACTGGCAGTCCGCCGCGCGCGAAGGCTTGACCGTCGGCGCGCCCCGGACGGTGCTGCTGTCGGTGTCGGCGGAGTTCTGATCGTAGGGCTCGGCGGCCCGCCGGGCCGCCGGCAGACCGACATGGCAGCCCCTACGCGGCAACCCCGCGCGGCAGCTCGACGCGAAAGCGCGTGATGCCGTCGCGGGATTCCACGTTGATACGCCCGCCGTGGCTCAGCACGATCTGCTGCGCGATGAACAGCCCCAGGCCCAGCCCGTTATGGCTGTCGGCCCGGCGCTCGCCGCTGCGAAAGGGGTTGAACAGGTGCGGCAGCAAGGCCGGGGCGATCGTGCCGCCATTGCTGACGGTGACCGTCACCCGGTCCGCCGCCGCGCCATCGGCCTCTACATGCACGGGCACATCACGCTCTCCGTGATGCAAAGCATTGCCGATCAGGTTGGCAAACACTTGGCACAGGCGCTCGCCGTCCCACACGCCCGCCATATCGCCCACGCAATCGCAGTCGATCTGGCGGTCGGGAAAGCCCGTCTGCGCTTCATCCACCGTGCGGCGCACCAGCGTATCCATGCGCTGCTGGGCCGACGCCAGCGTCAGGCCGCCCGTCTGGCGGATGCGCGTCACGTCCAGCAGGTCTTCAATCAGCCGCGCCATGCGCTCACTGCTTTGCAGCATGCGCTGGGCCAGGCCCGCCACGCGCGTCGGGTCGTTCTGCCGCTGCAACAGGGACGCGCCCATGACGATGGACTGCAAGGGCGTGCGCAGGTCATGGCTGAGCACCGCCATGAACATCTCGTTGATGCGCAAGGCTTCGGTGCGCTCTTCCAACTGCTGCGCCAGCGCGCGCTTGCGCTCGTGCAGCTCAAAGAACACGTTGGCCTTCATGCGCAGCATGTGCGGGTCGATGGGCTTGTACAGAAAGTCCACGGCGCCGCTTTCGTAGCCACGGAATTGCCAGTTCTGCTCGCGCGAGCCGGCCGTGATGAAGATCAGCGGAATGTGGCGAGTGCGCTCGCTGCCCCGGATCAGTTCGGCCAGTTCAAAGCCGTTCATGTCGGGCATTTGCACGTCCAGCAGGGCCAGGGCGACGTCGCCATTTTCCAGCAGCAGCTCAAGCGCTTCCGGGCCGGACTGCGCCTTCAGCACCTGGACCCGGCTGCTATCCAGCAGCGCTTCCAGCGCCACCAGGTTTTCGGGCACGTCGTCGACCAGCAGGCATTTGATTCGTTCTTCTTGTGGTTTGGCGGATGTCAGGAACATGGTGTCAAGGCAGTGTTGGGTTACAGCACAGGCTGCGTTGGCAGTTGGGACAGCATGGCGGCGATTGCATCGGGCGTCAGGACATCGTCCACGGCAAGGCGCGCCAAAGCCGCATTCGGCATGGTGGGCATGGCGGCGGACGACGGCGCTTGCACCACGGTGCGGCCCCCGGCGGCTTGAATCGCCACCAGGCCTTGCGCGCCGTCCTCGTTCGCGCCGGATAGCAAGATGCCCATCAACCGGTCGCCATAGCTGTCGGCGGCGGATTCAAACAAAACGTCAATCGATGGCCGCGAAAAATACACGGGCGCGCCCACCGACAAGGCCAACCTCGGCCCCTGGTCCACCAGCAAGTGGTAGTCCGGCGGCGCGAAGTACAGATGACCGGGCTGTATCCAGAGCTGATCTTCCGCCTCCAGCACGGGCAAGGCGCAGCGTTCGCGAAAAATATCCACCAGCAGGCTGCGGCGGTCACGTGGCAGATGCAGCACCACGATCACTGCCGCGCACAGCCGCGCGGGCAAGGCCGGCACCAGCGCGTTCAAGGCGTCGATGGCGCCCGACGACCCGCCGATGACGATGGCGTCCCACGGGCCTGAAGGCGGCGGAGTGCGTGGCGCGGCGGGTGATGGTGGAGCCTTCGCGCTCATAGCCCCGCCTTCTTGCGGTAAATGCGCTCTTCCAGCACAAAATCGTCGAAATTATCGGCCTGCGCCGAAAATCGCAGCGACTCGCGCGAGCCCAGGCCCAGAAAGCCCCGATGCACCAGCGCGTCGTGAAACAGCCCCAGCGCGCGGCTTTGCAGGTCGCGTTCAAAATAGATCAGCACATTGCGGCACGAAATCAGGTGCACTTCGGCAAACACGCTGTCGGTGGCCAGGCTGTGATCCGAAAACACCATGTGTTCGCGCAAGCGCTTGTCGAACACCACCCGCCCGTACCGCGCCGTGTAGTGGTCCGACAAGGACGTGCGGCCGCCGGACCGCGCGTGGTTGCTGCTGAAGGCCGCCACCCGGTCCATGTCGAACACGCCCTGCTCGGCGGCGCGTAGCGCGTGCGGGTTGATGTCGGTGGCGTAGATCAAGGCGCGGTCCAGCAAGCCTTCTTCGGCCAGCAGGATGGCAAGCGAATAGACCTCTTCGCCCGCGCTGCACCCCGCCACCCACACCTTGATGGACGGATAGGTGCGCAAGATGGGAATGACTTCCGTGCGCAAGGCCAGGAAATACGCGGGATCGCGAAACATGTCGCTGACCTGCACGGTCAGGAATTGCAGCAGCGCGGTAAATACCGACGGCTCGTGCAGCACGCGGTCTTGCAGTTGCGACAGGGTCTTGCAGCCGAACTGCGTCAGCGCGCTTTGCAGACGCCGCTTTAGCGAGGCCTGCGCGTATTGCCGAAAGTCATAGTGGTAATGGTGATAGATGGCATCAAGCAGCAGGCGCTGCTCGATATCATCAACACGGGCTTTGGCGGATGCGGGCATGGGGGTGTTCAGCGGAAATCGGCGCGGGCGGCAGCGTCAGCTGCGCATCCAGACGCGCACCAGGGACAGCAGCCGTTCAACGTCCAGCGGCTTGGCGATGTAATCATTGGCCCCGGCGGCCAGGCATTTTTCCTGGTCGTCCTTCATGGCCTTGGCGGTCAGCGCAATGATCGGCAGGCGTCGCCACTCCGGCCGGTTACGGATGTGCCGCATCGCGGTGTAGCCGTCCATCTCGGGCATCATGATGTCCATCAGCACCAGGTCGATCGCGGGCACGCCGTCCGTGCCGGCGCGTTCCAGCGCATCCAGCGCCTCGCGGCCATTGCGCGCAATTTCCACCCGCAGGCCGGTGGGTTCCAGGATGCTGGATAGCGCAAACACGTTGCGCACGTCGTCCTCCACCACCAGCACCGTGCGGCCTTCCAGCGCCGAATCGCGGCTGCGCGCCAGTTCCAGCATCTGGCGGTGCTCGGGCGGCAGTTCGGCTTCCACCTGATGCAGGAACAAGGTCACCTCGTCCAGCAAGCGCTCGGGCGAACGCGCGTCCTTGATGATGATGGACTTCGAGAAGCGGCGCAGGTGCTGCTCTTCGTCGCGCGACAAGGCTCGGCCCGTGTAGACGATGACGGGCGGGAACGACACGCTGTCCTGCTCGGCCATCTGTTCAAGTAACTCGTAGCCACTCATGTCGGGCAGGTTCAAGTCCATCACTACGCAATCAAAGGTGTTCTCGCGCAGCAATTCCAGTGCGGCCTCCGCCGTGGCGGCGGGCACGATTTCCACGTCATTGCGCGCCAGCAACTGGCGCACGCTTTCGCGTTGGCGGTCGTCGTCTTCCACCACCAGCACGCGACGCACATGCTGCGTGAACTTGGCTTCCAGGCGCCGCAAGGCTTCCACCAGTTCTTCGCGCTTGACCGGCTTGAGCGCGTAGCCCACCGCGCCTCGGCCCATGGCTTCCTGCGCATAGTCGGCTACCGACACCACGTGCACGGGAATATGCCGGGTCTGCGGGTTGCGCTTCAGTTGGTCCAGCACACCCAGGCCGGAGAAGTCGGGCAGGTTCACATCCAGCACGATGGCATTGGGCCGCTTGCGCACCGCCAGGTCCAGGCCGTCCGTCGCGGTGTGCGCCAGCAGGCAGCCAAAGCCCATTTCGCGCGCCAGGTCGGAAAGAATGCCGGCAAAGCGCTCGTCGTCTTCAATGACCAGGATGCTGCGATCCGGCTCCGGGCCGTCGCTGGCGGGTGCATCGGCAGCGGGCGCTTCGGTAGCGGGCCCCCTGGCGGCCACGGCCCTCGCTGGGGCCCCGGGCGCGCGTTGCGCGGGCGCCTCCCAAAAGGCCGGCGGCCGGAACGACGCCGCCGCGCCGCGCGCACCGGCGGCCGGCTGCTGGTTTTCCAGGCGCACCGGCACTTCCAAGGTAAAGACGCTGCCCTGCCCCGGCGTGCTGGTCACCGTCAGCTTGCCGCCCAGCAGTTCGGCCAGATCGCGCGAAATCGACAGCCCCAGCCCCGTGCCGCCGTACTTGCGATGGGTGCTGCCGTCGGCCTGCCGGAAGGCCTCGAAAATCAAATCCTGCTGCTCGGCCGGAACGCCGATGCCGGTGTCGTGCACCGCGAACGCCAGCCGCTCGTGTCCCGGACCGGACACCCGCGACACCCGCATCGTGACCGTGCCGCGCTCGGTGAACTTCAGCGCGTTGGACAACAGGTTCTTCAGCACCTGGCCCAGGCGCTTGGGGTCGGTATGCATGGTGGCGGGCACCGCTTGCTCGATGTCCAGTTCCAGCGCCAGCCCTTTTTCAAGCGCCATCGGCCGCAACGGTTCCAGCAGGCGCTGCAAGGTCGGCGCAATAGGCACCTGCTCGACATCCATGGTGGCCTGTCCGGCTTCGATCTTGGCCAGATCCAGGATGTCGTTGATCAGCGTCAGCAGGTCGCTGCCGGCCGCGTAAATGGTCTGCGCGTACTTGACCTGCTCGGTGCTGAGGTTGCCCGGCTTGTTGTCCGACAGCAGCTTGGCCAGGATCAGCGTGGAATTCAGGGGCGTGCGCAGTTCGTGGCTCATGTTGGCCAGGAACTCGCTCTTGAATTGACTGGCCTGCGTCAGTTGGCGCGCCTTGTCGGTCAACGCGTCCTGCACCCGCAGCAACTGTTCGGCCTGTGCTTCCAGGTTGGTATTGGTCTGCTCAAGCTCGGTCTGTTGCAGCTCCATGCGCGCCTGCGATTCCTGCAGGATGCGGCTTTGCTGCTCAAGCTCTTCATTGCTGACGCGCAGTTCTTCCTGCTGCGTCTGTAGTTCTTCGGCCTGGCGCTGGGTTTCTTCCAGCAGCGCCTCCAGGCGCGTACGGTCCTGGCCCGCGCGGATCGCCGACGCCAGCATTTCCGACGCGCCTTCCAGCAGGCTGCGCTCCATGTCGCCCACCGGGTGGTTAAAGCCCAGCTCAATCACGGCATAGACGCGGTTGTTGTGGATGGCGGGCGCCAACATCAGTTCAGCCGGATTGGAGCGCCCCACGGCGGACGCCACTTCCAGGTGCCCGGCCGGGACGTTGCGCACATGCAGCAGGCGGCGCGACGTGACTGCCTGGCCCGTCAGCCCTTCGGCGGGCAGGAACTTGCGCGCCAGCCGTTCCGGCGGCAAGGCAAAGCCGCCGAACAACTCCAATTCCCCCGTGCCGCGCTCAACCACATAACCCGCGCCCACGTCCGCATTCAGGTATTCAGCCAGGTAATCCAGCGTGTGCTTGCCGATGTCGTCCAGGCGCTGGTCGCCCTGCAAACGCACGCTAAGGCCCGACAAGCCGGTCGTAACCCAGGACTGGCGCGCCTTGGCTTGGTATTCGCGCACGGTCATGCCGGCCGAGATGCCGATCAGCGCCAGCAACAGCAGCGAACCGCCCCACGAGTAATAGGCCGACGTGATGGTGGCGTCGGACCAGGCGTTCTTGCCGGCCGCCAGTTCTTCCATCTGCCGCGTATACAGATCACCCACCAATTCGCGCAGGCGGTCCATCGCCTCTTTGCCGGTGTCGGTGCGGACCACGGCCAGCGCGCCTTCCGTGTCGCCCGCCTTGCGCATATCGATGGTGCTCTGTAGCTCAACCAGTTTCTGCCGGGTGATGCCTTCGATGTCGTTGACGATGCGTCGTTGCGCCGAGTCGTGGTCGGTGGCGGTTCGGATCACCGCCAGCCGCTGCTGAATCAAGGGCAGCGAACGCAGGTACGGTTCCAGATAAGAGACGTCGCCCGTCAGCAGAAAACCACGCTGGCCAATCTCGGCATCCTTGACCGCTGAATTGAACAGGCTTAGCTGGCGCAAGGTCTCGGTATTGCGGTCCATCGCCATGACCGCGTCGGACCGGCCGTCGGCCGAACGCACGTTGACGAAAGCAATCACCAGCGTGGCAAGCGCCGCCGTCAAGAATCCGAGCAACAAAGTCCGGGGAAAGGCATAGCGGTTGGCGGGCTGCGACGACGATTTCGGCATGGTGGCGGGTGGGGGCTGGGGGGGTGGGAATTCGCGGCGGGAATTCCGGGTGGGAATTCGGTAAAGGTGAAATCCTACCGGAATTTTTCCCGCCACCCTGCCTTGCCACCCGGACGCCCCGCTACCCCGCCCGCCGCTTGGCCTTCCGGTTTGGCCCCGGGGGTTTGGCTACCATGTTTGCCCCGGGATTGACCTACCCCTTACTGCGGCCGCAACTTGCCGTCGGCGATGATCTTCGCCCACTTCGCCTGTTCGCCCGTTTGGAACGCGGTGAACTCGGCGGGCGTGTTCGGCGTATACGCCAGGCCCAGGCCCTTCATCTTCGCGTTCACCTCGGGCTTGGCGATGATGGCCGCAATCGTCTTGTTCAGGCGGTCAACCACCGCCGGCGGCGTATTGGCGGGCGCGTAGATGGCCTGCCAACTGCTGACGTCAAAACCGGCCACGCCCGCTTCCTGCATGGTCGGCACATCGGGCATGACCTCGGTGCGCTTGGCCGACGTGACGGCCAGCGCCCGCACCTTGCCGCTTTTCACGTAAGGCAAGGCCACCAGCGCGGTTTCAAAAGAGCTTGGAATCTGGCCGCCGATCAGGTCCTGGATGGCCGGTGCGCTGCCCCGATACGCCACGTGCGTGAGATGCGCGCCGGTCAATTGCTTGAACACTTCACCCGACAAATGCTGCGACGTGCCCTGGCCCGCCGACCCAAAAGCGATGGTGTCCGGGTTGGCCTTGGCCGCCGCCACCACGTCCTGCACGGTCTTGTAGGGCTGGTTCGCGCCCACCAGCAGCACGTTCGAGATGCTGCCCAGCAAGATCACCGGCGCAAAGTCGCGGGCGGCGTTGTAGTTGATGCCGGGTAACAGCGACGGGTTGATCGCGTGCGTGGCAATGGTGCCCAGCAGCAGCGTGTAGCCGTCCGGCTTGGCGCGCGCCACCGCGTCGGCGCCCAACACGCCGCCCGCCCCACCCTTGTTTTCCACCAGCACGGTCTGGCTCAGGCTGGCGCCCAGTTCCTGCGCAATCATCCGACCCAGAATGTCGGACGTGCCACCCGCCGCGAACGGCACCACCAGGGTGATCGGCTTGGCGGCCGGCCAATCGTCCGCGGCGTGGGCGGCGGCGCCCAGGGTGGTCAAGGCCAGCGCGGCCAAGGTGCGGCGGAACAAGGGAAATGCCTTCAAAGTTTGTCTCCTGATGGGACGTGAGGGTATGGTCGTTTTTTTCTTGTACGTTGTCGTACAACTTATCGGAAACGGAGAATACTGCGATGAATACCGGCTTTTCAATCTAGGGAAATTCCGGATTTTCCAGGGCTTGGATGTTGCGATTCACCACCGACAATGCCTAGTCACTCAAGACCTATTGCCTGACGCAAATTCATGTTGTACGATGACCGACATCTCTTCCCGGTAGACGGCCCCACCGTCTACCAGATCGCTTTTTCTTACTTACTTTTTTATTGGATGACGGCATGACGACTCCCCAGGAACTCAAGGAAATCGTATCGGAAGGCTTGCTCTCCTTCCCCGTGACTGACTTTGACCAGAACGGCGACTTCAACCCCAAGACCTACGCCGCACGCCTGGAATGGCTGGCCCCGTATGGCGCCACCGCGCTGTTCGCCGCCGGCGGTACGGGCGAGTTCTTTTCCTTGGCGCCCCAGGAATATTCAGACGTCGTCCGCACCGCCGTGCAAACCTGCGCCGGCAAGGTGCCCATCCTGGCCG
Source organism: Achromobacter spanius (assembly GCF_002812705.1). NCBI lineage: Bacteria > Pseudomonadati > Pseudomonadota > Betaproteobacteria > Burkholderiales > Alcaligenaceae > Achromobacter > Achromobacter spanius. The sequence goes on along the minus strand of NZ_CP025030.1, from coordinate 3,999,365 downwards.
GCGCGGGCGGCCCCACCCGCACCGCCATCGCCTACGCACAAGAAGCCGAGCGCCAGGGCGCCAAGGGCATCCTGCTGCTGCCCCACTACCTGACCGAAGCGTCGCAGGACGGCATCGCCGCCTACGTTGAACAGGTCTGCAAGTCGGTCAAGATCGGCGTCATCGTCTACAACCGTGCGCAGTCGCGCCTGTCGGCCGACAGCCTGGCCCAACTGGCCGAACGCTGCCCCAACCTGGTCGGCTTCAAGGACGGCATTGGCGACATCGAAGCCATGGTCCGCATCCGACGCAAAATGGGCGACCGCTTCTCGTACCTGGGTGGCCTGCCCACCGCCGAAGTCTATGCCGCCGCCTACCGCGCTCTGGGCGTGCCGGTGTATTCCTCGGCCGTCTTCAACTTCGTGCCCAAGACCGCCATGGAGTTCTACCGCGCCATCGCCGCCGGTGACTCCGACACCACCAACCGCTTGCTGGACGATTTCTTCCTGCCCTACCTGGAAATCCGCAACCGCAAGGCCGGCTACGCCGTCAGCATCGTCAAGGCGGGCGCGAAACTTGTCGGCCACGACGCCGGCCCCGTGCGCGCGCCGCTGACCGACCTGACCGGCGAAGAATTGGAAATGCTCAACGCCCTGATCAAGAAGCTCGGCCCGCAGTAAGCGTCTATATCAAGAAACCAGCCGCTGGCTGACAAGAACGCCCTCGGATCTCCGAGGGCGTTTTTTTGCTTCCGGGTTTTGCTGACCCATTGGGCGCAAACCCGAATTGCCGTTTGCCTCACCTGTATGTTGTCATACAGCATGCTGTTCCGGCAGGGGCACCATCGTTGCATCACCGCCGGAACCGCGCTTTGTCGCCCCGTTGGACGCCCGGCCGCGGTGTCCGAAAGCGTACACTTGCGGCTCCGGACGCGGGCTCATGGCCCGCGGCAACTGCCCCACCCCTATAAGAGAGACGATGGAAACTCCCGCCCGGCCCCGCCAGCGTTCGCGCCTGACAGACGTGGTCATCGAGGAACTGAACAAGCGCCTGGATGCCCGTACCTATCGCGCCGGCGACAAGCTGCCGTCGGAACACGCGCTGTGCGACGAATTCAACGTCAGCCGCACGGTCATCCGCGAAGCGGTCGCGTCGATGCGCCTGAGCGGCCGGCTGGTCAGCAAGCCCGGCATCGGCGTGTTCGTTACCGAAGACCGCGAAAAGCCCATCGACTTCGTGATCGAACCCGCCACCGATCCGCGTTGGGCGCTGCACATCATGGAGCTGCGCGCGGGGCTTGAAGTCGAGGCCTGTGGGCTGGCGGCCGAGCGCCGCAGCGCGTCCGACCTGAGCGGCATCGTCGAAGCGTTCGACGCCTTCAACCGCGCCACGCGCGACATGGAAGCCGCCGTCAAGGCCGACTACGAATTCCACCTGTCCATTGCCAAGGCGTCCAACAACCCGCACTTTCCGGCGCTGCTGCGCGCCGCCGTGCGCGACGTCATGCTGGACTTGAACATCAAGCACGGCGGCAAGACGCCCGAAGAATTGGAAACCTACGAAACCCGCAACGTGCGCGAGCACGAAGCCATCCTGACCGCCATCATGCGCCGCGACCCCGGCGCCGCTCGCGCCGCCATGGCTCGCCACCTGGGCGACAGCATCGCGCGCTACCGCAAACTGCTGTCGCAGGCCCCCGCGCGGTAAGCCGTATTGGCAGGCGAAACCGTGCCGGCAATGTCACCGCCGGCACGGCAATTACGGGAATCCCCTTACTTGCTAGCTTGTATGACCACTGCCATCATACGTCCTATGACTTAGCGGTCGTGAGCGACGCCGGTTGCCGGCCCTGCCCGCCCCGCCAAGCATGACCCTCGTTATGACCCACGTTGTACAAGTACCGCCGATGAGTCCGATCCTTTCTCTACGCACGACGTTCCAGCGCTACACGACGCGTATCCATCGGCATACCCCCTGACCGCGTAGTCCGGTCACACCGCGCCCGTTCCGGGCCCGTTCCCTTTCCTCTCCGCTCTCGCGCGCCACCGCCCGGCCCCGGCCGGCGATCGACTGCGCCTGTACGGACGGTTCCGCTTTCCCCCCGCTTATCCCAAGCGTTTTCGAGCCCCTCCCCAGGAGCATTCTCCATGCGTAAGTTTCTGACCACCGCCGTTGCGGCGACTTTGCTGTGCGCCGCCTCTGGCGCGCAAGCCGGCGTGACGTTCGATGCCGTCAAGAAAAAGGGTTTCTTGCAGTGCGGCTTTGCCGGCATTCCCGGCTTCTCGGTGTTGGACAGCAAGGGCGAATGGACGGGCCTGGACGTGGACATGTGCCGCGCCGTGGCTGCCGCCATGTTCGGCGACGCCTCCAAGGTCAAGGGCAATGTGTTGACCGCGCAAGCCAAGTTCACCGCCTTGCAGTCCGGCGAAATCGACATGCTGTCGCGCAACACCACGCAGACGCTGACCCGCGACACCACGCTGGGCCTGATCGGCGTGGGCGTGAACTTCTATGACGCGCAAGGCCTGATCGTCAAGAAATCCATGAACGTGAAAAGCGTCAAGGAACTGGACGGCGCGACGATCTGCGTGCAGCCCGGCACCACCACCGAACTGAACCTGGCCGACTACTTCCGCAGCCGCGGGCTGACGTTCAAGCCGGTGCTGGTCGAGAACTACGACGAGAACTTCCGCCTGCTGGAAACGGGGCGTTGCGACGCCTACACCAACGACAAGTCCAACACCGCCGCCAACATGCGCACGCGCCTGGCCAAGCCGGAAGACTGGGAAATCCTGACGGAAAACCTGTCCAAGGAACCCTTGGGCCCGATGGTCCGCCAAGGTGACGAACAATGGTTCAACGTGGTGCGCTGGTCGCTGAACGCGATGCTGGAAGCCGAGGAATACGGCATCACGTCCAAGAACGTCGATGAGATGTTGAAGAGCACCAACCCCAACGTGCAACGCATCCTGGGCGTGACGCCGGGCATGGGCAAGAACCTGGGGCTGGACGACAAGTGGGCCTACAACATCATCAAGCAGGTGGGCAACTACGGCGAAAGCTATGACCGCGCCATGGGCAAGGACAGCCCGCTGAAGCTGGAACGCGGCCTGAACAAGCAGTGGACCCAGGGCGGCCTGATGTACGGCTGGCCGGTGCGCTAAGCGCCCGCACCCGTGCGCGGCTTCGCCTTCCACGCGAAGCCGCTTTTCTCTTTACCCGCAAGCCCGGCCACCGCACGGCCCCGTTTGCCTCTTTTACGTTGCAACCATGAACAGCATCGTCAACGCCCGCCTGAAACAGATCAAACCCTCGCCCAGCATGGCCGCCAAGATCGTCGTCGACGAATTGCGCCGCCAGGGCCGCGAGATCGCCGACTTCACGCTCGGTGAACCCGACATGCCCACGCCCGCCCACATCGCGCGCGCCGGCCAGGACGCCATCGCCAGCGGCGACATCCGCTACACCAGCCCGAACGGCACCGTCGGCCTGCGCCGCGCCATCGCCAACAGCCTGGAACTGAGTTTGGGCGTGACCTATGGCATGGACCAGATCACCGTGGGCGCGGGCGCCAAGCAGATCATCGGCGCTGCCCTGACGGCCAGCCTGGAACCCGGCGATGAAGTCATCGTCTGCGCGCCGTACTGGGTCTCGTACCCGGACATGGTGCTGTTGAACGAAGGCAAGCCCGTGGTCGTGACCGGCCCGGAATCCCAAGGTTTCAAGCTGGATGCCGCCACGCTGGAAGCCGCCATCACCCCGCGCACGCGCTGGTTGATCCTGAATTCCCCCAGCAATCCCAGCGGCGCCGTGTACAGCGCCGCTGAATTGCACGCCCTGACGGACGTGCTGCTCCGCCATCCGCAGGTCTGGATTCTTAGCGACGAAATCTATGCGCCCTTTTGCTACAACGGCCAGGCACATGCCTCGCCCGTGCAGGTGGAGCCGCGCTTGATCGAACGCACGCTGATCGTCAACGGCATGTCCAAGTCCTACGCCATGACGGGCTGGCGCGTCGGCTATGGCGCGGGGCCGGCCGACCTGATCAAGGCGATGAGCACGGTCATGTCGCAAAGCACGTCCTGCCCCAGCGCCATCTCGCAAGTGGCCGCGCAAGCTGCCCTGGAAGGCGACCAATCCAGCGTCACCCAGATGGTCGACATCTTTCAAGCGCGCCGCGACCTGATCGTGCGCCGCCTGAACGCCATTCCCGGCATTTCGTGCGCGATGCCCGACGGCGCCTTCTACGTGTACGCCAACGTGCAGGGCCTGATCGGCCGCACCGGCCCGGCCGGCGAACTGAAGACCGACCTGGACGTCAGCCTGTTCTTCCTGCGCGAAGCCGGCGTGGCGGTCATTGACGGCGGTTCGTACGGCTTGTCGCCCTACGTGCGTTTCTCGTTCGCGACGTCCACCGAAGTCATCGAACAAGGCATGGACCGTCTGGAAGCGGCCGTCAAAGTCTTGATGGCGGGCTAAGTCGTGGCCAAGAACACCGCGCAATCCCCGGTGCCGCGGCCTGCGCACCGGGTCTCCTGGAACGACCCGGCCACGCGCGCGCTGGTCTACCAGGTGCTGGCCCTGACGCTGGTCGGGGCGGGCGTCTGGTTCCTGGTGCACAACACGCTGCACAACCTGTCGATGCGCAACATCGCCACGGGCTTCGGCTTTCTGAACCGCGAGGCGGGCTTTGCCATTGGCGAATCCGTGATCGCCTACGGCCCCGCCGACACCTATGGCCGCGCCATTTTCGTGGGCGTGCTGAACACGCTGCGCGTGGGCCTGTTGGCCTTGGTCGCGGCGACCATCCTGGGCGTCTTCATCGGCGTGGGCCGCTTGTCGAAGAACTGGCTCGTCAAGAAAATCACCTCGGTGTACGTCGAGGTGATGCGCAACGTTCCGCTCTTGTTGCAACTGTTCTTCTGGTATGCGCTGATCACCGAAAACATGCCCGGCCCGCGCCAGGCGCACAACCCCGTGCCGGGCGTGTTTATTTCCAACCGAGGCCTGAAAGTGCCCGGGCTGGAAGGCGCGTCACTGGACTGGGTGTTGGGCGGACTGGCGCTGGCCATCGTCGCCATCCTGTTCCTGGGCCACTGGGGCACGAAGCGCCAGGAAGCCACGGGCCGCGTGTTTCCGCTGGGCCGCGCGGCCGTCGGCCTGTTGATCGGCTTGCCGTTCGTGGGCTGGCTGGCCGGCGGCGCATCGTTGACGCTGGACATGCCCGCCTTGAAGGGCTTCAACTTTGTCGGCGGGCTGACGCTGTCGCCGGAGTTTGTCGCCCTGTTCCTGGGCCTGACCGTCTACACCTCGGCGTTCATCGCGGAAGTGGTGCGCTCGGGCATTCAGGCGGTCAACAACGGCCAGTGGGAAGCCGCCGGTTCGCTGGGCCTGCCGCGCGCGAAAGTGCTGCGCCTGGTTGTGCTGCCGCAAGCCTTGCGCGTCATCATCCCGCCCATGACCAGCCAGTACCTGAACCTGCTCAAGAACAGTTCGCTGGCGGTGGCCATCGGCTATCCGGACATCGTCTCGGTGGTGAACACCACGCTGAACCAGACCGGCCAGGCCATCGAGGGCATCCTCATCATCATGGGCGCATACCTGACGGTCAGCCTGTCGATTTCAATATTCATGAATTGGTACAACAAGCGCATCGCGCTGGTGGAGCGTTGAGATGAGCAGCACTACGCACTCCTTCACCGAAGCCCTGCCCCCGCCCAGCACCCAGGTGGGCGCGTGGGCCTGGGTACGGTCCCGCCTGTTCTCGTCGCCGCTGAACATTCTGATCACGGTACTGCTGGCGTGGTTTCTCTTGATGTCGGTGCCGGCGCTGGTGGAATGGGCTTTCCTGAAAGCCAACTTCACCGCGACCGATGCCATGGAATGCCGCGCGTCGGTCGGCAGTGCCTGCTGGGCGTTCATCGTGGAGAAGCACCGGCTGATCCTGTTCGGCACCTATCCTTTCGACGAACAATGGCGTCCGCTGATCGCCACGCTGATCCTCGTCGGCGTGATCGCGTGCAGCGGCATGCGACGCTTCTGGAACGGCAAGCTGGCGCTGATCTGGACGGGCGGCCTGACGGCCGTGGCGCTCTTGATGTGGGGCGGCGTGTTCGGCCTGACTTATGTCGAGAACTCGCGCTGGGGCGGCCTGCCGCTGACCTTGATATTGGCCACCTTCGGCATTGCCTTCGCCTTCCCCATCGGCGTGATGCTGGCGCTGGGCCGGCGTTCGAAAATGCCCGCCATCAAGGCGCTGTGCGTCGTGTACATCGAGCTGATCCGTGGCGTGCCGCTGATCAGCCTGTTGTTCATGTCGTCGGTGATGCTGCCCTTGTTCCTGCCCGAAGGCTTCACCATCGACAAGCTGTTGCGCGCGCAGATCGCCATCATCCTGTTCGCCGCGGCCTACATTGCCGAAACGGTGCGCGGCGGCTTGCAGGCGATTCCGAAAGGCCAGTATGAAGGCGCGGATTCGCTGGGCCTGAACTACTGGCAACAGATGCGCAAGATCATCCTGCCGCAAGCGCTGAAGATTGTGATTCCGCCCTTGGTCGGCATTTTCATCAGCCTGTTCAAGGACACGTCACTGGTCGTCATCATCGGCATCTTCGACTTGACGCTGGCCGCCAAGGCGGCCTTGTCCGACGCGGCATGGCGGGGTTTCGGGGTGGAGGCCTATCTCTTCATCTCGCTGATCTACTTCGTCTTTTGCTATTCCATGTCCAAATACAGCCAGGCGCTAGAAAAGCGCCTGGCCACCGGGCACGCGCGCTGATTGCGCCGCGACCCACCCGGTAAACCTTACGGAGACCCAGCATGTCGGATTCCATTATTCGATTGCACGGCGTGAACAAGTGGTACGGACAGTTCCACGTGCTGCGCAACATCAACCTGGACGTGGCGCCCGGCGAGCGCATCGTGGTGTGCGGCCCGTCCGGCTCGGGCAAGTCCACGATGATCCGCTGCATCAACCGCCTGGAAGAACACCAGCAAGGGCAGATCATCGTCGACGGCACCGAGTTGACCAACGACCTCAAGCACATCGAGACCATCCGCCGCGAAGTCGGCATGGTGTTCCAGCACTTCAACCTGTTCCCGCACCTGACCGTGCTGGAAAACCTGACGCTGGGACCCATGTGGGTACTGAAACAGCCACGCGCGCAAGCCGAAGCCACGGCGATGAAGTACCTGGAACGCGTGCGCATTCCCGATCAGGCCAGGAAATTTCCCGGCCAGTTGTCGGGCGGCCAGCAGCAGCGCGTGGCGATTGCACGGTCTTTGTGCATGAACCCGAAGGTCATGCTGTTTGACGAGCCCACGTCCGCGCTGGACCCGGAAATGGTCAAGGAAGTGCTGGACGTGATGGTGACGCTGGCCCAGGAAAGCGGCATGACGATGATCTGCGTGACCCACGAAATGGGCTTCGCGCGCAAAGTCGCCAATCGCGTGATCTTCATGGACCGCGGAGAGATCATCGAACAGAACGACCCCGACGCATTCTTCGACAACCCGCAAAACGAACGGACGAAACTGTTCCTGAGCCAGATCCTGCACTAAGCCGCGCCGCGTCAATACCGATGCCGCATGCCCACCGTGTACTGCGTTTCATGCCATGACGGGTCCGACCACGCGCCGTGCATGTAGCCAAGCACGGCGTACAGGTTGGTGCGCTTGGACAGGTCATGCACATACCCCACCGAGTAGATCTGCTGCGTGTGGGTGGCGCCGTCGCGGGCCAGTGCGCCGCCGCCCGGCAAGCTGCCTTGCCACGATGCCATGACGGTGCTGGCGCCCGTGCGCCAGGCCGCCCCCGCCATCACGCCATGCACGGTGCTGCCGGGAAAGTACACGCGCTGCCCTGGCGATTGCACAGCGGGAATCGTCGAGCCATTGCGCATGATGGACCCGGCCGCATACAGCGTGAAGGCGCCCAGAGTGGCGCGGCCCGCCAGCGTGTACGCAATGGGTTGGCGCGTGCCACCGGCCTGCGCCATGGCGGCGGACTGCACCGTGCCGTCGGCCCAGCGCGCGCCTTCGACCGTGGCGGTGACGGCGTAGCTGGGCTGTTCATAGACCAGCGCCGCGCTGTAGAGCTTGTTGGTCGACGTGGTCTTGAAGCCGCCGCCGCCGTCGTAGTCCAGGCTGATATCGGCGCCCGCGCGCCAGCCGCCCACCGACGGGCTCCAGAACGCCACGGTGTTGTCGGCGCGGTTGGCGTTGTAGGGCAGCAGCGCCGTCTGCGCGCCCATGATCAGGTAGGACGCCAGAAAGGCGTCATAGTCCGCCAGCGTTGCCGACGACACCGAGGTCTGGCGGCCCAGCCGAAGATCGCCCCAATCCCCCGACACGCCTACCCAGGCGGCGCGCCCGAACAGGCGGCCGCCTTGGGCCGACTTGCCGTTGTTGGCCACGACGCCACTTTCCAGTTGAAAGTTGGCGCGCATGCCATTGCCCAGCGGCTCGCTGCCGCGCAAGCCCCAGCGCGAGCCCGACTGCACGCCCGACTGCATGTTCAAGGCCGTGCCGCGATCCTGCGTCGAAAAGCCCGCCAGGCTCAGGTCGACCACGCCATACAGGGTGACGGGACTTTGCTGCGCGTCAGCCACGCAAGGCGCCAACAAGGTCGCCGCGCCCACGGCCACATCACGTAAACGCATCGCCGCCTTCACAGGTACTTGAGCCAGGCGATATCGCGGCGCGCCGCTTTCAAGCGGCCGAACCAGCGCACCGGCCAATACAGCGCCACGGCCAGCAGTACCGAAATCAGCCACACGCTGGCCATGCTGTCCACGCCGAAGAACTTGCCCTGGTTCAAGCCCCAGACGCCCTCGCCCGCCAGATACAGGGCCTTCAGCACGTACAGATGCAGCAGGTAAAAGAACATTGGCGCCGCGCCAAACACGCACAGCACGCCCACCCATGCCGCCGACTGCGCGCGTTCAATCAGCACCAGCAGGCACAGGCCCAAGCCCAGCGTCAGCAGCAAAAACATCAACGACGGCGGGTACTTGGTGATGTTCACGAAGCTCATCACGGTGTGCAACAGGTCGGCCTGCACGGCCCATTGCTGGGCTTGGCCATAGCCGTTGACCGCCCGCAGCACCACGAAGCCGATCAAGGCCGCGATACCGGCCGTGAACAGCCAGCGCTGCCTGGCCGCCGCCGGCACCTTGGACTGGAACCACGGCCCTACCGCGTAGCCCAGCGCAATCACGCCGATCCAGGGCAACAAGGGATACGAGGTGCGCAGGCGCAAGGCCTCGCCCACATTGATCCAACCCCGGTCATGCAGCACGGCCCAAGGCACATGCATGAACTCGCCCACCGCGAAGTGCACGCCGTCCAGGGCGTTGTGGCCCGCCACCAGCACCACGCCCACCGCCACCAAGGCCGTGCGCGGCAACCACAGCAGCGCGGCCAGGGCCAGCATGCTCAGGCCGATCACCCAGATCACTTGCAGGTAGACGACCGACGGCGGGAACTGGAACGTCCAGGCGAAGTTGACTACCAGCACTTCCAGCAGCACCAGGAACAGGCCACGCTTGGCCAGGAACGCGGCCGTGGCGCCCCGGTTGCCGGCCTTGGCGCCGTACAACCAGGCGGACACGCCCGTCAGCAAGACGAACACCGGCGCGCACAGGTGCGCCAGCAAGCGCGAGAAAAACAAGAACGGATCGGTGGCCGCCGCGTCCATCGGGTCACTGACCTGATGATGCAGAAAGAAGGTTTCGCGCACATGGTCAAGCAACATGATGACGATGACCAGGCCGCGCAAGGCGTCGATGGAACGCAGGCGCGGGGTGGCGGCGGGTGAAGCAAGAGGCTGGGAAGGCATGGATACGGCTGCGGCCGGGCGATCCGGCTATTCGGAAAGGAGAAATGGGCCGCAAGTGTAATGTAATAACATTCTTAATTTCAACTGAAACATGGGGAACCAAGACAGGGACGACGCGCACCCACGATCAGCGAATGCGCATTCCGAAGCTCCGCAACCCGGATGACCGGCAAGGCGGACAGCCCTGGGCGCGATCCAAGGCGGTATATATTCACCCCGGTAACGCCTCACCATGCACGCCATCCCAGGGAGTCCGCCGAATGACGAGAAGCCGCATCATGGCGTTTTTTCTCAGCTTGCTAGCCGCGCCCGCGGGCGCCTCCGTGATCTACGACAACCACGGCCTCGTCGTCGAAGTCACCACCAGCGGCCGCCAGGACTGGAACACCGGTCAGCGCCAGAACACCCGGGGCACCACCATTTCGTTCCAGGGCAACAAGCTCTGCGGCAAGGACGTAGGCAAACTGCTCTACCCCGACGGCCGCAACATGGCCGCCCGCGCCTTCTTCTGCGCGGCCAACGCGCGTGCGCTGGAAACCGACGCCGTGCTGGCCTACTTCACCAGCTCCAGCGCCGACCCCGCGCTGGCCCATTTGCAAGTGGTCAACGGCGCGTTGCGCGTGAACCGGCTGATGCTGTCCAACCAAGCCGACCGCGACAAACCCAGCGGCACCCGCTTTGAAGACGCGCGGCTACCCGGTTGGACGCGCGTGGAAACCACCTGGTCCGAAACGGTCATGATCCGCCACACGCCGCTCAAGGCGCAAAACCTGGGCGCGGGCAAGCTGTTGGACGTGGATGGCGACGTGGCCTACCTGGCCATTCCGCCCAGCCGCGACGTGGTGGTGGTTCAACCCGCCACGCGCGTCAAGGATGCGCAAGGTGACATGCGGATCGTGCCGGAAGTGGTCAAATTCGTGGACGCGCCGCTGGCGTTTCGCGCGGTGCGCTTGAGCGACGGACGGGAACTGGCGCGCCTGGACATCAAGGACACGTGCCTGGCCTTACCCGCCATTGAATTCAACCGGCCCGATCCGCTGTACCCGTCGTCGGCCAAGCGCGATGTGCTCTTTGACGACGTGCCCGCCTGGCGCGCCGCCACGCTGCAACTGACGCAGACCCCGGGCCGCGCCACCTTGCAGCTCAAGCCCGGCGTGGCCTTGCCGTCCAAGGCGAATTGCAAGCGGGGCTGAGCCCGCTGCCTGCTCAAATCAGAAACTGGCGATACGCCTCGTTGTCGGTTTCCTCAAAATGCGCGTAGCCCAGTTGCAGCAGGAACGCATCCAAGGCCGCGCTATCCGCCAAGGGCGCCTGGATGCCCACCAGCGCCGAACTGAAGTCCGCGCCCTGGTTGCGGTAGTGGAACAGGCTGATGTTCCAGTTGGGCGCCATCTCCGACAAAAACTTCATCAGCGCGCCGGGGCGTTCCGGGAATTCGAAGCGGAACAGCCGTTCGCCGCCCGCCAACGGTGAACGCCCGCCCACCATGTAGCGGATGTGCTGTTTGGACACTTCGTTGTGCGTCAGGTCGCTGACCGAAAACCCCTGCTCTTGCAGCGCCGCCATGATCTCGCCGGCATCGCCGCGCCGGGCAATCTGCATGCTGACGAAGATGTGCGCGGTGTGCGCGTCTGCAATGCGGTAGTTGAATTCCGTCACGCTGCGCTGACCGATCACGCGGCAGAAGCGGCGAAAGCTGCCGCGTTCCTCGGGTACGGTCACGGCGAACACCGCTTCGCGCGCCTCGCCCACTTCGGCGCGGTCGGCCACGAAACGCAGGCGGTCGAAATTCATGTTGGCGCCCGACGTGATGGCCACCATCGACAAGCCCTGCGCGTTTTCACGTTCGACGTACTGCTTCAGACCCGCCACCGCCAGCGCGCCCGCCGGTTCCAGCACGCTGCGCGTATCCAGGAACACGTCCTTGATGGCCGCGCACACAGCGTCGGTGTCCACCAGGATGATCTCGTCCAGATACTCGCGGCACAGGCGGAAGGTTTCCTCGCCCACCAGCTTGACCGCCGTGCCGTCCGAAAACAGCCCCACTTCGGCCAGGCTGACCCGTTGGCCCGCCTTGATGGACTGCGCCATCGCGCAGGAATCCACGGTCTGCACGCCAATCACCTTCACCCCCGGGTCCACCGCTTTCACATAGGCCGACACGCCGGCCGCCAGGCTGCCGCCGCCTATCGGCACGAACACCGCATGCAGCGGCCCGGCATGCTGGCGCAGGATCTCCATGCCCACGGTGCCCTGGCCCGCAATGACGTAGGGATCGTCAAACGCGGGCACGAAGGTCAGGTCCTGCTGCTGCGCCAGCGTCTGCGCATGCGCATAGGCATCGCTGTAGGAATCGCCCGCCTGCACCACGGTGACGGTCGGACCGCCGTGGGCGCGCACCGCGTCCACCTTCACTTGCGGCGCGGTCTGCGGCACCACGATGATGGCGCGCACGCCCAGGCGGGCAGCGGAAATGGCCACGCCTTGCGCGTGGTTGCCGGCCGACGCGGTGATCACGCCCCGGTCCAGCGCGGCCTGCGGCGTATTGCGCATCTTGTTGTAGGCGCCGCGCACCTTGAAGGAGAACACGGGCTGGTTGTCTTCGCGCTTCAGGTAGACGGTGTTGTTCAACCGCGCCGACAAGCCGCGAGCCAGATCCAGTTCGGTTTCACGGGCAATGTCGTAGATCCGGGCGCTAAGGATCTGACGCAGGTACGCCATGGGCGAGGCGTTGCCGTGCTGGAATGCGGTGTCTGTCGTAGCGGTTTGCATGGGGGGTTTCTCTGCTTTGGGAAGACTTGCCCGGCAGAGGCGGCCACAAAAAACCCGCCTCGTGGGGCGGGTGGCTGTGACTGTTGCGGTCGCGCGCTAACCCACCATTTTCGGAATGATGGTAATAATCAGCGCAATGCGGACGGCGACGAAATTCATGGCGGGAAGCTTGCGCGCGTCGTGGAAATTTGTCAAATCGCGCGGCCGCCGGGCTGCGGAATTGTTGGCCAATTCGGTTTCTCAAAGCCATATCGAAGCCGTATTGCTGCGATATCGAGTCCATAACGCAGGCTTTATCGGTGATTTCCCTGCGCGTCAAGCGTGTCGCGGTATTACAATACCGCCTTCGTGGCAGCCGTACCTTCCAGGATGACCGGGCAACCGGGCATCAAATAAAGGACGGGCGCTGCCAAGTTGAGTAGATCCGGAGCCTGCCCCGCATCTGCCCATACGAACCCACTCTCGACAACATCTACCGGCGTACGCCGCTTAGCATGTTCGGGTTTGCGCCGAAAGCGCTATGCGCCGAACAGATTCAAGGATCATGTCTCTTACTCCGAAGATTATCTATACCCTCACCGATGAAGCGCCGGCGCTTGCAACCCGTTCGTTGCTGCCCATCGTCCAGGCATTCGCCAAGCCCGCGGGCATCACGGTCGAGACGCGCGACATCTCCCTGGCCGGCCGCATCATCGCCCTCTTCCCCGACTACCTGGAAGACGGCCAGAAGCTGTCCGACGCCCTGGCTGAACTGGGCGCGCTGGCGGTCAAGCCCGAAGCCAACATCATCAAGCTGCCGAACATCAGCGCCTCGATGCCCCAACTGAAGGCGGCCATCAAGGAACTGCAAGAGCAAGGCTACAAGCTGCCCGACTACCCGGACGCCCCCGCCAACGACACCGAGCGCGACGTCAAGTCCCGCTACGACAAGGTCAAGGGCAGCGCCGTGAACCCGGTCCTGCGCGAAGGCAACTCCGACCGCCGCGCGCCGCTGTCGGTGAAGAACTACGCCCGCAAGCACCCGCACAAGATGGGCGCCTGGTCGGCTGATTCGAAGTCGCACGTGGCCCACATGTCCGATGGCGATTTCTACGGCACCGAGAAGTCGGCGCTGATCGCCGACGCCGGGGACGTCAAGATCGAACTGACCGCCGCTGACGGCACGAAGACGATCCTGAAGGAAAAGACCCCGGTCAAGGCCGGCGAGATCATCGACGCCGCCGTGCTGTCGACCGCCAAGCTGAAGTCCTTCCTGCAAGCCCAGATCGACGACGCCAAGACCACCGGCGTGCTGTTCTCGGTGCACCTGAAGGCCACGATGATGAAGGTGTCCGACCCGGTCATCTTCGGCCACGTCGTGTCCGTGTTCTACAAGGACGTGCTGGCCAAGCACGCCGCCGTGCTCAAGCAAGCCGGTTTCGACCCCAACAACGGTATTGGCGACCTGTACGCCAAGATCCAATCGTTGCCGGCCGACCAGCAAGCCGCGATCACGGCCGACATCGACGCCGCCTACAAGACCCTGCCGCAACTGGCGATGGTGAATTCCGACAAGGGCATCACCAACCTGCATGTGCCCAGCGACGTCATCGTCGATGCGTCCATGCCCGCCATGATCCGCGACTCGGGCAAGATGTGGAACGCCGAAGGCAATCTGCAAGACACCAAGGCCGTCATTCCTGACCGCAGCTACGCCGGCGTCTACCAGGCCGTCATCGACGACTGCAAGAAGAACGGCGCCTTCAATCCGGTCACGATGGGCAGCGTGCCCAACGTCGGCCTGATGGCGCAAGCCGCCGAAGAATACGGTTCGCACAACAAGACCTTCGTCGTCCCGGCATCGGGCACCGTGCGCGTTACCGACGCGTCGGGCAAGGTTCTGCTGGAACAAGCCGTGGAAGCGGGCGACCTCTGGCGCATGTGCCAGACCAAGGACGCCGCCATCCAGGATTGGGTCAAGTTGGCCGTTACCCGCGCCCGCGCCAGCAAGACGCCCGCCGTCTTCTGGCTGGACGAAAAGCGCGCCCACGACGCCCAGGTCATCGCCAAGGTCAAGCAGTACCTGAACGACCACGACACCAGCGGCCTGGACCTGCGCATCATGGATCCGGTTGAAGCGACCAAGTTCTCGGTCAAGCGTATCCGCGAAGGCCTGGACACCATCTCGGTGACCGGCAACGTGCTGCGCGACTACCTGACCGACCTGTTCCCCATCATGGAGCTGGGCACCAGCGCCAAGATGCTGTCGATCGTTCCGCTGGTTGCCGGTGGCGGCCTGTTCGAAACGGGCGCGGGCGGCTCGGCCCCCAAGCACGTGCAGCAGTTCCTGGAAGAAGGCTTCCTGCGCTGGGATTCGCTGGGCGAATTCATGGCGCTGGCCGAATCCCTGGACCACCTGGGCCGTGCGTACAAGAATCCGACCGCCCAGATCCTGGCCAAGACGCTGGATCAGGCAACCGCCAAGTTCCTGGACGAAAACAAGTCGCCGGACCGCAAGGTCGGCGGCCTGGACAACCGTGGCAGCCACTTCTACCTGGCCATGTACTGGGCCCAGGCCGTGGCCGCGCAAACCGACGACCGCGCCCTGGCCGCGCAGTTTGCCGGCGCGGCGGGCGCGTTTGCTGAAAACGAAGCCAAGATCGTCGAAGAACTGAAGGCCGCGCAAGGCAAGCCGGTGGATATCGGCGGCTACTACCAGCCGAACGAAGCACTGGCCAGCCAGGCCATGCGCCCCAGCGCCACGCTGAACCAGGTGCTGGCCTCGATCGGCTAAGCGTCACCGCTTGGCGGCGTTTGCCGCCAGCACAAAAAAAAGCCGGCAGCCTTTGAAGGGCTGCCGGCTTTTTCTATTGCTGATAGGCGGTGTCGACAGTCGGTGTCGGCAATCGGTGCCGCCTATCCGTGCCGATAATCGAGCACTGCCGCTTAACGCACACCGCCGCACATCCGTTGACGGAAAGCGGTATCAACATCCAGCCGCCACACCGCGCGCGTGGCGCCCGGCAAGCGCGGCGCCACGCCATTGATCGCGGGGTACCGCCCGGCGTCATCGTCGCGGCCCCAGATCCAGAAGCGCGTACCGTCGGCCGATGCGCAAAGCCGCGCGGTCAAATCTTCGTTCTGGATCAATACCCGTTTACCGGCGGCGGGGTCGAACTTGGCCGCGTCGTACAGTTCCTTGCGCCAGTTGTCGCGCGTGGGAACCTCGGGGTCGTTCCAGTTGTCGACGATCCAGGCAGGCGCGGACGCCTGCGTGTAGAAACCCAGATCGAAGGGCAAGGCATGCAGCGCGACCTGCGTGTCTTGCGGCCGCATGTCGCCACGCAGGCTTTTCATGGTTGGGCCGGCGCTGCCACGCGGGTTGAATGACGCCGCGATGATTGCCCCAAGGCAGATGACGGCTGCCACCACGATGGCAATGCTTGCGCCCCGCCGCTTGCCCGCGGCCCAGGCGGGCGCGATACGCTCACTGATCAGGAAAGCCAGCGGCGGAAACACCGGCAGCACATAACCGATCAGCTTCGATTGCGGGATGGAAAAGAACACCATCACCACCGCAATCCAGATCGCCATCAAGCGGCGCAGCCCCTGCGGATCGGCCTCGCGCCAGAACGCGCGGGTAAAAATCGCCACGCCCCAGAGGGACCACGGCAAGGCCAGGCCCAGCACGATCGGCACATAGAACCAGATCGGCTGCGCGTTGTTGAAGCCGCTTTGCGCGAAGCGTTCGAAGTGCTGGTAGACGAAGAAGTAATGGTAGAAGCCGGGAAACTTCATCTGCATCAACGCAAACCAAGGCACGGCAACCACGGCGAACGCCAGCAAGGCCGGCACCCACAGCAAAGCCCGCATGCCGCGCCAGTCGCGCCGCAGCAGCAACCAGGCCAACACAATGGCGCCGGGCAAGGCTAGACCGATCAGCCCCTTCGCCAACACGGCCAGCGCGGCCAAGACACCGGTTGCGATCGACATGGCGCGAAATGGCCGCCCTTCGCCGCGCCGCAAGGCGGTGTCGGCGGCAGCCAGGATGCATAGCGTGATCATGCTGGCCACCAGCATGTCCATGTTGGCGAACTGTGCGGCGCCAAAGAACAAGGGCGTCAGCCCCAAGATCACGACCGACCAGCGCGCCTGCGCCACATTGCGGTAGCGCGACACGAAGGCGTATACGCCCGCACCCGCGCTCCACGCGCCCAGCAACGACGGCAGGCGCGCGCTGAATTCATGCACGCCAAAGAGCGCATAGCTGATCTGCGCCAGCCAGTAATACAGTGGAGGCTTGTGAAAGTACGGCATGCCGTCCAACAGCGGCACCATGTGCGAATGGCTGCGCAGCATTTCCCAGGCCACCCCGGCGTAGCGCCCTTCGTCTGGCAGGGTCAGCCAGCGCGCCCAGGCCAGGGCCGCCAGCCATACGGCCAGGCACAGCAATATCAGCCAGCCGGGGTAGGCGCGGCGCTCAAAAAACGGAAACCGAAGGGGCATGGAATGTCAGGCGGAGAGGAATTAAAACAACGTCGTCCCCGCCATTATGGAAACCGGCGCGTCAATTTCTCATGAAATTGCGCGCCGGCATGGCCCTCTTTTGCCCTATTGCCGTATTGCCCTATTACCCCAGCGGCCTTAAAGCATGTGCGCCAGGAATTCCCGGGTGCGCGCCTGTTGCGGCGCGCGGAAGAAGTCCGCCGACGGGGCTTCCTCGACAATGCGGCCTTCGTCCATGAAGATGACGCGATGCGCCACTTCGCGCGCAAAACCCATTTCGTGCGTGACGACCAGCATGGTCATGCGTTCGTCGGCCAACTGCTTCATGGTGCGCAGCACTTCGCCGGTCAGCTCCGGGTCCAGCGCGGACGTGGGTTCGTCGAACAGCATGATGTCGGGCTCCATCGCCAACGCGCGGGCAATCGCCACGCGCTGTTTCTGGCCGCCCGACAGGCGCGTGGGATAGTTGTCGCGCTTGTTCAGCAGGCCAACCTTGCGCAGCAGTTCTTCCGCCTTGGGGATGACCTGCGCCTTGGACATGCCCTTGACGGTGATCGGCGCTTCAATGATGTTTTGCAGCACCGTCATGTGCGGGAACAGGTTGAACGACTGAAACACCATGCCCATCTTGCGGCAGATGCGGCGCACGTCGCCATCGCTGGCGTAGTGGCTGCGGCCGTCGTCACCGGCGCGCGCCATCATTTCACCTTCGACTTCGATACTGCCTTCATCGATGGTTTCAAGGTGGTTCAGGCAACGCAGGAACGTGCTCTTGCCCGAGCCGGACGGGCCAATCACCGCCACCACTTCGCCCTGTTCGAGCGTCAGCGACACCTTGTCCAGCACGCGGTTCGCGCCGAACGACTTGCTGATGGCGCTGGCCTGGATCATGACGGGTCGGCCCGTCGGCGCGACGGCGGCTGTCGGCGGGTTATTGGTCATATTTGGCATAGCGCTTTTCCATGTGCTGGAAGAACCACGTCAGGACAAGCGTCATGAGCAGATAAAAGGCCGCGGCCACCAGGAACGGCGTGGTGGTGAAATCACGCTGGACGATGCCGCGCGCGGTGCGCAGGATGTCGTTCAGCGCCAGCACGTAGATCAGCGAGGTGTCCTTGACCAGCGTGATGGTTTCGTTGCTCATCGGCGGCAGCACCCGCTGCACCATCTGCGGCAGGACGATGCGGCGCAGCGTTTGCAGATAGGTCATGCCCAGCACCTTGCTGCCTTCGTACTGGCCACGGTCCACCGACTGGATGCCCGCACGGAAGATCTCGGCGAAATACGCCGCGTAGTTCAGCGCGAAGGCCACCACGGCCGCCGGAAAGTCCGGCAGCCGCACGCCCACCACCGGCACGAACGGCAGCGCGAAGTAGATGAACAGCATCTGCAGCATGAGCGGCGTGCCGCGCATCAGCCAGATATAGCCGTTGACCAGGTTGCTGAGCAGCGGCCACTTCGAAATGCGCGCCAGCGCCAGCACCAGGCCCAGGGGCACCGCCAGGGCCAGCGTGATGAAGAACAGCGTCAAGGTCACTTTCGCGCCTTCCGCCATCGGCCCCAACAGAGAGAGTACGTAGTCCATTGAAGAAAGTTCGCGCGCCGCTTACTTGATGATGTTGGCGCCGAACCACTGGGTGGCGATGCGCCCGGCGGTGCCGTCCTGCTTCATGGAATCCAGCGTCTTGTCCAACTGGCCCAGCAATTCGGTGTCGTCCTTGCGCACGCCCACGCCGTAGTCTTCGGTGCCGAAGTTCTCTTCCAGCACGCGGTATTCGCCGGCGCGCTTGCTGATCAGGTAGCGGCCCACCACTTCGTCCACCACAATCGCGTCCAGGCGGCCGGCGGCCAGGTCCATCAGTGCGGTGACGTTGTCGCCGAACTTCTTCACTTCCTTGATCTGGGCGGCCACGGGGTCACGGGCGATGGCGTCGGTGGCGCTGCTGCCGTCCTGGGCGCCGATGGTCTTGCCGGCCAGGTCGTTCTTGACCTTCACGGGCGAGGCGGTGCCCACGATGATGATCTGGTGGTTGGCCATGTAGGGCGCGGTGAAGCTGATGTTCTTCTTGCGCTCTTCAGTGATGGTCAGGCCGTTCCAGAGGACGTCGACGCGCTTGCCGTTGAGTTCGGCTTCCTTGGCGCTCCAGTCGATGGGCTTGAATTCCACTTCCATGCCCAGGCGCTTGCTGGCTTCCTTGGCCATGTCGATGTCGAAACCGACGATCTGGTTGCTGGCGTCGCGAAAGCCCATGGGCGGGAAGTTGTCATCCAGGCCCACCACCACCTTCCTGGCGGCGGCCGGCGCCTGGGCGCCAGCGGTCGGCTTAGCGTCGTCGCTGGGGCCGCAGGCGGTCAGCAACGTGGTCGCGGACACGAGGAAAACAGCAGTCAGTTTTTTCATGGTGATGGATGCGCGAGGCAGAAGAAGGGGAATGCAGAAAACAATGCAAAAAGGGCTGGATAGCCAGCCGCGAGCCGCCATTTTAGCGTTACTACAGGACCGTGCCGGAAAGCGGCCCGACCCTGGCCGCGCGCCATGCTAGGCTTGCCGGCTTCATCCGGGAAGCGAACATGGAATTCAATATCAAGGACCGCGCGGGAACCCTCATCAAGCGGGCGCAAGCATGGATGTCTACGGCCACCGCCGAGGGCGGACAATGAATCCTGCCATCCGTATCGGCCCGCTGGTATTTCCCACTGAATTGGCGATTTTGATCGCCGCCGCCCTGGTCGGCGTGTTGGCGGCGCGCCTGTTGAATCGGCAGCGCGAGGACGCGGCCCGCCTGAGCACCGTGTTGTGGCGGGCGCTGATCATCGGCTTGCTGGCCGCGCGCGTCGCCTTCGTCTGGCAGTACCGCGACCACTACCTGCCCGACCCGATCAAGATGCTGGACCTGCGCGACGGCGGCTGGAGCGGCCTGGCCGGGCTGGCCGCTGCCTGGGTCTATGCGATTGCCGTCGTGATCCGGCACCGCGCCCCTCGCGTGGCCTTGCTAGGCGCCTTGGCACTGGCCAGCGCCGCCTGGCTGGGCGGCGGACGCTGGCTGGCGTCCACGCCGCAGCCGCAGCCCGAACTGGCTGCCTTGGCGGTACAGGACGTGGACGGCGCCCCCGCCGCGCTATCCGCCTTTCAGGGCAAGCCCACCGTGATCAATCTGTGGGCAAGCTGGTGCCCGCCGTGCCGCCGCGAAATGCCGGCGTTTGCCGCCGCGCAGGCCGCCAATCCCGACGTCAACTTCGTCTTCCTGAACCAGGCGGAAGCGCCGGGCGACGTGACGCAATTCCTGAACCAGCACGCGCCCGGCTTGCGGAACGTACTGATCGACCCGGCGGGCGAGGCGTCGCGCAAATTCAGCAATCGCGGCCTGCCCGCCACCTTGTTCCTGGACGCCCAGGGCCGCTTGGTGGACATGCGCGTGGGCGAATTGTCCACCGCGTCATTGGCGCAACGGCTGGAATCGATCCGCGCGGCGCAGTGAAGCGGCTGGGCGGTTCGGGTTCGGCTTCAAAGCGCAGGCTTCAAGGTTCGGCTTGACGGGTCTGGTCCGGCAGCGGCTCCGCCCACGGCAGCGCGCGGCCCGACACCTGGCGCTCGAACAGACGCAAGCGCTGGCCGATATGCGAAGGCGGCGCTAGCAGCCGCACCACCAGCATCGGCCCGACGGGCACTGCGCGTACCGTCGCGATGATGACCGGCCCGGGGTCAGAGGGGCCGGGGGGATTAGCGGAATCAAGCGAGCCAGGGGGATCAGGGGAGTCAGATCTGGAACCGGGCTGCGGCGCCCTGCCCTTGTCCGGCATCACCGTCCAGGCCAGCAATTCGCCTTCCTCCACCCCTACCGGCTGCGCCTCATCGTGTCCGCAAGCCGGGCACCACAGGCGGGCGGGATAAACGCGGTGGCCGCAGGCGCGGCATTGATCCACATGCAGACTCATGATTCCTCCCGGCGCAGCACCGCCGCGTTGGCGCACATGCCGTAGCGCAGTTGCACCATGCCGTATCCCGTGACGACGCCGTGCCGAGCACCCTGCAACTGCCGCCCCTGTGCCTGGCCCAACAGTTGCCGCGCCACCTCGACCAACCCGTGCATGCCGCCCGCCGTACCCGCCTGGCCCGCCGACAATTGGCCGCCCGCCGTGTTCACGGGCAGGTCGCGCGTGGCGATGCGGCGGGCGATGAAGCCCGGCATGTCGTCCGTGCCCGCAAAGCCCAGGTCGCACAACTGCGCCAGCGCCATCGCCGGATAGTCGTCGTACACGCTGACCACATCCATGTCTTCCGGCCCCACGGCCGCCTGGCGCCACAGGCCCTCCGCGAATTCACCAATGCCGGTCTGCAAGCCGTCGCCTTCCTGCTGGTCGTGGTTGTAGCGCGCGCCGCTGGCCAGCAGCCGCACATGCACGCCCGTCGGCCGCGCTTGCAGCA